>NZ_JAJPWK010000006.1:0-446635 GCF_046549115.1 Streptomyces sp. x-19 | reverse complement strand
CGGGGATCCGTTGGTGTTCGTGGTGTCGGCGCGGGACGAGGAGCGGTTGCGGGAGTACGCCGGCCGCCTCGGGACGTTCCTGGAGCGCGAGCGGGTGGCGCTGGCCGACGTCGCGTACACGCTCCACACCGGACGCGAGCCCATGACGGAGCGGCTCGCCCTCGTCACCGCTGACGGCGCCGAACTCGTCCGCGTACTGCGGGAGTTCGCGAACGGAGGCGATCCGGAAGGGCTGCTGCGCGGCAGTGTCGCGCCGGACCGCGCACCGGAAGCGCCGCAGCCGACCGACGACCCGCACACGGCCGCCGCCCAATGGGTGCGCGGCGCCACCGACGACGTCGCGGGCCCGTGGACGGACGGACGGCGGACCCCGCTGCCCGGCTACCCGTTCGCCCGCGAGCGGCACTGGATCGCGACCGCCGACGGCACCCTGCCGGGCGGCACCCCGGCGCTGCACCCGCTGCTGGACGCCAACGACTCCACCGTCGAGGAGCAGCGGTTCCGCAAGACGCTCCGCGCCACCGACCCGCTGCTGCGCGACCACGTGATCGCCGGGCAGCCGGTACTGGCCGCGGCCGCCGCACTGGAACTGGTGCGGGCGGGCGCCGAACGGGCCAGCCGCCGGCCGCTGCGCGGCCTCTCCGACGTCGTGTGGGGCCGACCCGTCACGGTGCCGGCCGGACGCACCGAGATCGAGCTGTACGCGGCGTTCACCGCGGACGGCGAGCGGATCGCCTTTGAGGTCTACAGCGAGGCCGCCGGCGCCCGCACCACCCACCTGCGCGGGCAGGCGCACTACGGGGCGCCCGCGGCCGAGCAGGCGGACCGCACCGACCTGGCGGCGGTGCGTGAGCGCTGCACCGGGCGGCGCACCGGCGCGGAGGTCTACCGCGACTACGCGGGCGTGGGCTTCGCGTACGGCGAGAGCTTCCGGGTCATCCAGGACGTCCGCATCGGGCGCACCGAGGCGCTCGCCGAACTGGCGCTGCCGGCCGGCGCGGGCCACGGCTGCACCCTGGCACCGCAGTTGCTCGACGGGGCGCTGCGCGCCTGCCACTGGATCGACCGCGAGCAGGCGCCGCGGGCCGAAGAACTGGCCGTGCCCTTCGGCGTCGGCACGCTCACCGTCCACGACGAGCTGCCCCCGGTCTGCTACGCGCACGCCGAGGTGCTGGGACGCGGCGAGCGGCGCGACACCTGGCGCTACCGCGTCACCGTCCTCGACCCCGAAGGCCGGGTGCTGGCCCGGGTGGAGGACCTGGTGGGCCGCCTGTTCGCCGCTGCCGGCGCCTCCGACATCCCTGCCGGCGCCTCCGACACCCCTGCCGGCGCCTCCGACACCCCTGCCGGCGCACCGGCGCCGCAGCCGGTGCGCACCGCGGGCCGCGCGGCGGAGGAAATGTTCTACCGGCCCGTCTGGCACGACGCGCCGGCTCCGCGTGCGGGCCGCGCGGACCGGGCGACCCTGCTGGTCCTGACCGACCGCGCCGGCACGGCCGCGGAACTGGCCGCGGCCGGCGGGTGGCGACAGGCCGTGGAGGTCCTGCCGGGCGCCGGCTTCGAGCGCCGCGCGGCGGACCGTTACGTCCTCGACCCGGCCGAGCCGGAGCACTACCGCCGCCTCCTGCGGGAACTCGCCGCCGACCTCCCCGGCGCGAGCCGGGCCGGCCTGGACGTGGCGCACCTGTGGAGCGCCCAGGCCCCCGACGGCGGGCCGCAGGACGCCGTCGAGGGGGACCTCGCCGCGCTGCACCGACGGCGCGAGGAGGTCTTCGGGCGCGGCCTGCGCTCCGTGCTCCACCTGGTGCGCGCGGTCACCGACGCCGGTGTCGACGGGCGGGTGCGCTGCCTGTACCTCCACCCGGGCCGGGGCGCGGCCGGGGTGCCGGCGCACGAGGCCGTCGCCGGGCTGGCACTGTCGACGGCCCGCCACGCGCCGGGGATCGAGTTGTTCACCGTCCGCCACGACCCGGCCCGCGACGGGGCCCTGCCGGCCGCGGTGCTCGCCGCCGAACTCACCGCCGACGGAGCGCTCCGCGGCGCGGAGGTCCGGTACGAGGCGGGGCGGCGCAGCGTCCGCACGGTGGAGCGGGCGACCCGTCCGGCGACGCCGGCGGACGGCGCGGCACCGCTCGTCGAGGGTGGCACCTACCTGATCACCGGAGGGGCCGGGGGCGTGGGCCGCCTGCTCGCCCGGCACCTCGCCGCGCGCTACCGGGCCCGCCTGGTCCTGCTGGGACGGTCGCCGCTGCCCGACGCGGTGCGCGCCGAACTGGAGGAACTGGGCGCCCAGGTACTGGGCGTGCGCGCCGACGTGGCGGACGTCGGGCAACTGCGGGCCGCACTGATCGAGGCCCGGGGACGCTTCGGCGGGCTCGACGGGGTGTTCCACCTCGCCGGGGTGGCCGACCGGGTTCCGCTGACCGAGGTGGACGACGCCGGCTTCCGGCGGGCGCTCGCGGCCAAGGTGCAGGGCGTGGTCAACCTCGACGTGCTGACCCGCGCCGACCGGCTCGGGGTGTTCGCCGCCTTCTCGTCGGTGTCGGCGCTGTGCGGCGACTTCGGCGCGGGCAGCTACGCGGCGGCCAACCGCTTCCTGGACGCCTACCTGGCGGTGCGGGACGGCCGGGTGGCGTCCGGTGCGCGCACCGGACGCACGCTGTCCCTGGACTGGCCGCTGTGGGACGCGGGCGGCGTGGACGCCCTCGTCCAGGACGGCGAGTTGGACACCTACCAGGAGGCCACCGGCATGCTGCGGATGACGCCGCGGCAGGCGCTGGACGCCTTCGACCGGGCCTGGCAGTTCGACGCCCCCGTGCTGGTGCCGGTCCTCGGCGACCCGGAGCGGATCGCCCGCACCCTCGGCGGCGCCGCGGTGCCGCCGGCGGCTCCGCGGGCCGGTGCGCCGACGGAACCGGCCCCCGCCGCCCACCCGGCGCCCCCGGCCGCCGCGCCGACCGACGCCGAGCGGTACCTGCCGGCGGTGGTGGACCGGCTGCGCCGGACGCTGTCGGGTGTACTGAAGCTGTCCGCGGCGCAGATCGACAGCCGCACGCAGCTGGACCAGTACGGCATCGACTCCGTCATGATCATGGAGGTCAACAGCCTGCTCGGCCGGGACTTCACCGGGCTGCGCGGCACCCTGCTCTTCGAGTACCGCACCGTGCAGGACCTGGCCGGGTACCTCGTGCGCGAACACCTCGACGACGTCCGGCGGTTGGTCGGTGACCAGGGCGCGCCGACGGCGCCGACGGCCGCGGCCGCGGTGGCGGCCCCCGCCGCCGTCTCCGTACCGGTCCCGCAGCCGACGACCGCCGCCCCCGCCCCGTCCCCGCACACGCCGGACGACGACCCGATCGCCATCATCGGCATGAGCGGGCGCTACCCGCAGGCCCGCAACCTGGAGGAGTTCTGGGACAACCTCCGGCAGGGCCGGGACTGCGTGACCGAGGTCCCCGCGGACCGCTGGGACGCCGACGCGCTCTACGACCCCGACCCCGACGCGCCGGGCAAGAGCTACGGCCGGCACGGCGGGTTCCTGTCCGACGTGGACGCCTTCGACTCGCTGTTCTTCGCGCTCTCCCCGCGCCAGGCCAGGTCGATGGATCCGCAGGAGCGGCTGTTCCTCCAGACGGCCTGGTCCGCCCTGGAGGACGCCGGGTACCGCCTGGACGCGCTGCCGCGCCCGCGCTACGGCGACGAGGGGCGCGACGTGGGCGTGTTCGTCGGCGTCATGTGGGACGACTACGCCATGCTCGGCGCGGAGGAGTCCTTCAAGGGCAACCACGTGGTGGCCATGGCCAACCGGGCGTCCATCGCCAACCAGGTCTCCTACTTCGGTGACTTCCGCGGCCCCAGCGTCGTGATCGACACCGCCTGCTCGGCCTCCCTGGTCGCCCTCCACGCGGCCTGCGAGAGCCTGCGCCGCGACGAGTGCGCCTACGCCCTCGCGGGCGGCGTGAACGTCTCGGCGCACCCGCTGAAGTACGTCCACCTCAGCCGCAAGAAGATGCTCTCCACCGACGGGCGCTGCCGCTCCTTCGGCGCCGGCGGCAACGGCTACGTGCCCGGCGAGGGCGTGGGCGCCGTGGTGCTCAAGCGGCTCTCACGGGCGCTCGCCGACGGCGACCAGGTGCACGCCGTGATCCGGGCCACCGCCGTCAACCACGGCGGCCGCACCAACGGCTTCACCGTGCCGAACCCCAAGGCCCAACAGGCCCTGGTGGAGGAGGCCCTGGCCAAGGCGGGGCTGAGCGCCCGCGACATCGGCTGCATCGAGGCCCACGGCACCGGCACCGCGCTCGGCGACCCGATCGAGCACACCGGCCTGGTGGACGCGTTCGCCCGGCACACCTCCGACCGGGCGTTCTGCGCGCTGGGATCGGTCAAGTCCGTCATCGGGCACCTGGAGGGCGCCGCCGGCATCGCCGGGGTCACCAAGGCCGTGCTCCAGCTGCGCCACGGCGAGCTGGTCCCCTCGCTGCACGCCGCGGAACTCAACCCGATCATCGACTTCGCCGCGTCGCCGTTCCGCGTGCAGCGGGAGGCGGCCGAGTGGCCCAGGGAGGCGGGCCGGCCCCGCCGGGCGGGCGTCAGCTCGTTCGGCGCCGGCGGCACCAACGCCCACGTGATCCTGGAGGAGTTCGTGCCCGAACGCCGCGCGCAGAAGCCCGCCACTAGCTCCGCGGAGCTGGTCGTGCTGTCCGCCCGCGACGAGGAGCGGCTGCGGGCGTACGCCGACGAGCTGGCCGGGTTCCTGGAGCGCGCCGAGCGCCGGGGGAACGCGCCGACGCTCGCCGACGTCGCGCACACGCTCCAGACCGGCCGGGAGGCGTTCGCCGAACGGCTGGCGTTCACCGCGACCGACGTGCCCGCGGCGGCGGCCACGCTGGCGGCCTTCGCCCGCGGCGAAGCGGTCACCGGGCTCGCCCGCGGCACCGCCGGCCACCACGCGGCGCTCGCCGACCTGTTCACGCACGGCGCCGGCGGCGGCGACTTCGTCCGCGGCCTGGCCCGCGCCGGGCAGGTCGACAAGCTCGCCGGACTGTGGGTCACCGGCGTCGAACTGGACTGGGACGCGCTCGCCCTGGAGCGGACCGACCGGCCGCGCAGGGTGTCGCTGCCGACCTACCCCTTTGCCCCGGAACGCCACTGGCTGACGCGCACCCCGCCCGGCGGGCCGGCGGCACCGAGCGCCGTGACCACGACGGCCGTCACCCCGGCCGCCACGACCCCGGCCGTCGAGGCGCGCGGCGGGGAACTGCCGCTGACCCTGCGCCCCGCCGACCCGCTGGTCGCCGACCACGTCGTCAGCGGCCGGACGATCCTGCCCGGCGCCGGCTACCTCGACCTCGTCCTGGACGCCGTCGGCGCCCGCGACGGCGACCGGGTGATCGACGACGTGTACTGGCTCACCCCCGTGGTCGTGGCCGACGCGCCCGAGGAACTGGTCGTCGCGCTCCAGGAGGCGGACGGCACCCGGCGCTTCGAGGTGCGCGGCGCCCACCGCGCCGCCGGTACCGCCGCCCCGGTGCACGCCCGCGGCGTGCTGGTGCCGGCCGACCGGGCCCCCGCGCCCGCTCCGGTCGCCGTCCGCGACATCGCGGACGCCTGCCCCACCGAGCTGACCGGCGCCGAGTTCTACGCCGGCATGGACCGGCTGCGGGTCTGCTACGGGCCGTTCTTCCGACTGGTCGAGTGGGTCCGCACCGACGGTGCGCAGGCGCTGGCACGACTGCGGCTGCCCGAACGGTTCGTGCCGGGCGCCGAACGGCGCGCCCTGCACCCGGCCGTGGTCGACGCGGCCCTGCACACCGTCGCCGCCCTGCACTTCGCCTCCCGGGGCTCCGAGGACCTGCCGCTGCTGCCCTTCGCCGTCGACCGGGTGCGCAGCCACCGGCCCGTGCCGCTGACCGGCTACGCGCACATCACGCCGCTGGGCGAGAACCGTTACGACGTGGCCCTGTTGGACGACGACGGCCGGGTCTGCGTGTTCTTCTCCGGGCTGTCGGTGCGCGAGCAGAAGGACCCGCACCCCAAGTTGGCCCACCGGCCGCGCTGGGTCTCCCGACCGCACCCGGAGGACGGGCCGGCCGACGCCCGGCGGGTCCTGGTGGTCGCGCCCCGGGCCGCGGACGCCACGGCCACCGCCCTGGCCGCCGTGCACGCCGACGCCCGGGTGGACACCCTCCTGTTCGGTCCGGACGGCCCGTCGGAGGCCGAGCTGACGAGCACCTGCGGCAGCGGCGCGGACCCCGAACTCGTCTACTTCCTGGCCGGGTCGCCGGCCGGGGACGAGGCCGGTCACGCCGCCCGCGCGCAGGGCGTGCTCGCACTGCTGCGGCTCGCCACCGCGCTGTACCGGGACGGCGACGCCCGACCGCCCGCGCTGAAGGTCGTCACCACCGACGTCCACCCGCTGCGGCCCGACGAGCCGTCCCGCCCGGCGGGAGTCGCCCTCCTCGGCCTGTGCTCGGCGCTGGCCAAGGAGCACCCGGGCGCGCGGATCGCCTGCGTCGACGTACGGGCCGAGGAGGCCGCGCGGGCCGCCCGCGCCGTCGCCGCCGAACCGTTCCCCGCGCGCGTCCAGCCGGTGCTGCTGCGCGACGGCGTGCGCTACCTGCGCACCCTGGAGCGGGTGCGGCTGCCCGAACCGGCCCGGCCCCCGCTGCGCGAGCGCGGCGTCTACGCCGTCATCGGCGGCCTGGGCGTCATCGGCTTCGACACCTGCCTGCACCTGGCCCGCACCTACCGGGCCCGGCTGCTGGTGCTGGGCCGCGCCGAAGTCGACCCGGCCCGCCGCGAACGCCTCGCGCAACTGGAGGCGGCCGGCGCCGAGGTGCTGTACGTGGCGGCCGACGCCGCGGACCCCGCGGCGGTGCGCGCCGCCGTGGACCGGGCCAAGGAGCGCTTCGGCGCGCTGCACGGGGTCATCCACTCGGTCATGGACTTCGCCACCGCCCCGGTGACCGCACTGGACGCGCCCGGCCTGCACGCCGCCCTGGACTCCAAGGAGGCCACCGTGCGCGGCACCTGGGCGGCGGTCGAGCGGGAGCCGCTGGACTTCCTGCTCTTCTACTCCTCGGGGGCCGCCTTCCAGGGCGCCGCCGGACAGGGCGGGTACGCCGCCGCGTGCTGCGCCGCGGACGCCCTGGCCCTGCACCTGGCCCGCACCGCACCGTTCCCCGTCAAGGTCGTCAACTGGGGCTTCTGGCACGCCGCCGGGGTCGCCGAGCGGGAGGAGGTGCTGCGCCCGCTGGTGGCGTCGGGCGTCACGCCCCTCAGCGCCGCGGACGGCATGCGGACCGTGGAGCGGCTCCTGGACAGCCCGCTGGAGCAGGTGCTGGCCCTCCAGGCCGGCGACCGCGTCCTGGCGGCCATGGGCGTGGACGGTGCGGCCGAGGTGCGCATCCGTCCGCGTCACCTCCCGCCGCTCGTCGACCAGTTGCGTCCCGTCGTGGCGCTCGCACCGGAGGAGATCCGTCGGATCGAGTCCTACCAGCGGGCCTCCCGGGAGGCCGAGCGGCTCGCCCGCCGGCTGCTGGCCGGGGCGCTGCGGCGGATGGGCGTGCTGCGGGCCGCGGGCGAGCGGCACACCGCCGACGCACTGCGCGCACGGCTGCGGATCGCCGACCAGTACCACCGGCTGTACGCCTCCGTACTGGACATGCTCACCACCGCGGGGTACCTGCGCCGCGACGGCGACGCCCTCGTCAGCACCCCCCTGGTCGACGACCCCGAGACGCTGCGGGCCGGCCACGACCCGCACGCCGCCGCGACCGAACTCATCGCGCGCTACCCGGAGATCGAGGCCGTGGCGACGCTCCTGGCCCGCTGCCTGGAGGCGTTCCCGCAGGTGGTGACCGGCGAGCAGAGCCACATGGACGTGCTCTTCCCTGGTGGCTCCATGGACCTGGTGGTGGGCATCTACCGGGGCAGCGCGCTCAGCGACAGCTACAACGCGCTGGTGGCCCGCTCGGTCGCGGACGTCGTGCGCGAGCGGCTGGCGGTGGACCCGACGGCCCGCCTGCGGATCCTGGAGGTCGGCTCGGGCACGGGCAGCACCAGCGGGCCCGTCCTGGCGGCGCTGGCCCCGTACGCCGAGCACGTCACCTTCACCTACACCGACATCACCAGTGCGTTCGTGCGGCACGGCCGGAAGAAGTTCGCGGCCGACCACCCGTTCGCGGAGTTCACGGTCTTCGACGTGGACGCGGACCCGGTCGCCCAGGGCATCGCCCCGGACAGCTACGACGTGGTGCTGGGCACCAACGTCTTCCACGTCACCCCGTCCATCGAACACACCATGCTCGGCGTCAAGCGGTTGCTGCGCGCCGGCGGCGTGGTGCTGGCCAACGAGGGGACCGGCTTCGCCGACTTCCTGCCGCTGATCTTCGGCCTGACCAGCGGCTGGTGGCGGTACCGCGACACCGACCTGCGGATCCCCGGCTCGCCGCTGCTCACCGTCGCCAAGTGGCGCGACGTGCTGGCGGTCTGCGGATTCGACGGCACGAGCGTGCACGAACTGCCGCCGACCGCCGAGGGGCCGGTCCAGCAGAGCCTGATCGCGGCCGAGAGCGACGGCACCGTCCTGGTGCCGGGGGCGGCCGAGGCGGCCCTCACGGAGCGGGCGGCCGCCGGGCCGGCGCAACCGGCGGCGCCGGCGTCGCCCGCCGCGGTGGCCGGGGAGCCGGCGCCGGTGGACCTGGCGGCGGTCGCGCTGGGACAGGTGAAGGCCGTGTTCGCCCGCGTGCTGGAGATGACCGAGGCGCAACTCGACCCCGAGGCGCCGTTCGAGGACTACGGCATCGACTCGCTCGTGGTGCCCGAACTCAAGCAGGCGCTGGAGGCCGACTTCGGGCGGCTGCCGGCCCCGCTGCTCTTCGAGCACACGACCATCGGACGACTCGCGGACTACTTCCGCGAGCAGCACCCGCAGACCCTGGCCCGGCTGGCGGGGGCCGCCCCCGCCGCGTCCGGACCGCACCGGCCGGCGGAGGCGACGGCACCAACGGCGAACACGGCACCAACGGCGAACACGGCACCAACGGCAGGCACGGGATCAACGGCACCAATGTCTGGGTCAGCGACGCCAGCGACGCCAGCGACCATGGAGGTGCCGGCGGCAACGACGGCACCGGCCGGGACCGGTGCGCCGGCCCCGCGCCCCACGGTCCGGGAGACGCCCGTCTCCCACGGGGCCGACGGGGCGGAACTGGCCGGCGTCGTCGAGGACCTGTCCGACGAGCAGGTGGACCAGCTGCTGGGTGAGCTGCTCTCCGTGCTCGGCGGCGAGAACAACGGGGGAAGCGCGAAGTGAGCGGTACGACGAATGCGTTCAGTTGCCATCTGATCGGTGAGAACACGCTGCTGGTGTCCTGCGCCGAGCTGCTGCTCGAACGCGGCCACACGGTGCTCGGGGTGGTCTCGCCCAACCCGGACGTCCGGCAGTGGGCCGCCCAACAGGGCCTGCCCACCCGCGACTTAGGCCCGGACCTCACGGACTTCCTGTCCGCGCACCCCTTCGACCACCTCTTCAGCATCGCCAACCTGCGCATGCTGCCCGCCGAGGTGCTGGACCTGCCGCGCGGCCTGGCCGTCAACTTCCACGACGCGCTGCTGCCGGAGCACGCCGGTGTGTACGCCACCACCTGGGCGATCCTCCAGGGCGCCCGGCGCCACGGCGTCACCTGGCACGTCATGACCGAAGAGGCCGACGCCGGCGACGTCCTCGCCCAGCGCGAGGTCGAGGTCACCGCGGACGACACCAGCCACACCCTGAACGTCAAGTGCTTCGACGCCGGCGTGCAGTCCTTCGCCGAACTCGCCGACGCACTGGCCCGGGGCGAGGCGCGGCGCCGCCCGCAGGACCTGTCCGGGCGCAGCTACCACGGCCGCCACGACCGCCCCCACGGCGCCGGCCTCCTGTCCTGGACGCGGCCGGCGGCGGAGCTGTCCGCCACCGTGCGCGCCGCGGAGTTCGGCGCGCACGCCGACAACCGCTTCGGCACCGCCAAACTCGACCTCCACGGCCGGCCCGCGCTCGTGAGCGGCCTGGAAGTCCTGCCGGAGCGCTCCGGCGCGGCCGCCGGCACGGTGCTGGCGGCCGACCGGGACGGCCTCGTGGTGGCCACCGGCACCCAGGACGTGCGGCTGACCGGGCTGACCACCGCCACCGGCACCCCGCTGGACCCCGCCGCCGAGGACCTGCGCGGACGCCGACTGCCCGACCCCACCCCCGAACTCGCCGAGGCCGCGACCCGCGCCGAGGCCGCCGGCCTGCGCCACGAACGCCGCTGGGTGCGCCGGCTGGCGGCACTGGCACCCGTCGAACTGCCCGGCCGGGACGCCGCCGGGGCGCCCGCCCCCGGCGCCGCGCCCCGCACGTACCCGGTCGCGGTGCCGGACGGGGCGGCGCGGGCCGCCGCCGACGCCGGACTGCGCCGCGACGAGTGGCTGTTGGCCGGTCTGCTGGCCTTCCTCGCCCGCATCGGCGACGACGCCGGCCGCGACGTGGACCTGCGGCTCCCCGACGGGAGCACCGGGCATCCGCTCGTCGACGCCCTGCGCGCACCGCGCGTGCCGCTGCGGGTGCCGGAACTGACCCCCGGCACCGGCATGGGCGCGTTCGCCCAAGAGGTGGCGCGGCGGGTGACGGACGCCGTCCGGGCCGGCGCCTTCGGCCAGGACGTCTGGGTCCGCTACCCCCAGCTCGCCGGGCGCCGCCCGGCCGCGCTGGGCCTGCCCGTCGCGGTGGAGCTCACCGACGACCCGGCGGCCCCGCCCGCCCCGGCCCCCGGCACCGCGCTGCTGGTCCGCGTCCCGCGCGGCGCCGGCCGGGTGGAATGGGTGGTCGCCGACGGCGCGTTGGACGAGGCGACGGCCGCCTTGCTGGCCGAGCACGCCGGCGCGTTCCTGCGGGCCGCGGCCGGCCCCGCGGGCGCGGACCTGACCCGCACGCCGACCTCCTCCGACGCCCACCGCCGGCGCGCCCTGATCGACTGGAACGACACCGCCGCCGACTACCCCCGCGACCGGCCCGTCCACGCCCTCTTCGAAGAGCAGGCCCGGCGGCGGCCGGACGCGCCCGCCGTCACGGCCGGGCACACCACCCTGACCTACCGCCAACTGGACTCCCGGGCCGAGGAACTGGCGGCGCTGCTGCGCTCGCGCGGCATCGGGCCCGGCGCGCTCGTCGGGGTGTACCTGGACCGTTCGACGGACCTGGTCGCCACCTTGCTGGGCGTCATGAAGTCCGGCGCCGCGTACGTCCCCCTGGACCCGATCTACCCGCGCGAGCGCCTCGCGCACGTGCTCGCCGACACCCGCCTGCCGCTGGTCGTCAGCGAAGCGGCACTGGCCGACGGGCTGCCGGCCACCGACGCCGAGGTGCTGGTGCTGGACCGGGCCCGGCCCGACCGGGGCGCACCGGCCCAGCCCGCCGCACCCGCCCGGCCCCGGCCCGGCGACGGCCTCGCCTACGTCATCTACACCTCCGGCTCCACGGGCCGCCCCAAGGGGGTCAGGGTCGGGCACCGCGCGCTGACCAACTTCGTCTGCGCCATGGCCGGTACGCCCGGCATCACCGAGGACGACCACCTGCTCGCGGTCACCACGGTCTGCTTCGACATCGCCGGCCTGGAGCTGTACGGGCCGCTGATCCGCGGCGGGCACGTGGAACTCGCCCCGGCCGAGACGGCCGGCGACGGCTTCGCGCTGCGCGCGTTGTTGGAGCGGCGCCGGCCCACCGTGATGCAGGCGACGCCGGCGACCTGGAAGATGCTGATCGCGGCCGGGTGGACCGGCAGCCGGACGCTGCGGGTGCTGTGCGGTGGCGAGGCGCTGCCCCGGGACCTGGCCCGGGAGCTGCTGGCGCGCGGCGGACAGCTGTGGAACCTCTACGGGCCCACCGAGACCACCATCTGGTCCACGGCCGTCCGCCTGGACGACGCCGAGCGGATCGGCATCGGGCGTCCGATCGCCAACACCCGCTGCTACGTGCTGGACCGCTGGCGGCAACCGGTCGCCCCCGGCTTCCCGGGCGAGCTGTACATCGGCGGGGACGGCGTGGCCGAGGGCTACCTCGACCGCCCGGAGCAGACCGCCGAGAAGTTCGTGCCCGACCCGCTCGAACCGGCCGCGGGCGCGCTGTACCGCACCGGCGACCTCGTACGGCACCGGCCCGACGGGACGTTGGAGTACCTCGACCGGGTCGACAACCAGGTCAAGCTGCACGGCTACCGCATCGAACCCGGCGAGATCGAGGACGCGCTGCTGCGCCACCCCGCGGTCGACCGGGCGGCCGTCGTCGTGCGGGAGGACGTCCCCGGCGACCGGCGCCTGACCGGCTACGTCGTGCCGCACCGCCCCGGCATCGACCCCGCGGACCTCCGGCGCCACCTGGGGCAGGCGCTGCCCGCCTACATGGTGCCGGCCGCCTTCGTCGAACTGGACCGGCTCCCGCTCACCGCCAACGGCAAGACCGACCGCAAGGCGCTGCCGCGGCCGGCGCAGGGCCCCGCCGACGGGACGCCCGCCGCGCCCGCCGCCGGCGGCGTCGAACGGACCATCGCCCGGATCTGGCGCGAGGTGCTGAACGTCGACGCGGTCGGCGTGGAGGACAACTTCTTCGAGACCGGCGGCAATTCGCTGCTGCTGATGCAGGTCATGGCACGGCTCAAGGCCGAGGTCCACGGGCCGCTGACGCGGGTGGAGATGTTCAAGTACCCGACGGTCCGCTCGATGGCCCGGCACGTCGAACGCCAGGCCCCCGGGCCGGACCGCGGCGCCCGGACGGCCGTGGCCGCCCCGGTGGCGACGGCCGCCCGCCCCGCGCGGCGCGCACCGTCCTCGCGCGCGCCCCTGGGGGAGCTGCGACGGCGGCGCGCGGAGCGGACCCCGCGCAAGCCATCCGCCAACTAGCGCGCACCGCACGCGCATCCATCGATACGGCAATCACCGGAGCATCCGGAACGGGGAGGTCAACCATGCGTTCGTGCACCATGTGCGCCCTCAAGGAGGGGCACCCCGGCGTGACCCTCGACGACGAGGGCGTGTGCAACCTGTGCAAGCTCGACATCGCGAGCGACCTGCTGGAGAACTTCACCTACACCAACCGCGTCTACGAGGAGTTCACCGCCGCCGGACCCAATCCGCACGGCGACTACGACTGCCTGTTCATGTACAGCGGCGGCAAGGACAGCACCTACATGCTGGACAAGTTCGTCAACGAATACGGCAAGCGGGTGCTCTCCTACACCTTCGACGTGCCCTTCGAGAGCGCGCACGCCGCCGAGAACATCAAGCTCGCGCAGCAGAAGATCGACGCGACCTTCGTCCTCGACTCCGACGACGACAACATCAAGTCGATGATGCGGGAGGTCTTCAACCGGCCCGCGCCGAAGAAGCCGGGGAAGTACCTCGACGAGAAGCTGCCGTGCGTCTCCTGCCGCACCTTCTTCGTCATCCGGGCCATCCTGCACGCCGTCCGGAACAACATCCCCTACATCGCGCTGTGCGCCGACCCGCAGCAGATCCTCACCATGGAGTCCAACGTCCGCGAGATCGTGCGGGACTTCTACCAGACCTTCGGCCGGCGCTTCACCAGCGACCTCTTCCGCGGCGAGATCGAGCAGATCCTCTTCGCCGAGGACGACGAACTCCCCAAGATCGTCTTCCCGTTCATCGCCATGCGCTACGACTACGACCCCGACCGCATCGTCGCCGAACTCAAGGCCAAGGGGCTCTACGACTCCTCGCCGCTGGAGACGCACTGCACGCTGTTCCCGCTCCTGAACTACTACTCGTTCAAGAACTGGGACTGCATGTTCTACAAGCTCAACGCCTCCAGCCACAAAAGGTCGATGGCGCGGAACAAGGACTTCGACCGCTCCACCTTCAGCATCAAGTTCCCGCGGGCCGCCAACATCGCCGACATCGAAGAGCGCATGAAGCGGGTCGTGCTGGAGATCGCCGAGCACCGCGGGGACACCGCCGAGCACGAGCGCGAACTCATCGACATCTTCCGGCAGCTGGACGCCACCGAGGACGGGGCGCGGTTCGTCGCGCAGAGCTTCCTCGGCATGCGGACCGTGGCGGCCGACATGGGCATCGAGCTCTAGGAGGGGCAATGGAGCACGCGAGGGAGCAGGACCGGTCGCAGGAGACCGGGGAGTACCGGGACTCCGACGTGGCCGTCGTCGGCATGGCCTGCCGCTTTCCCGGCGCGGAATCGGTGGCGGAGTTCTGGCAGAACCTCAAGGACGGCCGGGAGACCACGACCTTCTTCACCGACGCGGAGCTGCTGGCGGCCGGCGTCGGGCCGGACGAACTGGCCGACCCCGGATACGTGCGGGCGGCGCAGCTGCTGCCGGACGTCGAGTCCTTCGACGCCGGTCACTTCAAGGTCCCCGGCGACGAGGCGGAGATCCTCGACCCGCAGCACCGGCACTTCCTGGAGTGCGCCCACCAGGCCCTGGAGGACGCCGGGTACGAACCGTCCGGCCACGACGGGCAGATCGGCGTCTTCGCCGGCGCGGGCATGAACACCTACCTGCTGCACAACCTCGCCGAGCGCTACCGCACCGCCTCCTCCGTCGGCCACTACCGGCTGATGCTGGCGAACGACAAGGACTTCCTGGCCACCCGCGTCTCCTACAAGCTCGACCTGCGCGGCCCCAGCGTCAACATCAACACCGCCTGCTCCACCTCCCTGGTCGCGGTGCACACCGCCTGCCTGAGCCTGTTCGCCGGCGAGTGCGACATGGCCCTGGCCGGCGCCGTGCACCTGCGGGTGCCGCAGACCCGGGGGTACGTCCACCAAGAGGGCATGATCTTCTCCCCGGACGGGCACTGCCGGGCCTTCGACGCCGACGCCGCGGGCACCGTCATCGGCTCCGGGGTGGGCGTCGTCGTCCTCAAGCGGCTGGTCGACGCCGTCGCGGACGGCGACACCGTGCACGCGGTGATCAAGGGCTCCGCGGTCAACAACGACGGCTCGGCGAAGACCGGCTACACCGCGCCCAGCGTGACCCGCCAGGCCGCGGTGATCGCCGAGGCGCAGGACGTCGCCGACTGCCCGCCCGAGACCATCGGTTACGTCGAGGCGCACGGGACCGGCACCCCGCTCGGCGACCCCATCGAAGTCGCCGCGCTCACCGAGGCGTTCGGGGACGCCGGCGGCCCCGGCAGCTGCGCGCTGGGCTCGGTCAAGACCAACGTGGGCCACCTCGACACCGCGGCCGGCATGGCGGGCCTGATCAAGACCGTGCTGATGCTGCGCGAGGGCACCCTCGTCCCCAGCCTCAACTTCCGCGCCCCCAACCCCGACATCGACTTCGCCGCCGGCCCGTTCGCCGTGCACACCGAACTGTCCGCCTGGGAGACCGGCGGGCGACCGCGCCGCGCCGGCGTGAGCTCCTTCGGCATCGGCGGGACCAACGCCCACGTCGTCCTGGAGGAGCCGGTGCCCCCGGCCCCGGCGGCCCGCCCGCGCGGCGCCGAACTGCTGGTGCTGTCGGCCCGCACCGGCGCCGCCCTGGACCGCGCCACCGGCAACCTCGCCCGTTACCTCAGGAACGCCCCCGACGCCGACCTGAGCGCGATCGCCCACACGCTGGCCGCCGGCCGGGCCGCGCTCCCGCACCGCCGCGCGGCGGTCTGCCGGGACACCGGCGACGGCGCGTTCACCCTGGCCATCCTCGACCCCGAGCAGGTCGCCACCCACGAGGCGGAGGAGGGCCGGGACACCGCAGCCCTGGTGCTCGGCGGCGGCGTCGCGGGACCGGCCACCGGTCCCGGCGCCGTCGAGCTCTACCGCGACCTGCCGGAGTTCCGCGCCGCCGTCGACGCCTGCGCCACCGCACTGGAACTGCCCGCCGTCACCGGCCCCGAAGCGCTGCTGACCACCGGCGACGGGGTGGCCGACTTCGTCCTGCAGTACGCGCTGGCCCGCGTCTGGGAGAGCTGGGGCGTCACCTGGGGCGCGCTGATCGGCTCGGGCCCGGGGCAGGCCGTCGCCGGGGCACTGGCCGGGGTGCTGACGCTGCCGGACGCGCTGGAGCTGGCCCGGGCGCACGACGCGGGGGAGTCCCCGACCGTGCCGCCGAGCCGACTCGCCCCCGCCGCCCTGCCGTTGGCCGTCGGCGGGGAGGCGCGCTGGTTGGAGCCGCAGGAGGCGGCCGACCCCGCCTTCTGGGCCAAGCCGCCGGCCGCCGAGGCCGACCCGCGGGCCCTGGAGGCGCTGCTGGCCGAGGCCGGCATGCTGGCCGTCGACGCGGTACCGGCCGGCGCCCCGGACGCCACCGCCCTCGAAGCGCTGCTGCACGCCCTGGGGGAGGTCTGGACCCGTGGTGTCGCGGTGGACTGGCAGGCCAGGTACCCCGCGGAGCTGGCGCGCCGGGTGCCGCTGCCCACCTACCCCTTCGAGCGCACCCGGCACTGGGTCGAGCCGCCGGCCGCACCCGCGCCGTCGGCCGGCACCGCGGCGCCCGCCGCACCCGCGCCCGCCGCACCGGCCGGGGGCGCGACGCTGCGGCCGCGCATCGAGGCCGCGGACGCCGCGGAGCAGCGCCGGATCATCCAGGACTACGTCCGCACGCAGGTGGCGACGGTGCTCGGCCGGGGCGACGACGACCTGCCGGACCTGGACCGGAACCTGTTCGACATGGACGTGGACTCGCTGATCCTCATCGACATCACGGCGCGGCTCGGGACCGAGCTGGGCCGGCCGGTGCCCTCGTCCTCGTTCATCGAGTACCCCACCATCCGCGCCTTCACCGACCACCTCGTCGGCAGCTGGCACGAGGGCGGGGAACCGGGGGGCGACGGCGTCGAGGGCGCCGCGCCGCCGCGGCGGACCTCGCGCCGCGCCGCGGCCGGGGTCAGACGGCGGGGCTGACGTGTGACGGCGGGGCCGGCACAGCAAGGACATGCGGTACCCGAGGACCGCCCGGACCGGGCGGCCCGGGCAGACCGGGCGGTACACGGGGCAAACGGGGAAGGGACCATGGACAACAAGCGCGCTCTGCTGGTCAAGCTGCTGCGGCAGGTGGCGACGGCACGGCCCGGGGGCGACGCCGACGAGGGCATCGCCGTCGTCGGACTGGCCGGGCGGTACCCGCTCGCCGACACTCCCGACGCGCTGTGGGCGAACCTCCGGGACGGCCGGCACTGCATCACCGAGGTCCCGCCGGAGCGCTGGGACGCGGCCGAGCACTACGCCCCGGACGGCGCCGACGCCCTGCGCGCCCACACCAAGTGGGGCGGCTTCCTCGCCGACGTGGACAAGTTCGACCCGCTGTTCTTCCACATCTCGCCGACCGTCGCCGAGAACATGGACCCGCAGGAGCGGCTCTTCCTCCAGACGGCCTGGGAGACCCTGGAGGACGCCGGCTACCCGCCGCGCACCCTGGGCCGGGACAACCCCGTCGGCGTCTTCGTCGGCCTGATGAACAGCAACTACGAGTGGATGGGCGGCGAGGCGGCCGCCCTCGGGGTGCCCACCGACGCCCACAGCGACCACTGGTCGCTGGCCAACCGCGTCTCGCACGTCCTGGACCTGACCGGCCCCAGCATGGCGATCGACACCGCCTGCTCGGCCTCGCTCACCGCCGTGCACCTGGCCTGCGAGAGCCTGCGCCGCGGCGAGTGCAACGCCGCGATCGCCGGCGGCGTCAACCTCATCCTGCACCCCAAGCACCTGGCCCTGTACTCGCGGCGCAACATGGTCTCCCACGACGACCGCTGCAAGAGCTTCGGCACCGGCGCGGACGGCTTCGTCGCGGGCGAGGGCGTGGGCGCCGTCCTGCTCAAGCCGCTGCGCCGCGCGGTGGCCGACGGCGACCGGATCCACGGCGTCATCCGGGGCTCGGCCGTCAACGCCGGCGGCAAGACCGTCGGTTACACCGTCCCCAGCCCCACCGCCCAGGCCGAGGTGATCAAGGCCGCGCTGCGCCGGGCGGGCGTGGACCCGCGCGACGTCAGCTACGTCGAGGCGCACGGCACCGGCACCCCGCTCGGCGACCCGATCGAGATCGCCGGCCTCCAAGAAGCGCTCGCGGGGAACGACCCGGCCGCACCGGGCACGGTCGCCGTCGGGTCGGTGAAGTCCAACATCGGGCACCTGGAGTCGGCCGCCGGCATCGCCGGGCTCACCAAGGTGCTGCTCCAGATGCGCCACGGCCAGCTCGCCCCGTCGCTGCACTCGGCCGAGCCGAACCCGGAGATCGACTTCGCGGCCACCCCGTTCACCGTGCAGCAGGAACTGAGCGACTGGCCGCGCCGGACCGCACCGGGCGCGGACGGCCGACCGGTGCTGCTGCCGCGCACCGCCGGCGTGAGCTCGTTCGGCGGCGGCGGCGCCAACGCCCACGTGGTCGTCGAGGAGTACCTCCCCGAGCGGGAACGCACCGGCTCGACGACCGGACCGCAGCTGCTGGTGGTCTCCGCCCGCACCCCGGAGCGACTGCGCGAACAGGCCGGGCGCCTGGCCGACTTCCTGGCCGACACCCCCGCCCCGGCGGCCCCCGAACCGGCCGCCGCCCCCGTCGCGGCGGAGCCCGCGCACCTGGCGCGGTGCGCCCGGCTGGCCGCCGAGGTGCTGGGCGTGCAGGAGAGCGAACTCGACGCCGACGCCGACCTCGCCGACTTCGGCTTCGGCCCCGCCGAACAGGCCAAACTGGCCCAGCGGTTGCACGAGGACCTCGGGATCGAGGTGCCGACGGCCGCCCTCGCGGGCGCGACCCTGCACACCCTCGCCGCCTCCCTCGACGCTCCCGCGCCGGCCGCCGACGCCCCCGCCGACGCGAACGATGCGACCGACGGGCGGTACCTGGCGGACGTCGCCCACACCCTCCAGGTCGGCCGCGAACCGATGGACGCCCGGCTGGCGTTCGTCGCCCACGACCTCGCACAGGCCCGGGCGCTCCTGCGGGACTTCGCCGACGGCCGGACCGAGCAGGTCGCGCACGCGGTCCTGACCGGCCGCGACGGCCTGACCGCGGAGGCCCGCGCACGCCTCGAACGGGCCCTGGACGACGGGGACCTGACCACCGTCGCCGACCTGTGGACCCGGGGCGCGCAGGTGGACTGGGCGCGGCTGCGCACACCGGGCAGCGCCCTGCGCACCGCCCTGCCCACCTACGCCTTCGCCCGCAAGCGCTACTGGATACCCGAGGTGCGCCGGCGGCCCGCCGCGGCGGCGGCCGAACCGGTCGCCGCCCCGCCCCGCGAACCGGCATCGTCCGGCGCCGCCATGGCGTACTACGGCCCGGTGTGGACCGCGGACGACCGACCGTCCGACCCGCCGGCCGCCCCCGCCGCCGCACGCGTCCTGATCCTCGCCACCGAGGCGTCCCACCCCCTGGCCGACGCCCTCGCGGCCCGCCACCCCGGCGCCGCCGTGCGCACCGTCCGACTGGACCGGGCCGCCGCCGTGGACTGGGCGGCGGACGCCGCGGCCGCCGACCGGGTGTACCACCTCGCCGGCGTCCGGCCCCCGGGCGCCCGCACCGCGTCCCTGGCCGAGGACCAGGAGACCGGCATCACCACGCTGTTCCGGCTCGCCGGGCACCTCACCCGCACGTCCCACGCCCGCACGCTCACCGTCGTCACCAGCGACGTGCACCGGCTGCCCACCGGCAGCGGCGGCAACCCGCACGCCGCCGCCCTCCAGGGCCTGACCCAGGTCCTGCCCAAGGAGGTGCCGGGGCTACGGGCCGTCTGCGTGGACCTCGACGCGGCCGAGGCCGGGGACGAGTCGGGCCGGGCCCGCCTGGCGGCCGCCGTGGTGGCCGAGCCGGGCGACCGCGCCGGCGACACCGTCGTGCTGCGCCGCGGCGTCCGGTACGTGCGCCGACTGACCGAGCTCGCCCCGCAGCGCCCGCAGCATCCGGTCTTCCGCGACGGGGGCGTGTACCTCGTCGTCGGCGGCACCGGCGGCATCGGCCGGGCGCTGAGCGAGGAACTGGCCCGCACCCACCGGGCCCGTCTGGTCTGGCTCAGCCGCACCGCGCCCGACGCGGCGCAGCGCGACACGATCGAACGGGTCCGGGCGGCCGGCGGCGACGTGCTCCACGTGGCGGGCGACGCCGCCGGCGAGGACGGCGTGCGCCGGGCCGTCGAGGCGGCCCGCACCCACTTCGGCGCGCTGCACGGCGTGTTCCACTCCGCGATGGTCTTCAACAACAGCGCGCTGGCCGAGCTGACCGAGCACGCGTTCCGGGCCGCCGTCGCGGTGAAGATGGAGGGCTGCGCGGCCCTCGCCGCGGCGCTGGGCGACGCGCCGCTGGACTTCCTGGCGTTCTTCTCCTCCATGGGCGCCTTCGCCGGTTCCGCGGGCAACGGGACGTACACCACCGCCACCGCCTTCGAGGACGCCTACGCCCTCGACCTCGACCAGCGGCTGCCCTACCCGGTGCGGGTCGTCAACTGGGGCTACTGGGGCGAGGTCGGTTCCGGCGACCGGCCGGGACTGCGGCAGATGTTCGCCGAGCTCGGCGTCGAGGCGTTCGGGCCGCGCGACGGGTTGGACGCGATCCCGCTGGTCCTGGCGGGCCGCACGGCGCAGGTGATGCCGATCCGCGCGCACGCCGGCGCGCTGGCGGCCCTGGGCCTGGCGACCGTCCCGTCGGCGGACCCGGGCATCGACCGGGTGGCGGCGGCCCACCGGCGCCTCGACGAGCTGAGCGAGACCGCGCTGCTGGGCGCCTTCCAACGGATGGGCGTCTTCGCCCGCTCCGGCGAGGTCCAGCCCGTCGAGGGGCTGGCCGAACGGCTCGGCGTGCCGGCCAAGTTCGCCCGCCAGCTCCGCGCGCTGCTCAACATGCTGGTCCGCGCCGGCCACCTGGTCGACGAGGGCGACCGGGTCCGTGCCCTGCCCGCCGTCGACACCGCCCCCGTCGGGACGGACGAGCTGCGCACGGCCTTCGACCGGCTGGCCGTAGAACACCCCGACCTGGCGCCCGTGGTGACACTCACCCGGATGTGCCTGGAGCGCTATCCGGAGGTGCTGCGCGGCACGTTGCGGGCCACCGAGATCATGTTCCCCGACGCGTCGATGGACCTGGTCAAGGACTTCTACAAGGGCAATCCGCTCACCGACTGCTTCAACGACATGGTCGCCGACGCCGTCCGCGCGCACCTGGCCGCCCGGCCCGCCGGCGAGCGGATCCGGGTGCTGGAGCTGGGCGCCGGGACGGGCGCGACCAGCGAGCGGGTGCTGCCGGTGCTGGCCGCCCACGCCGACCGGGCGGAGTACTGGTTCACCGACATCTCCGCCCGCTTCCTCGAACACGGCCAGGAGCAGTTGGGGCGGCAGCACCCGTACACCGTGTTCCGGGTCCTGGACCTGGAGAAGGACGTGGCCCGTCAGGGCTTCGAACCCGGCACCTTCGACGTGGTGGTGGCCACCAACGTGGTGCACGCCACCCGCGACCTGCGGACCACCCTGGGCAAGGCCAAGCACCTGCTCAAGCCGGGCGGCCGGCTCGTCCTCAACGAGCTCACCACCCTGCGCAGCAGCAACACCGTCGGCGGCGGGGTCCTGGAAGGCTGGTGGCTGTCGCAGGACGCCGAACTGCGGATGACCGACGCCCCGTTGGCCACCCCCGAGACCTGGCAGCGGCTGCTGCGGGAGGCCGGTTTCGAGGCCGTGACGGTGCGCGGCGGCACCGCCTCCGACGGCACCGACCTCGGGCAGAGCGTGGTCACCGGCCGCAGCGACGGTGCGGTGGCCGGCCCGGCGGCCGACACCGTGCCGCAACCGGCCGCCCGAGCGGCGGCCGGCCCGGCCGCCGGCTCCCAGGACGCGGTGCTCGCCCGCCTGGTGGCGGTCGCCCGACGCGCCCTGAAGATCGACGAGGAGATCAGCCCCGACCTGCCGCTCCAGGAGTACGGCTTCGACTCGCTGACCGGCATGAAGATCGTCTCCGGCATCGCCGACGAGTTCGGGGCCACGGTCGAGCTGAACGACTTCTACGAGTACCCCACGCTGCGCGAGGCGGCCGCACACTTCCTCGCCAGCGGCGTGCTGACCGGCCCGGACCCGGACCCGGACCCGGACCCGGACCCGGACCCGGACCCGGACCCCGCGCCCACCGCCGCACCCCCGGCGCCGTCCGCGCCGGCCGGGACCGTGGCGCCGGCCGGGCCCGCCAGGTCCGCCGCCCACGTCCTCGGCGCACCCGAGGTGACCCCGCCCACCACCCGCCACCCGCTCTCGCGGGGGCAGTACGCCCTGTGGGTCGTGGAGCAACTGGCCGACGGTGCCGGCGCCTACAACCTGCCGCTGGCCTCCTGGCTGGCCCCGGACGTGGACGTCACGGCGCTGCGCACCGCCCTGCAGAGCCTGCTGGACCGGCACCCGCAGCTGCGCGCCACCGTCCGCACCGAGGACGGCGAGCCGTTCCTGTCCGTCGACGGCTGGCAGGAACTCTCCTTCGTCCAGCGGTACCTGACCGTCACCGACGACGCGGTGGTGCTGGAGCGGCTGCGCGAGGAGGTCCGCCACCCCTTCGACCTGGCCCGCGGCCCGCTGCTGCGCGCCACGCTGTACAGCCTCGCCGACGGCCGCCGGGCGCTGCTGCTGGTCTTCCACCACATCGTCTTCGACGGCGTCTCGATCGGCGTCTTCCTGCGCGAACTGGAGGACGCCTACCGGGCCGCGGCCCAGGGCCGCGCCCCGTCGGCCATCGCCCCGTCCGCCACCTACGCCGACTTCACCACCCGCCAGCACGCGCTGCTGGCCGGCCCCGAGGGGGAGCGGCTGCGGGCGTACTGGACCCGGCGGCTGCACGGCGAACTGCCGGTCCTCCAACTGCCGTTGGACCGGCCGCGGCCCGCGGTGCCCAGCTACCGCGGGGCCAGCGTCGAGGGCCGGATCGACGCCGCGCTGACCGACGCCGCCAAGCGGCTCGCCCGCACGCAGCGGGTGTCGCTGTACGTCGTCCTGGTGGCGGCCTACGTCGCGCTGCTGCACCGCCACAGTGCCCAGCGGCGCATCCTGGTCGGCACCCCCACCACCGGGCGCCCCGCCGACGGCTTCGACGACGTCCTCGGCTACTTCATGAACATGGTCGTGCTGGACCAGGAGGTGACGCCGGACGCCGCCTTCACGGCACTGCTGGGCCAGGTCTCGCGCACCGTCTCCGAGGCGCTGGAGCACAGCGCGTACCCGCTCATCGACGTCGCCCGGGCCCTCCAGGAGGACGGCCGGGGCACCGCCGGCCCGTTGTTCCAGGCCGCCTTCTACTTCCAGAACTGGCTGGACCGCGGGCGCGCCCAGGACGGCCTGGTCCGCGGCATGGTCGACGGGGTGCACCAGGAGGGCGAGTTCGACGTCACCCTGGAGGTCATCGAGGAGCGCGACGGCTGCCGCTACACCGTCAAGTACAACCCGGACCTGTTCGACGAGGACACCGTCCAGCGCCTCGGCGCGGGCTTCGTGCGGCTGCTGGACGCCCTGGTCACCGCGCCCGACCGGCCCGTCGGCACCGCCGACTTGCTGGCCCCCGAGGAGCGGCGCGCCCTCCACGAGGAGTGGAACGCCACCCGGCAGGACTACCCGCGCGACCGGCTGGTGTGCGAACTCGTCGACGAGCAGGCGGCCGCCCGGCCCGACGCCGTCGCGGTGGTCTGCGGCGCGCAGCGCCTGACCTACCGGGCACTCGCGGACCGCGTCGACCGGCTGGCCGGCCACCTGCGGGCGCGCGGCGCCGCCCCCGGCCGCACGGTCGGCGTGCTGATGGAGCGGTCCGCGGACCTGCTCGTCGCCCTCCTCGCGGTGCTGAAGGCCGGCGGCGCCTACGTGCCGCTGGACCCGTCCTACCCGACCGCCCGGCTCGCCCACATGGCGGCCGACGCCCGGCTGCACCTGCTCGTCGCCCACTCCTCGACCGAGCACCTGCTCGCCGGCGCCGTGCCGGAGACCGTCGTCCTCGACCGCGACCACGAGCTGATCGCGGCCTCGCCCGGCGCCGGTCCGGTGCCCGGCGCCACCGCCGAGGACACCGCCTACGTCCTGTACACCTCCGGCTCCACCGGTGAGCCCAAGGGCGTCGAGGTCGGCCACCGGGCGCTCGTCAACTTCCTCGTCTCCATGGCCCGCGAGCCCGGGCTCGGCCCCGACGACCGCCTGTTGGCGCTGACCACGGTCTGCTTCGACATCGCGGGGCTGGAGCTCTACGGCCCGCTGATCACCGGCGGCCGGGTGGAGATCCTGCCCACCGAGGACGCCCGGGACGGCGTGCGGCTGCGCGCCGCCCTGGAGGCCGCCCGCCCCACCGTCGTCCAGGCCACGCCCGCCACCTGGAAGATGCTGCTGGCCGCCGGCTGGCCGGGCGATCCGGCGCTGAAGGTGCTGTGCGGCGGCGAGGCGCTGGACCAGGACACCGCCGACCGGCTCACCGCCGGCTGCGGACAGGTGTGGAACCTCTTCGGCCCCACCGAGACCACCATCTGGTCCGCGGCGGACCGCCTCCTGCCCGGCGCACCGGTCACCATCGGCCGCCCGCTGGCCAACACCCAGCTCTACGTCCTCGACGAGCACCGGACCCCGCTGCCCGTCGGCGTGCCCGGTGAGCTCTACATCGGCGGCGACGGCCTGGCCCGCGGCTACCTGGGCCGGCCCGAGCTGACCCGCGAGCGGTTCGTCGCCAACCCGCTCGCCGACGGCCCCTCGCCGCGCCTGTACCGCACCGGCGACCTGGTGCGACGGCTGCCGGACGGCCGGATCGGCTACCTGGGCCGGATCGACTCCCAGGTCAAAGTCCGCGGTTTCCGGGTGGAACTGACCGAGATCGAGGCGACGCTGCGCCGCCTGCCGGGGGTGCGCGAGGCCGTGGTCGTGGCCCGCGAGGTCACCCCGGGCAACGTCGGCCTGCGCGCCTTCTACCTCGGCACCGACAGCCCCGACAGCCCCGACAGCCCCGACAGCCCCGACAGCCCCGACAGCCCCGACAGCCCCGACAGCCCCGACAGCCCCGACGGCCCCGACAGCCCCGACGGCACCGACAACGCTGAGGGAGCCGCCGCGGTCGACAAGGACGCCCTGCGCGCGTGGCTCCCGGAGTACATGGTCCCGGACGTGCTGGTGCGGCTGCGGTCCTTCCCGCAGACCCTGAACGGCAAGGTGGACCGCACCGCCCTGGCGGCCCGGGAACTCACCGCGCTGCGCGCCGCGCACGGCGCCGGCGACGCCGAGCCGGCCGCGCCCGCCGCCCCGCAGGGCCGCACCGGCCACCAGGACCGGCTGCACGCCGAACTCGCCGCCATGGTCGGCGAGCTGGTGAACCTGCCCGCCGAATCGGTGCCGTCGGACACGCCGTTGGGCGAACTGGGCATGAACTCGGTGACCTTCACCGCCCTGAGCACCGCGCTCCAGCGGCGCTTCGGCATCCCCGCCAACCCGACGCTCTTCTACCAGTACCCGACCCTGACCACCCTGGTCCCGCACCTGCACGGCACCCACCCCCAGCGCCTCGCCGCCGCCTACGGCGCGTCGGCCCCCGCCGCGCTCACCGACGACCGCGCGGCGCAGCTGCCGGCCCCCGCGGTGGCGCCGGCCCCGGCCGACGGCCCGCACCCCGCCGGCGACGCGGACGTGGCGATCATCGGCATGGCCGGGCGCTTCCCCTCCTCCGTCGACCTCGACGCCTTCTGGGACCACCTCGTGAGCGGGCGGGACCTGATCCAGGAGATCCCCGCCGACCGCTGGGACTGGCGCGACTACGCCGAGGACGCACCGGCCGCCCCCGACGCACCGCGGGCGGGGCGCGCGGGCGGCGGCACCTCGCGGTCGCGGTGGGGCGGCTTCCTGCCCGACGTGGACCGCTTCGACGCGGCGTTCTTCGGCATCTCGCCCCGCGAGGCCGAACTGATGGACCCGCAACAGCGCCTGGTGCTGGAAGCGGTGTGGACCGCGGTGGAGGACGCCGGCTACCGGCCGGGCGACCTGGCGGGCCGGCGCGTGGGCGTCTTCCTCGGCGTCACCAACTCCGACTACCCCGAGGTGCAGCGGGCGGCGGGCCGCGGCATCGAGGGCCACACCGTCACCGGCTCCGCGCTGTCGGTCATCCCCAACCGGGTGTCGTACCTGCTGGACCTGCGCGGTCCCAGCGTCGCGGTGGACACCGCCTGCTCCAGTTCGCTGACCGCCGTCGAGCAGGCCGTGACCGCCCTGCACGAGGGCAGCTGCGACCTGGCGCTGGCCGGCGGCGTCAACCTGATCCTCAGCCCCGCGCTGTACGTCGCGCTCAGCCGCGGCGAGATGCTGAGCGAGGACGGGCGCTGCAAGGCGTTCGACAGCCGCGCCAACGGCTACGTGCGCGGCGAGGGCGTGGGCGTGGTGCTGCTCAAGCCGCGGGCCGCCGCGGAGCGGGACGACGACCCGGTGCACGCCGTGATCAAGGCGGTGGAGGTGGGCCACGGCGGCCGCACCAACTCGCTGACCTCACCGAACCCCAACGCCCAGGCCGACCTCGTCCTCGCCGCGCACCGCAGGGCCGGCACCGACCCGGCCACCGTCGGCTACCTGGAGGCGCACGGCACCGGCACCGCGCTCGGCGACCCCATCGAGATCGCCGGCCTGAAGGACGCCTTCGCCGCGCTCCACCGCGACGCGGGGACCCCCGTGCCGGACCGGCCGACCTGTCTGGTGGGCTCCGTGAAGACCAACATCGGCCACCTGGAAGGCGCGGCCGGCATCGCCGGGCTCATCAAGACGGTGCTGGCGATGCGGCACGCCGAGATCCCGGCCACCCTCCACTACGAACGCCGCAACCCCTACGTGGACTTCACGGGCACGCCGTTCGAGGTCGTGGACCGCCTCCGGCCGTGGCCGGCGCCCCAGGGCCCCGACGGGCGGGCACTGCCGCGCCGGGCCGGGGTGAGCTCCTTCGGCTTCGGGGGCGCCACCGCCCACGTCGTCCTGGAGGAGGCCGTGCGGCCGCGCCGGGACGCGCCCGCGCCGCACGGCACGCTGGTCTTCCCGCTGTCGGCCCGGACCGCCGAGGCGCTCGCCGAGACCGCCGACCGGCTCGCCCGGTTCCTGCACGCCGGCACCGTGGCGCTGCTGGACGTGGCGCACACCCTCCAGGTCGGCCGCGAGGCGTTCGAGGAGCGGCTGGCGATCGTCACCGACGACCGCGCCGCACTCCTGGCCGCGCTGGCGGCCACCGCCCGGGACGCCGCCCACCCCGCCGCCCTCCGCGGTCGGGTCCCGGCCGGGCGGCCCGCCGCCGCGACGGACGGGGCGCCCCTCGGGCTCGCCCCGGTCGAGCTGGCCCGGCGCTGGGCCGGCGGCGCGGACGTCGACTGGCGTGCGCACGCACCGGGTGGGGCGCCGGCCGCGCGCCGCATCGCGCTGCCCACCTACCCCTTCGCCCGGACCCGCCACTGGGTGGCCCCGGGCCCGGCCGCGCCGGAGCGCCCCGCCGCCCCGGCCGCCGCACCCGCGCTCCACCGGGACCTGCTGGACCGCAACGTCTCCACCTTCCGCGGCACCGCCTTCGACAAGACCCTGACCGGCGCCGAGTTCTTCCTGCGCGACCACGTCGTGGCGGGCACCCCGGTGCTGCCCGGCGTCGCCTATCTCGACATGGCCCGCCTCGCCGCCGAACTCGCCCACGGCGCCCCCGCCGACGGCCCCCGCGCGACCCGCATCGAGGACGTCGTCTGGGCCGCCCCGGTCACCCTCGACGACGGGCCCCGGCGCGTCCGCCTGCGGCTGACCCCCGGCGCGGACGCCGCCACCGCCCGCTTCGAGCTGGTCGGCGTCGACGCGCGCGGCGAACGGGCCGTGCACGGCAGCGGACGCCTCCACTTCACGGCCCCCGCAGCCGATTCCGCCGCCGGTACCGCCGGCGACCCCGAAGCGGGCGCGGCAGAAAGGCGGTTGGACCCGTCCGCGGTCCGCGCCCGCTGCACCACGGTGCGCACGCACGAGGAGTGCTACGCCGTCTTCACCCGGCACGACTTCGCCTACGGGCCCTGCCTGGCGCTCCTCGACGAGGTCGCCCACGGCACCGACGAGGCGCTGGCGGTGCTGAGCCTGCCCGCCGCGCTGCGGGACACGGCGGCCGACTACCGCTTCCACCCCGCGGTGTTCGACGCCGCGCTCCAGGCCGTCGGGGTGTTCGCGGCCGACTCCGCCGACCGGCCCCACCTGCCGTACGCGATCCGCGCCGTCGAACTCCTCGGCGACGCGACCCGGGCCCGCTACGCGCACGTCACCCGCGCCGGCCGGGGCGCGGTCTTCGACATCCGGCTGGCCGACGCCGACGGCCTGGTCGTCGCCCGCATCGACGGGTTCACGCTGCGCCCGGTGCCCGGCGCGGGCCCCGCGGACGGGCCCGGGACGGGCCGGCCGGACACCGCCGGGACCGGCAGCTACGTGCCGGAGTGGACACCGCTGCCCGCCGCCGCCCCCACGGCGCCGCGCGGCACCGTGCTCCTCCTGGACGCCTCCGGCACCGACGGCACCGACGGCGCGGACCTGGCGGCGGCCGTCGAGGCCGGCACCGGCGGCGCGCACGCCGTCCTGCTGCCGCTGCGCTCCGCACCGGACGCGGCGCGGGCGCTGGAACGGGCCGCGACGGCGGCGGCCGGACCGGACCCGGTGCGGGTCGTGCACCTCGCCCCGCGCACCGGCGACGCCGAACACGCCCTCGACGTCGGCTTCGGCGCCGCCCTGGAGTTCTGCCGCGGCTGGATGGCCCGGCGGCTGGGCCCGCTGCGCTACCTCTACGCCCACCGGACGGACTCCCCGCACGCCGCGCTCGACGAGGCGATGGGCGGCTTCGCCCGCTCGGTGCGGCTGGAGCACCCGCACCTGCACCTCACCACCCTGGCCTGCGCCGACGACCGCGACCCGCACACCGCACTGCTGGCGGAACTGGCGGCGGACGACGGCCCGGTCGAGGTCCTGGCCGACGCGACGGGCCGCCGCACCCGCACCTGGCGGGCCGTCACCCCGCCCCACCCGGCCCTGCCGAACGCCCCGTTCGGCACCGGCGGGGTGCACCTGGTCACCGGCGGGACCGGACGCCTGGGCGTCCTCGTCGCCGAACGGATCGCCGCCCGCACCGCGGGCACGGTGGTCCTGGTGAGCCGTTCCGAGCCGGGCCCCGACGCCGCGGCGGCGATGGCCCGGGCGGTCGCGGACGGCGGCCGGATCGTGCACCTGCGGGCGGACGTCTCCCGCCGGGCCGAGGTGGACGCGGTCGTCCGGGAGACCAGGCGCCGCTTCGGCGCCCTCACCGGCGTCGTGCACGCCGCGGGCGTGCTGCGCGACGGCTTCGTCCTGCGCACGACGCGGGCGGACGCGGACGCGGTGCTCGGGCCGAAGGTGCTCGGTGCGCTGTGGCTGGACGAGGCGACCCGCGACGAACCGCTGGCCTACTTCTGCGCCTTCTCCTCGCTCGCCGCGGTCCTGGGCGGCGTCGGGCAGTCGTCCTACGCCTACGCCAACGCGTTCCTGGGGGCCTTCCTCACCGCCCGCGACGCCGCCCGCCACGGCGGACTGCGCGCGGGCCGGAGCCTGGCGGTGGACTGGCCGCTGTGGCGGGACGGCGGGATGACCGCCGACGCCGCTGCGGTGGCCGCGTTGCGCGACGGGCTGGGCGTGGTGCCGCTGGAGAGTACGGCGGCCCTGGACGCCTGGGAGCGGGCACTGGCGGCGGGTGCGCCGCGGGTGCTGGTGGCCCAGGGCGACCAGGACGCCCTCGCCCGCGCCCTGCCCGGCGGCGACCCCGGCGCCGCGCCCGCGGCACCGGCCGGCACCGCCGTTCCGGCCGCCACCGCCGCGCCGACCGGCACGTCCGTCGTCGTGCCGGAGCCGGCCGCCGGGTCCGGGGGCCGGCCGTCCGCCGCGGGTGAGGACCTCGGCCCGCGCACCGAGGAGTACCTCGTCGGCCTGCTGGCGGAGGAACTGCGGATGCCCGCCGACCAGGTGGACGTCGACGAGTCCTTCGAGCGGTACGGCATCGACTCGCTGCTGGTGATGAGCCTGACGCGGCGGCTGGAGGAACACTTCGGGCCGCTGTCGAAGACGCTGTTCTTCGAGTACCTCACGGTGCGCGAACTGGCCGGGTACTTCGCGGCGAAGCACCCCGAGGCACTGGCGGCGGCGCTGGGCACCGACGCCCCCGGCGATGCGGACCCCGGCGATGCGGACCCCGGCGACGCGGACGCCGCCGGCAGCACGGCCCCCGCCGCGGCCGCCGGCACCGCGACCGCGGCCACCGACGCCCCCGGCGACGCCCCGGCCGAGGAGGCCGCGGCGCCCGCCGACCCCACGGACGACGACGCCATCGCGATCATCGGCGTGGCCGGTCGCTACCCGCAGGCCGACACCCTCGACGCCTTCTGGCGCAACCTGCGCGAGGGCACCGACTGCATCGAGGAGGTGCCGGCGGACCGCTGGGACCACGCCCGGTACTACGACCCGGACCCGCAGACGCCCGGCCGGACCGCGGCGAAGTGGGGCGGTTTCCTGTCCGACCCGTTCGCCTTCGACCCGATGTTCTTCCGGATGTCCAAGACCGAGGCCGACCACCTCGACCCCCAGGAGCGGCTGTTCCTCCAGACGGTCTGGCACCTGTTGGAGGACGCCGGCTACACCCGGCAGAAGGCCAACCGCGGTCGCACCGGCCTGTTCGTCGGCATGATGTACGGCCACTACCAGCTCTACGGCGTCGACGAGGCGCTGCGCGGCACCGGGGCGGCGACCTCGTCCTCCTACGCCTCGGTGGCCAACCGCGCCTCGTACTTCTTCGGCTTCACCGGCCCCAGCGTCGCGGTGGACACCATGTGCTCGTCCTCACTGGTCACCCTGCACCTGGCCAGCCAGGCGCTGCGCGACGGCGACTGCGAGGTGGCGGTGGCCGGCGGCGTGAACGTCACCAGCCACCCCGTGAAGTACCTCCAGCTCAGCCAGCGCGGCTTCCTCTCCAGTGACGGCCGGTGCCGCAGCTTCGGTGAGGGCGGCGACGGCTACGTACCGGGGGAGGGAACCGGCGCGGTCCTGCTCAAGAAGCTGTCGGCCGCCGAGCGCGACGGCGACCGCATCCTGGCGGTGCTGCGCGGCTCGGCCGTCAACCACGGCGGCGCGAGCAAGGGCTACAGCGTGCCCAGCCCCCGGGCCCAGGGCGAGCTGATCGCCGCGGCGACCGCCCGCTCGGGCCTCGACCCGCGGGCGATCACCTACGTCGAGGCGCACGGCACCGGCACCGCCCTCGGCGACCCCATCGAGATCAGCGGACTGATGCGGGCCTACGAGGACCAGGACCTGACCGGCCGGCGGATCGCGATCGGCTCGGTGAAGTCCAACATCGGGCATGCCGAGTCCGCCGCGGGCATCGCCGCCGTCACCAAGGTCCTGCTGCAACTGCGCCACCGCCAGTTGGTGCCGTCCCTGCACGCCGAGCGGCTCAACCCCCACATCGACCTGGCGGCCACGCCGTTCGAGGTGCAGCGCACCACGGCCCCGTGGCCCGCCGCGGTCGACGCCGCCGGCCGCACCCTGCCGCGGGCCGCCGCGGTGAGCGCCTTCGGCGCCGGCGGCACCAACGCCCATCTGATCCTGGAGGAGTACGTGCCGCACGCCCGGCCCCGGTCCGGCCACGTCCCGCAGCTGTTCGTGCTGTCGGCCCGCGACGAGGAGCGGCTGGCCGAGTACGCCGGGCGCTTCGCGGAGTTCCTGGGCGGCGAGGGCGCCGACACCGATCCCGAGGCCCTGGTCTGGACGCTCCAGACGGGCCGGGAGGCCATGTCCCACCGGCTCGCCGTCACCTTCGCCGACCGTGACGAACTGGTGGCGCGACTGACCGCGTACCGGGACGGGCGCACGGACGTGGCGGGCGTCCGGACCGGGACCGCCGCGCGCAGCGGTGCCGCCGCGGTCCGGGCGGACGCGCTGCCCGTCGAGGAACTGGCCCGGCACTGGGCCGGGGGCGGGGCCGTGGACTGGGAGTCGGGGGTGGGTACGCCGCCGCTCACCGTCTCCCTGCCCGGCTACCCCTTCGAGCGGCAGCGGTGCCGGCTGGACGTGGCGCTGCCGGCGCCCGGCGACCCGGTCGCGACCCACCCCGCGCCCGCGCCCGCACCCGTGCCCGTGCCCGAGTCGGAGCCGGTGCACGCAGAGCGCGTGCGGCCGGAGTCGACCGGCCGTCCGCGGGAAACCGTGCTGCTGGCCAAGGAGTGGCAGGCCGCGCCGGTCGCCGCCGGTGAACTGCCGCGCTCCGTCGCGGTCCTGGCGGCCCCCGGCAGCCGGGCGCTGGCCACCCGCCTGTGCGCCGAGCTCCCGCACGCCCGTCTCCTGCTCCCCGACGACCTGGCGGCCGACGCACCGGACGCCGACCGCGGCGCCCCCGCCGCCGCGCCCTACGACGCCCTGGTCGACCTGACCGGGTGCGCCGCGGACGGCGCCGCCGGCGAGGACGGTCTGGAGGGGTGGCTGCCGTGGCTCCAGCGCCGGATCGCCGGCGGCTCCGGGCTGCTGGCCCTGGGCGTCACCCGCGGCCTGGAACGCCTCGGCGACGCGACCGTGAACCCCGCGGGCGCCACCCGCGCCGGGCTGTACCGCATGCTGCAGAGCGAGTACGGCAAGATCCGCTCCCGACACGTCGACCTCGACCCGGCGGCCGACGACGCCACCGCCGTACGGCAGTTGCTGGCCGAACTCGCCGCCCCGGACGACGAGGGCGAGGTCGCGCTCCGCGGCGACGGGCGCTTCCGGCCCCGGCTGCGCCCGCTGCCCCCGGACGCCGCCGGCAGCCCGGCGGCCTTCCCCGCCGACGCCGTCCTGTGGGTCACCGGCGGCACCCGCGGCCTCGGTCTGCTCGCCGCCCGGCACTTCGTACGGCGGCACGGGGTGCGCAAGCTCGTCCTGACCGGCCGCGAGCAGTTGCCGCCGCAGCACGACTGGCCGGCGCTGCGCCACGAGCCCGGCCCGCGCGGCGAGAAGCTGCGCGCGCTGCACGAACTGGCCGCGGACGGCGTCGAACTGCGGGTGCTGTCGGTGCCGTTGACCGACGCCGCGGCGGTGGCGGACGCGGTGCGGGACGTCCGGGAGACGATGGGCCCGATCGCCGGGGTGCTGCACTGCGCCGGCCTCGTCGACGGGGAGCACCCGGCGTTCGTCCGCAAGCCGCTGGAGCGGGTCCGCGAGGTCTTCGCCCCCAAGGTCGCCGGCCTCGACGCGCTGGTCGCGGGCCTGGCCGACGAACCGCTGCGCTTCTTCGTGCTGTTCTCCTCGGTCGCGGCCGCGGTGCCCGCGCTGGCCGTCGGCCAGAGCGACTACGCGATGGCCAACGCCGCGATGGACTACGCGGCGCTGGCCGCCCCGCCCGGCCTGCCCCTGGTGAGCCTGCAGTGGCCGAGCTGGCGGGACAGCGGCATGGGGGAGGTGCGCAGCCCCGCCTTCCGGCGCACCGGCATGGGCAGCCTGACCGACGAGGAGGGGCTCGCCCTGCTGGACCGGGTGCTGGCCGGCGGCCACGGGCCCGTGGTGCTGCCCGCCGTCGTCGACGACCCCGCACTGTGGCGCCCGGAGGTGTTGACGGCTCGCAAGGCGCCGGACGCCCCCGAGGCGCGGCCGACGGCGTCGCCGACCACCCCGGCGGCGGCCCCGGCCGTCCCCGCCCCGGCCGTCCCCGCCCCGGCGGTGGCCCCGGAAACGGTGTCCGCGGCCGTCGACTGGATGCTGGACCGGCTCGCCGAGGACCTGGGCTTCGCGCGCCACAAGCTCTCCGCCGAGGTGCCGATCGAGGACTACGGCATGGACTCGATCATGGTGACCCAGCTGATGACGTCCGTCGGCAAGCGGCTGGGGTCCGAGGACCTCGACCCGTCGGCACTGCTGGAGCACTCCTCGGTCTCGGCCTTCACGAACTGGCTGGCGACGCGCCACGGCGCGGCGCTGACGGCGGCCTTCGGCCCCGAACCGGCCGCTGAGCCGGCAGCCGAACCGGCCGCTGAGCCGGCCGTCGAACCGGCCGCGGAGACCGCCGAGCCGACCGCCCCGGCCCGAACGCCCGCCCCCACGGCGACGGTTGCCGCCGTCGAACCCCGCCGCACCGTCACCGCCCGCGTCGACACCGACCCGGCGGCCACGGCCGACGCCGCGCAACCGGCCGACGCCGGCCCGCTCGACGTCGCGGTGGTCGCGGTGGCCTGCCGGTTCCCCGGCGCGCCCACGCCCGAGGACTACTGGCAGCTGCTGCGCACCGGCCGCAGCGCCCTCGCGCCGGTGCCGCCGGAGCGCTGGGGCCGCCCGACCCCGTACCACGCCGGACTGATCGACGGGTACGGGGAGTTCGACCCGGAGTTCTTCCTCGTGCCCGACAGCGACGCCGCGGCCATGGACCCGCAGGCGCTGCTGCTGCTGGAGGAGACGCTGCAGCTGTGCCACCGCGCCGGCTACCCGCACCAGGAGCTCAAGGGCCGCCCGATCGGCGTCTACATCGGGGGCCGCACCCACCACGTGCCGGACGAGCGGACCCTCACGGCGGCCCGCAACCCCATCGTCGCGGTCGGTCAGAACTACCTGGCCGCCAACATCTCGCAGTTCTTCGACTTCCGGGGCCCGAGCGTGGTGGTCGACACCGCCTGCTCGTCCGCGCTGGTCGCCATGGGCATGGCCGTCCAGGGGCTGCGCACCGGCGAGATCGAGGCCGCGGTGGTCGGCGGGGTGAGCCTGCTCAACACCGACCAGGCGCACCGGGTGTTCTCCCGCCGCGGCATCCTCGGCACGGACCCCGCCTTCCACGTCTTCGACCGGCGGGCCCGCGGCATCGTGCTCGGCGAGGGTGCGGGGCTGGTCCTGCTCAAGCCGCTGCGGCGGGCGCTGTCCGACGGCGACCAGGTGCTCGCCGTCGTCAAGGGGCTCGCCGTCAACAACGACGGCCGCACCGCGGGACCGGCCACGCCCAACATCGCCGCCCAGCGCGCCGTCATGCGCGCCGCGCTGGCGGCGAGCGGCAAGCGCCCCGAGGACATCGACCACATCGAGGCCAACGGGTCCGGGGCGGCCCTCACCGACCTGCTGGAACTCAAGGCGATCAACGAGGTCTACCGGGCCGACTCGGCGCGCCCCTGCGGGCTCGGCTCGATCAAGCCCAACATCGGCCATCCGCTGTGCGCCGAGGGCATCGCCGGGTTCCTCAAGACGGTGCTGATGCTCCACCACCGCGAACAGGTGCCGTTCCTGTCGGGCCAGGAGCCGCTGGACCACTTCGACCTGGCCGCCTCCCCGTTCCGCTTCGTCCGCAGCGCCGAGCCGTGGACCGGCGAACGGCCCACCGCCGGGCTCAACTGCTTCGCCGACGGCGGGACCAACGCCCACGTGATCGTCGAGGGGTGGCGGGAGCCGGCCGGCGGCCGGGCGACCCGGGCCGCGGTGGCCCTGCCCGAGCTGCACCGCCGGCCGGTCACCCGACCGACCCCCGAGCCCGTACCCGAAGGAGCGACCTTGCACCAGCGACTCGTCCTGACCGCCGAGCACCCCGCGGTCGCCGGGCACCGCGTGCACGGCAGGCTGCTGCTGCCGGCCCTGGCCTACGTGGACCTCGTCCACCAGCTGTTCCGCGCGCACGGCGGCACGCCGGAGCGCCTGGAGCTGCGCGACCTGACCGTGCTGCGGCCCCTGGTCGTCGAGGACGGCGGACACGCGGACGTCGACCTGCGGGCCGAGCCCCTCGACGGCGGTCGCTGGCGGGTGCGGGCCACCGCCCCCGACGCCCCGGACCGCCCGTACGCCACCGTCGAGGCGGTCCCGGTCGAGCCCGTCACCTTCGACGGCCGCATCGACCCCGCCCGGCGCCCCGGCACCCCCCGGACGCTGGACGAGGTGTACGCCCAGCACGGCAGCCAGGGCCTGACGCACGGTGGCGCGCTGCGCGCCGAGGGTGAAGTCAGTGAGGACGAGGACGAGTTGATCGCCTCGGTGGCGGTCCGCGCGGCGTTCGCCGCGGACGACGCCGTCACCTTCCACCCGGCGCTGCTGGACGGCAGCGCGATCGCGGCCGGACCGCTGTTCCACGCCGCCGTGGCCGAGGAGGGCCACCTGTTCCTGCCGATCCACGTCAGGTCGTTCCGGGCCAGCGGCCCCCTGGGACGGCGCTGCCTGGCCCGGGTGGACAAGCGAACGGTCGGCCGGGCCCAGGAGTTGGTGTACTTGACGATCGACCTGTACGACGAGGACGGCCGGCAGGTGGCCCGCCTGGAGCGGCTCACCAGCAAACTGGACCGGGTCGGCGCCCCCGCGCGGGGCCCGCAGAACCGGCCGGCGGCCCAACGGCCCGCCGTCGAGCGTCCGGTGGCCGGCACGGCCGGATCGGTCGACGCGGCGGGCGCCCTGCTGCGCGAACTGGTCGCCGCGCGCCTGGGCCGCGACGCCGACGAGATCGACACCGGGATCGGCTACTACGAGCTGGGGCTGGAATCGGCGCAGGTGCTGGAGCTGGTCGGCACGATCGAGGAGACCGTCGGCGAACCGGTCCCGCCCACCCTGCCGTTCGAGTACGCGACCATCCGGGACCTCGCCGGACACCTCGCCACCCGCTACCCGACGGCCTTCGGCGGCACCACCGCGCCGACCGCCACGACCGCGCCCACCGCCGCACCCGCCCCGGTCACCGCAACCGCGGCCGCCCCGGAGCCCGTGCCGGCCGCCCCGGCCACCCAGGACGGCGCCCGCCCCGCCCCCGAGACCGCCCCGGCCCCGGTCCCCGCCGCGGCCGGGACGGGTGAGCCGATCGCCATCATCGGCATGGCCGGCCGCTACCCCGACGCGGACAACCTGGACGCCTTCTGGGCCAACCTGCGCGAGGGACGCAGCTCCGTCACCGAAGTCCCGGCCGCCCGCTGGTCCCAGGACGAGGTCGCGGACGTCCGCGGCCCCAGCGGCCGGCCGGTGTCCCGCTGGGGCGGCTTCCTGGAGGACGTCGACCGCTTCGACGCCGGCTTCTTCCGGATCACCCCGCGCGAGGCCGAGGGCATGGACCCGCAGGAACGGCTGTTCCTGGAGACCTGCTGGCAGGCCATCGAGGACGCCGGCTACACCCCGCAGGGCCTCTGCCCGCCCGTCGGGCCCGACGCGCGCCGCCACGTCGGGGTGTTCGCCGGTGTGATGCAGCACGACTACCTGCTGGTGGGCGCCGACGCGCGGGCCGCCGGCGCGATGGTCCCCCTGGTGCTCAATCAGGGACAGATCGCCAACCGCGTCTCGTTCTTCTGCGACTTCCACGGGCCGAGCGTCACCCTCGACACGGTGTGCTCCTCCACGCTCAGCGCGGTGCACCTGGCCGTGCAGAGCGTGCGGCTGCGGGAGAGCCGGGTCGCCGTCGTCGGCGGCGTCAACCTCTCGCTGCACCCGGCCAAGTACGTCACCTACGGCATGGCCAACATGCACGCCAGCGACGGCATCTGCCACTCCTTCGGCGAGGGCGGCGACGGATACGTCTCCGCCGAGGCCGTCGGGGCGGTGGTCCTCAAGCCGCTGTCCGAGGCGCAGCGCGACGGCGACCACGTGTACGCGGTGATCCGCGGCAGCGCGGCCGGACACGGCGGGGCCACCAGCGGCGTCACCGTCCCCAGCCCGGTCGGCCAGGCGGACATCATCGCCCGCGCCATCGCGGACTCCGGCGTCGACGCCCGCACCATCGGCTACGTCGAGGCGCACGCCGCCGGCACCTCCCTGGGCGACCCGATCGAGGTGGAGGGGCTGGCCCGGGCCTTCCGCCGCTGGACCGACGACACCCAGTTCTGCGCCATCGGCTCGGTGAAGTCCAACATCGGGCACGCCGAGGGCGCGGCCGGCCTCGCGGCCCTGACCAAGACCGTGCTCCAACTCCAGCACGGCACCCTCGTGCCCTCGCTGCACGCCGACCCCGCCAACCCGCACCTGAACATCGAACGGTCGCCGTTCCACGTGCAGCGCACGGCGCGGCCCTGGCTGCCCGGGAGCGGCCCCGACGGGACGCCGGTTCCGCTGCGCGCCGGGGTCAGCAACGTCGGCGCCACCGGCTCCAGCGCCCACCTCGTCCTGGAGGCGTTCCCCGTACCCCGGGACCGGGGCGCGGCGGCCGCCGGCGGGCCGGTCGTGCTGCCGCTCTCCGCGCGCGACGGCGAGCGGCTGACCGCCTACGCCGCACGGCTCCTGGCCCACCTGCGCTCCCAACAGGGCGCCGACGTCGAGGAGGTGGTGCGCGACCAGCTCGCGGCGGTGCTGCGGGTGCGCCCCGCCGAGGTGGACCCCGACGCGGGCTGGGAGGACCAGGGCGTCGAACCGGTGCACCTCGCCGCCCTCCAGAACCGCCTCCACGACGCGGCCCGGCTGAGCATCGACACCGCCGGCCTGCTGGAGGCCGGCACCGTCCGAGCGGTCGCCGCCCGGTTGCGGGACCGGTCCGGGGCGCCCAGCGCCACCCTGGCGGAGCTGGCGTACACCTTCCAGGTCGGCCGGGTCGCGATGCCCGAGCGGGCCGCGTTCGTCAGCCGCGACCTGACCGAACTCGCCGCCCAACTGGAGGCGTTCGTGCGCGGCGACAAGGCCGTGCCGGGCGTCCACCGGGGCACGGCCAAGGACCACCGCGAGGTCGCCGCCCTCTTCTCCGGCGACGACGTCTACCGGGAGGTCGTGCGCGGCTGGGCCGCCCAGGGAGCCCACGACAAGCTCGCCAAGTCCTGGGCCGCCGGCTTCGACGTGGACTGGGCCGCCGGCTACCAGGGGCGCCCGCCCCACCGGGTGGCCGCCCCCACCTACCCGTTCGCCCGGGACCGCTACTGGCTGCGCACCGACGGTGCCGTGCCGCGGCCGGGCGCCGTCGCCGCGCCGGCCGCGGACGGACTCGCCAACACCTCGAACCTGGACGGCACCCGCTTCACCGCGGAAGCGGTCGCGGGCCCCGACGGGCGGTTCGCGCTCGCCGAGGACGCGGTGCTGGAGCTGGTGCGCAAGGCGGCTGTGCGGGCGTTCGACGACCCGAGCGCCGACGTCGAGCCGGCGGACGTGGTGTGGTCCGCCCCGGTGGACGTGCCGGCCGCCGCCGGCAGTCGTGTGCGGCTGCACGTCCTGCTGGTGCCGGAGGAGGACGGCTCGGTCTCCTTCGAGGTCACCAGCGAACCCGCCGACGGCACGGCCGACCCCGTCGCGCACTGCACGGGCACCGTCCTCGACCACGGCGGCCCCGCGCACGACGCGGAGGGCACGGACGACGCCGACCGCACCCACGTGTTCCTCACCAAGCACTGGGACGCCGTCGCCGCGCCGGCGGCCGCCCCGCAGGACGAGGACGGGCCGCGCCGCCGGGTGCTCGTCCTGGCCACCGAGGAGACCCGGGACCTGGCCTGGGCCCTGGACCGCCATCTGCCGGCCCGGCACGAGGTCGTGGTGCGGGAGGTGGACGGCGCCACGGCGCTGCCCGACCCGCGCTGGGACAAGGTCGACGGCTGGATCGACCTGACCGGTTGCGGCACCCGCGCCGGCACCGCGGACGACTGGCTCGCGCTGCTCCAGCGGTTCATCGAGTCCGGCCGCCGGGACCGGATGCGGGTGCTGTGCGTGACCCGCCACCTGGAGCCGTTCGGCGGCGCCCCGGTCAACCTCGCCGGCGCGACCCGCGCCGGGCTCTACCGGGCCCTGCAGAGCGAGTACGCCCACCTGCTGTCCCGGCACGTCGACACCGACGCGGCCCCGACCGACGTCGAGGCGCTGGCGGCGCAGATCGGCGCGGAGTACGCGACGGACGCGGAGGACCCGGCGGTCTGCTACCGCGCCGGCCGCCGTCACCTGCCGCAGCTGCGGCCCGCGCCCGCCGCCGACGTCCCGGCCCCCGAACCGTTCCCCGCCGGGCACGTGCTGTGGGTCACCGGCGGCACCCGGGGGCTGGGCCTGCTCAGCGCCCGGCACCTGGTCCGCTCCTACGGGGCGCGCAAGGTGGTGCTGATGGGCCGCGAGGCGCTGCCGCCCCGCGAGCGCTGGGCGGAGCTGGCCCGCGAGGACTCCGCGTCCGGCCGCAAGGTCGCCGGCATCCTCGCCCTGGAGGCCGAGGGCGCCGAGGTACGGGTGCTCACCACCCCGCTCGGCGACCTGCCGGCGATGCGGGCCGCGGTGCAGGACGTGGTCCGCGAGATGGGACCGGTCGGCGGGCTGCTGCACGCGGCCGGCGCCGGCGACGCGGAGAACCCCGCGTTCATCCGCAAGCCGCTGGAGACGATCCGTCGGGTGTACGAGCCCAAGGCGGCGGGCCTGGACGTGCTCCACGCGTGCCTGGCGGACCAACCGCTGCGCTTTTGGGTGCTGTTCTCCTCGACGGCCTCGGCCGTCCCCAGCCTCGGCGCGGCCAACTGCGACTACGCCGGCGCCAACGCCTACCTCGACTTCTTCGCCGGCGCCCACGCCGGACGGCTGCCGGTGGTCAGCGTCCAGTGGTCGAGCTGGCGGGAGAGCGGCTTCGGCGAGATGACCACCCCCGCCTACCGGCGCACCGGACTGGGCAGCCACCGCGACGCCGAGGGGCTGCGCATGCTGGACGAGGTGCTGGCCGGCCGGACCGCGCCGGTCCTCCTGCCGAGCATCCCCGAGCCCGGGAACTGGCGGCCCGAGCTGCTGCTGGGCCGGCAGATCCCCGAGACGGAACCGGACCGCGGGCCCGCCGCGCCGCGCCCGGCCACCGCACCGGCCGCCCCGGCACCCCAGGCGGCCCCGGCCCCCGCGCCGCTCGCCGCGGGGGACCTCGTACCGGTGATCCGCGGCTGGCTGGTGGAGGTGTTCGCCGAGGAACTGCGCATGAAGAAGGAGGAGTTGGACGGCGGGCTGGCCTTCCACGAGCTCGGCGTCGACTCGATCCTGCTGGCGCAGGTGCTCCAGCCCATCAACCGGCGCATCAGCGACCCGATCGACCCCTCCGCGCTGTACGAGTACGCCACCTTCGACGAGTTCGCGCAGTGGCTGGCGGACACCCGGGGCGACGAACTGGCCCCGGTGCTCGGTGCCGCACCCGCGACCCCCGAGCCCGCCGCCCCGGCCGCGGCACCCGCCCGGCGCCCGGCGCCGCGCCGCCCCCGCCGCGCCCGCCGGGCCCCGTCCCGGTCCGCGGCCCGGCAGCACCCCGCCCGGCCGCAGCGCACCGACATCGCGGTGGTCGGCCTGGCGGGCCGCTTCCCCGGCGGTGACGACCTGGACGGCTACTGGCGCCTGCTGACCGAGGGACGGTCCGCCATCGGCCAGGTGCCGCCGGAGCGTTGGGGCGCCCGCCCCGGCGACTTCGCGGCGCTGCTGCCCGACGTCACCTCCTTCGACGCGGCGTTCTTCGGCATCCCGCCCGAGGAGGCGGCCGCGATGGACCCGCAGGCGCTGGTGCTGCTGGAGGAGAGCGTGGCCCTGCTCGCCCACGCCGGCTACACCCGCGAGGAGGTCAAGGGCAGCCGCACCGGCGTCTACGTCGGAGCCCGCGGCCGACTGCGGGCCGAGGACGAGACCCGGCACTCCATCCGCGCGGTGGGCCAGAACTACCTGGCGGCCAACGTCTCCCAGTTCCTGGACCTGCGCGGCCCCAGCCTCGTCGTCGACACCGCCTGCTCCTCCGCCCTGACCGCGATGAACATGGCCGTCCAGGCGCTGCGCGACGGGGAGGTGGAGTCCGCGGTGGTCGGCGCGGTGAGCCTGCTCACCAGCGGCGAGGCCCACGACGGCATGCGCCACCGCGGCATCCTCAGCCCCGAACCCGCCTTCCACGTCTTCGACCGCCGCGCCGCCGGCGCGGTCCTGGGCGACGGCTGCGGCCTGGTGCTGCTCAAGCCGCTGGACCGGGCGGTGGCCGACGGCGACCGGGTGTACGCCGTCCTCAAGGGCATCGCCGTCAACAACAGCGGCCGGACGGCAGGCCCGACGGCACCCAGCTTCGAGGCCCAGAAGGACGTGCTGCGCACCGCCCTGGAACGCAGCGGCCTGCACGGCGAGGACATCGGGCACGTGGAGACCAACGGCTCCGGCTCGCAGGTGACCGACCTGCTGGAGCTCAAGGCGATCCAGGACGTCTACCGCGCCGGCTCCGACCGGCCGCTGACGCTGGGCTCCGTCAAGCCCAGCATCGGCCACCCGCTGTGCGCGGAGGGCATCGCGGCGTTCCTCAAGGCGGTGCTCTCGCTCGTGCACCGCCAGCAGGCGCCGTTCCTGTCCGGCCAGGAGCCGCTGGACCACTTCGACCTGGCGGCCTCCCCGTTCCGCTTCCCGCGGGCGGTGGAGGGCTGGACGGACCGGCGACCGGTGGCCGCCGTCAACTGCTTCGCCGACGGCGGGGCCAACGCCGCCGCGATCCTCGCGGCGTGGGACGACGCGGCGGCCCCGACCCCGGTCCGCAAGCCGCTGTCCGCGCCCCTGCTGGACCGCCGCCCGCTGCCCGGCACCGCCCGTACCGCACCCGTCGCGCCCGTCATCGAACCTGCCGCACCCGTCACCGACCCCGCCGCAGCACCCGCCGCGGGCTCCCCGCTGATCTGGGAGACCTACGCGGCCACGGCCACCACCGGCTCCGAGGGGCAGTCCACGCCGTCCACCGTCTGGGAAAGGTTCTAAGACCTTGTTCACCGCACAGTTCGACCTCTCGCAGCGCAACCCCTTCGTCGCCGGCCACGTCGTGCGCGGCCGGGCGCTGATGCCCGGCCTGGCCTACGTGGACCTGATCCTCCAGGTCTTCGCCAAGCACGGGCACCGCTTCACCGAGCTGGAGTTGCGCAACCTGACCCTGACCGCGCCGCTGGCGGTGCCCGACGGCGCGTCGGTGCCGCTGACCGTCACCGCGCAGGAGGACCGGCCGGGCGTCTGGCGGGTCGAGGTGACCGCCGCCGGCAGCCCCGCCCCGGTGCTGCACGCCTCCGCCGAGGTGCACCGCGGCGCCCCCGCCGTCTTCGACGCCCGCATCGACCCGGCCACCGAGCGGGCCGCGGCCCGCGAGGTCACCGACCTGGACGAGGTCTACCGCCACTGCCGCACCGAGGAGTTGACGCACAGCGGCGCCATGAGGGCGCTCGGCCGCGTCCACCACCTCCCGGCGGCCGTCCTCATCGACGTCGAGGTGCCGGCGGCCGCCAGGGCGGACGCCGGGGAGTTCCTGGCCCACCCCGCCCTGCTGGACGCCTGCGCCGTCGCCGGCGGCTACGCGCACTCCCGCGACCGGCAGGGCCAGCCGCTCCACCTCCCGCTGTGCTACGAGTCGTTCCGGATCAGCGCCCCGCTCACCGCGCGCTGCCAGGCCCGGATCACGGCCGACGCGGTGCGCCGCACGAACGACCTGCTGTCGCTGTCCCTGGAGTTCTTCGACGAGCACGGGCGGCAGGTGGCGGAGTTGCGCGGCTTCACGAGCAAGCCGGCCCGCACCCCGCAGGCCCCCGCTCCCGCCACGACCCCGGCCCCTGTCGCACCCGCGCCGGGCGGCGGTGCGCAACTCCTGCTGTGCGCGCTGCTCGCGGACGAACTGGCCACCGCGCCCACCGCCGTGGACACCCGGGCCGGTTTCTACGAGATGGGCCTGGACTCCGCCGCACTGCTGCGCGTGGTCGGCGCGCTCCAGCGGCGACTGGACCGCACGCTGCCGCCGACCCTGCTGTTCGAGCACACCACCGTCGAGGCGCTCGCCCGATGGCTCGAAACCTCCTTCCCGCAGGCGGAGTTCGCGGTGCGTGCCACCGCCACCGCCACCGGCACCGCTGCCACCGCTACCGGCACCGGCGCGGCGCCCGCGGTCGCACCCCGACCCACGGCCGCCCCCGCCGCCCCTGCCGACTCCGCCGCACCCGCCGCCACCGCCGCCACCGGCGCCACTGACGACACCGACCTCGCCGTCATCGGCATGTCCGGCCGCTACCCCGGGGCCGGCGACCTCGACGCCTTCTGGGACAACCTGCGCGGTGGCCGCGACTGCGTCACCCCGATCCCGCAGGACCGCTGGGACCCGGCCGATTACCGGGGCGGCCGGCCGGGCGAACTCGGCTACAGCTACTGCGAGCGCGGCGGGTTCATCGACGGCGCCGACCGCTTCGACCCGCTGTTCTTCGCCATCGCACCGCGCGAGGCCGTCGCCATCGACCCGTTGGAGCGGCTGTTCCTGGAACACTCCTGGTCCGCCCTGGAGGACGCCGGGTACACCCGCGCCGCGCTGCGCGGCAGCGTGGGCGTCTACGCCGGGGTGATGTTCCAGGACTACCCGCTGTTCGCCGCCGAGCACACCGGTCCCGACGGGCGCCGCGTGGGCCTGGGCGCGGGCGGCGCCTCGATCGCCAACCGGGTCTCCTACGTCTGCGACTTCCACGGCCCGTCCATGATGGTGGACACCTCCTGCTCCAGCTCGCTGACCACGCTGCACCTGGCGGCCCGCGCCCTGCGCGCCGGCGAGGTCGACGCGGCACTGGTCGGCGGGGTCAACCTCTCCCTGCACCCCAACAAGTACCTGGTGCTCAGCCAGGGCGAGTTCCTCTCCGCCCAGGGCCGCTGCGCCGCGTTCGGGGCCGGCGCCGACGGCATGGTCCCCGGCGAGGGCGTGGGCGTGCTCGTCCTCAAGAGGCTGCGGGACGCCGAACGCGACGGCGACCACATCCACGGGGTCATCAAGGGCACCGCGGTCAACCACGGCGGCAAGGCGAGCGGCTTCACCGTCCCCAACCCGCAGGCCCAGCACGACGTGATCGCCGCGGCCCTCCAGGACGCCGGCGTGGACCCGGCCACCGTCAGCTACGTCGAGGCCCACGGCACCGGCACCGAACTGGGCGACCCGATCGAGGTCGCGGGTCTCACCCGGGCGCTCGGCGCGCGCCCCGCCGGCGCCCCGACCGTCGCCGTGGGCTCGGTGAAGTCCGGCATCGGACACCTGGAGGCCGCGGCCGGCATCGCCGGCGTGACCAAGGTGCTGCTCCAGATGCGCCACGGCGAACTGGTCCCGACCCTGCACGCCGACGAGCCCAACCCCCGCATCGACTTCACCGCCACGCCGCTGACCGTCAACACCGCACTGCGGCCCTGGCAGCGGCCGATGGTCGGCGGACAGGAGATCCCGCGGCGGGCCGGCGTCTCCAGCTTCGGCGCCGGCGGCTCCAACGCCCACGTGGTGCTGGAGGAGTACCGCGACGTGCGGGACCGCTCCGCGGGCCTGACCGGGCCCGCCGTGGTGGTGCTCTCCGCCCGGGACGGCGACCGGCTGCGGGAATACGCCGCCAGGCTGCGGGACTTCGTCGCCGGCGCGCCGTCCGCGACCGGCGGTGCGACCGCGCCCGACGGCACGCTCCGACAGCTGACCGCGCTCGCCGCGAAGGTCCGCGGCGTCGCCCCCGCGGACCTCGACCCCGACGCGGACCTCACCGCCGCGGGCTTCGAGGGCGTCGCCGGCGCCCGCCTGCTGCTGGGCATCGGCCGGGAGTTCGGACTGTCCCTGCCGCCCACCGCCGTCCACGACCACCCGTCCCTGACGGCACTCGCCCGCCACCTGCACGCCGCCGAACGGGCCGTGGACGGACCCGGCGGGTCCGCGCCGGCCGCCGCACCGCGCGAGCTGCCGCCCCTGCACGCACTCGCCCACACCCTGCTGACCGGGCGCGAGGCCCTGGCCGAGCGGCTCGCGGTGGTCGCGGGCGACCTGGGCGAACTCGCCGCCGAACTCGATGCGTTCCTGGCCGGCACGCCCTCGCCGAAGCTGTTCCACGGCAACACCACCGAGCAGCGCGCCGCCCGGGACCGCGAGCTCGTCGGGGACCGGGCGGACGAGGTGATCCGGGCCGCGGTGCACGGCGGGGACCTCACCGAGCCGGCCCAACTGTGGGTCAGCGGCGTCCCGGTGAGCTGGGACCTGCTGCACCCGCGCCGCCCGGTCCGGACCCCGCTGCCCACCTACCCGTTCGCCCGCGAGCGCCACTGGATCACCGACGCGCTGACCGGTGGGCGCCCGGCCCCGGCCGCCGCCGCGGCGCAGCCCGCCCCCGCCGGCCGGCCGCCGGTGCCCGCCGCGCCCTCGCTGCTCGCCGAGGTCGAGGAGGCGGTCGTCACCCGGCCGCGGGTCTACGAGGTCGAGTCGAGCCTGACGGACCTGTCCGCCTACCAGGACACGGTGGCCGAACTCAGCCACGTGTGCCGGGTCTCGCTGCTGAGCACCTTCCGCTCCATGGGGGCGCTGTGCGAGGCCGGCGAACGCACCACCCGGGACGGGCTGCGGGACCGGCTCGCGGTCGCCCCACAACACGGGCGGCTCTTCGACGCGCTGCTCGGCCTGCTCGCCGAGGCCGGCTACGTGCGCCTGGACGGCGACGCGGTGATCACCGCCGAGGTGACCGAGCACGACCTCCAGGCCGAGGTCGACCAACTGGCCGCGCGCAAGCGCGCCCTGCTGGAACGGGCCCCCGACAACGACGGCCTGCTCGCCGTCCTCGACGCCTGCCTGCGGGCCTACCCGCAGGTGCTCACCGGCCGCAAGGACCCGCTCGACGTGCTCTTCCCGGGCGGCTCCTTCGACCTGATGGACCAGATCTACAAGAACCAGCAGCAGACCAACGCGCTGATGGTCCAGGTCGTCGACGCGTACGTGCGCGAGCGGCTGGCCCGCGACCCGCAGGCCCGGGTGACCCTGTTGGAGATCGGGGCGGGCACCGGCGGCACCAGCCGCGGGGTGCTGGCCGCCCTGGAACCGCACGCCGACCGGCTGCGCTACCTCTACACCGACCTGGGCAGCAGCTTCGTCCAGTACGGCGCCAAGGAGTACGGCGGCCACTCCTTCGTGGAGTTCCGGCAGTTGGACGTCGAGCGCTCGCCGCAGGAGCAGGGCTTCGCGGCCGGCGAGGTCGACGTGGTGATCGCCAGCAACGTGCTGCACGCGACCCGGGACATCGGCCGCACCCTGACGCACGCCAAGTCCCTGATGCGCCCCGGCGGCCTGCTCGCCCTCTTCGAGATCACCCGGCTGCACGAGCTGCTGACCATCGCCTTCGGCCTGTTGGAGGGCTGGTGGGCGTTCGAGGACGAGCGGCTGCCGGGTTCGCCGCTGCTGAGCGTGCCGATGTGGCGCCGGGCCACGGAGCGGGTCGGCTTCCGCGGGATGCGGGTGCTCTCCGGCATGCCGCTGCGCGAGGACCGGCTCTCGGAGAGCGTGCTGCTGGCCGAGAGCGACGGCGCGCCCGTCGACCTGACGCGCGCCGCCGCCCCCGCCGTGCCTGCCGCGCCCGCCGTGACCCCGGCCCCGGCCCCGGCGCCCGCCGCGGTCCAGAAGCCGGCACCGGTGACGGCCCCGGCCCCGCGGCCCGCCCCGGCGCCCGCCGCACCTGTCGCACCCGTCGCCCAGACACCCGCCCAGGCACCCGTCGAGACGCCCGCCGCGGCCCCGGCCCCGACCGGCGGCACCGTCGAGCAGAGCACCGGGGACGACATCGAGCGCCTGGTGCGCGAGGCGTGGCAGGAGGTCCTGGGCGTCGCCCAGGTCGGGCCGGAGGACTCCTTCCAGGCCCTCGGCGGCGACTCGATCATGGCGTCCCGCATCAAGGCCCGGCTCAACGACGGCCTCCCCTTCGAACTGGAACTGCGCGACCTGATGACGGCCGACACGGTCCTCGCGATGGCCCGGCTGGTGGAGACCGAGGTCATCGAGAAGATCGACGAACTGCCCGAGGAGACCGTGCGGGCCATGTTCGCCCACTGACCCGGCCGCGCCGAGAAGAGGAATCCCATGTCACTGGACGATGTGCTGGCCGCCCGCCGGGCCCAGCTCTCGCCGTCGAAGCTCGCCCTGCTGGCCAAGCTGAAGGGCTCGGCCCAGGGCGGCACCCGCACGGCCATCCCGCGGCGCACCCGGCAGGGGCGCCTGCCGCTCTCCTTCCACCAGCAACGCATGTGGTCGCTGGACCAGTTGGTGCCCGACAGCCCCGCCTACAACGTGCCGCTCGCCTTCCGGCTGAACGGCCCGCTCCGCCCGGAGCTGCTGGCCCGCGCCGTCAACGAGGTCGTGCGGCGCCACGAGGTGCTGCGCACCACCTTCCCCAGCGAGGCCGGCGAGCCGTGGCAGGAGATCGCCCCGAGCCTGACCCTGCCACTGCCCGTGGTCGACCTGACCGGCCTGCCCCCGCAGGAGCGCGAGCCGGAGTTCCGGCGCCTGGCCCGGGAGGAGGCGGAACGCGCCTTCGACCTGAAGGAGGGGCCGCTGCTACGGGTGACCCTCTACCGGCTGGCCGACGACGCCCACGAGTTCCTGCTGAACACCCACCACATCGTCACCGACGGCTGGTCGATCAACAACTTCGTGCGGGAGATGCTGCTGCTCAACTCCGCGTACGAGGCCGGCCGGCCCTCCCCGCTGCCCGAACTCCCGCTCCAGTACGCCGACTACACGCTGTGGGAGCGCGAGCGGATGAGCGGCCGGGCCCTCCAGGAGCGCCTGGCGTACTGGCGCGGCCGGCTCGGCGACCGTCCGCCCGGCTCCGAACTGCCGCTGGACCACCCCCGGCCGCCCGTCCAGACCTTCCGCGGCGGCAGCACCCGCTTCGACCTGGAGCCGGAGCTCGCCGACGCGCTGCGCGAGGTGAGCCGCACCCACCACAGCACCCTGTTCGTCACCCTGGTGTCCGCGCTGAAGGTCCTGATGCACCGGTGGACCGGTGAGGACACCGTGGCCATCGGCACCCCGATCGCCAATCGGCACCACAAGGAGATCGAGGGGCTCATCGGCTTCTTCGTCAACACCCTGGTGCTCGACACCGACCTGTCAGGCAACCCGACGATGGCGGAGGTCCTGGACCGCGTCGGCGAGGTCGCCAAGGGCGCCTACGCCCACCAGGAGGTGCCCTTCGAGATCCTCGTGAACGAGTTCCGCCCGGAACAGGGCATGAGCATGAACCCGCTGTTCCAGGTGTGCTTCGCGCTCCAGACCGCGCCCGCGGACGAGGCCGGCGCGGACTCGATCCTCGGACCGGTGCAGGAGATCCGCAACGGCACCAGCAAGTTCGACCTGTGGATCTCCCTCGCCGAGCGGGAGGGGCTGCTCACCGGCTCGGTCGAGTACAACGCCGACATCTTCGAGCCCGCCACCATCGCCCGGTTCATCGACGCCTACCTCGTCCTGCTGCGCAGCGTCGCCGAGGCCCCGGAGCGCCGCATCGGCGACCTGCGGGTGCTCTCCGACGCCGAGCGGCACAAGGTCCTCGTCGAGTGGAACCGCACCGCCCGCGACTTCGGCGAACCGGGCCGGCGCACCCTGCACGACCTCGTCGCCGACCGGGCGGCGCGGTCCGCGCCGGGCGAACTCGCGGTGCGCTTCGAGGGCACCGGCCTGACCTTCACGGAACTGGACCGGCGGGCCAACCAGGTCGCCCACCTGCTGCGGGACCTGGGCGTCGGCCCCGGCCAGCCGGTCGCGGTGTGCATGGAACGCTCCCTGGAACTGGTGGTCGCCCTGCTCGGCGTCCTCAAGGCCGGCGGCGCGTACGTCCCCGTCGACCCCGGCTACCCCGCCGAGCGGCTCGCGTTCATGCTGTCCGACGCGGCCCCGGAGATCCTGCTCACCCAGGAACGGCTGTGCGCCGCACTGCCGGCGCACACCGCCCGCACGGTGTGCCTGGACGCGACCTGGCAGGCGCTGGACGGGCACCGCACCGAACCGCCGGAGCCGCTCGCCGGACCGGACGACCTCGCCTATCTGATCTACACCTCCGGCTCCACGGGCAAGCCCAAGGCCGCCCGGATCAGTCACAGGGCGATCGTCAACCGCCTGCTGTGGATGCAGGAGGAGTACGGGCTCACCGCCGAGGACCGGGTCCTGCAGAAGACGCCGTTCAGCTTCGACGTCTCGGTGTGGGAGTTCTTCTGGCCGCTGATCACCGGCGCCCGCATGGTGCTCGCCCGGCCCGGCGGCCACAAGGACCCCGGCTACCTCGCCGGCCTCATCCGGGACGAGCGCATCACCACGCTCCACTTCGTGCCCTCCATGCTCCAGGTCTTCCTGGAGGAGCCGGACATCGAGGCGGCCACCGGCTCGGTCGTCCGGGTCTTCGCCAGCGGGGAGGCCCTCCCGTACGCGACCCAGGAGCGGTTCTACGCACGGCTGGCCACCGCCCGGCTGCACAACCTCTACGGCCCCACCGAGGCCGCCGTGGACGTCACCCACTGGGCCTGCCCGCCCACCGGCGGCCCGCGCGTCGTCCCCATCGGCCGACCGGTCGCCAACACCCGCATCCACATCCTGGACCGGTACCTCAACCCCGTACCGGCCGGTGCCCCCGGCGAGCTGTACATCGGCGGAGTCCAGGTGGCCCAGGGCTACCACAACCGGCCCGAGATGACCCGGGAGCGGTTCGTCCCCGACCCGTTCGACGCGACCCCCGGCGGGCGGCTCTACAAGACCGGTGACCTCGCCCGCTACCTCGCGGACGGCACCATCGAGTACCGCGGCCGCACCGACTTCCAGGTCAAGGTCCGCGGCTTCCGCATCGAACCCGGCGAGATCGAGACCGCCCTGTGCGCACACCCCGACGTCCGCGAGGCGGCGGTGCTCGCCCGCGGCACCGGGCCGGACGGCGACGACGGCGCCGAGGAGCACAAGCGGCTGATCGCCTACGTCGTGCCCCAGCCGGGCGCCGACGCGGACGCCGACGGCGAGGAGCAGGTGGCCGAGTGGGAGAGCGTCTTCAGCCGCACCTACACCGAGGAACCCGGCACCGACGACGGCGACTTCAACATCGTCGGCTGGAACTCCAGCTACACCGGCGAGCCGCTGCCCGCGCACGAGATGCGGGTGTGGGTGGAGACCACCGTCGACCGCATCCGTGCGCTCGCCCCCGACCGCGTCCTGGAGATCGGCTGCGGCACCGGCCTGCTGCTGTCCCGGATCGCCCCGCACTGCACGTACTACCTCGGCACCGACATCTCCCAACAGGGCCTGGACTTCGTCCGCGACCGGATCGTCGGACCGCTCACCGGCACCGCCCGGGTGGAACTTCAGAAGCGGGACGCCGATGACTTCGAAGGGCTGGCGGAGGGCGCCTTCGACGTCGTCGTGATCAACTCGGTCGCCCAGTACTTCCCCGACGTGACCTACCTCAGGTCGGTCATCGAGCGGGCCGTGGCACGCCTGCGCCCCGGCGGCACCCTCTTCCTCGGCGACCTGCGCAGCCTGCCGCTGCTGGAGACCTTCCACACCGAAGTGGAGACGCACCGCGCACCGGACGCGCTGCCGGTGGCCCAACTGCGCCAACGGGTGGCCGAACGCCTCGCCCAGGAGCAGGAGTTGGCCGTCGACCCGGAGCTGTTCGAGGTGCTCCGGGACGAACTGCCGCGGCTGGCCGCGGTCGAGGTGATGATGAAGCGGGGCGACCACGCCAACGAGCTGACCCGCTACCGCTACGACGTGGCCCTGCACGTGGGCGAGGAGCCCCCGACGCCCCTCGCACCACGGCGGCTCGCCTGGGGCACCGCCAGCGCACCGGAGACCGTCCGGCGCCTCCTCGCCGACGACGCGCCCGAGGCCCTGCTCATCGAGGACGTGCCCAACCCCCGCCTCCACGAGGCCAACGGGGCACGGGCCGCACTCGGCACCCTGCCGCCCGCGGCCACCGCCGCGGAGCTGCGCCAGCACACGGCCCCGGGCGCCCAGGACGCGGCCGACCCCGAGCAGTGGTGGCGCCTGGCCGCCGAGGCGGGCTACCGCGCCGAGGTCCGCTGGAGCCGCGGACGCACCGACGGCAGCTACGACGTGCTGCTGCACCGCGGCGCCCCCGGCGCCCCGACCGGCGACGACCGCGGCCGACCCCGGCCCCTGCACACCTACGCCAACCACCCGTCGCTGCACCGGCTCAGCCGCCGCCTCACGGCCCAGATGCACACCTTCCTACGGGACCGGCTCCCGGAGTTCATGGTGCCGTCGGCGGTCGTGGCGCTGCCCGCGATGCCCACCGACGCCAACGGCAAGCTCGACCGCCGGTCGCTGCCGCTGCCGGTGCTGTCCGCCGCCGGCACCACCGGCGACCACGTCGCCCCCCGCACGCCCGAGGAGGCGGCCCTGGCCGAGGTGTGGGCGGAGGTGCTGGGTGGCCAGGAAGCCGGCGTCCACACCAACTTCTTCCAGGCGGGCGGCGATTCGATCCTGAGCATCCGGCTGGTGAACAGGGCCAACCAGCGCGGCTTCGCCTTCACCGCCCAGGACGTCTTCACCTACAAGACGGTCGCCGAACTGGCCCGGGTGGCCGGCGAACGCGGCGCCGGGGCGACCGGGGCAGCCGCCCCGGACACCACCCCGGACGCCGAGGCGCTGCGCCGGGCCCGCGAGACCTTCCCCGACGCGGTGGACGCCTACCCGCTCAGCAGCACCCAGGACACCGTCCTGCACCGGCTGCTGCACACCCGCGAGCCCGGCGCCAACGTCGTCCACCAGCGGTGGCGGATCACCGGCGCGGGCTTCGACCCGGACGCCTTCGCCCGCGCCTGGCAGCACACCGTGGACCGCTTCCCGGTCCTGCGCACCTCGTTCCTGTGGGAGGGCCTGGACGAGCCGCTCCAGGTCGTCCACCCCGAGGTGGTGCTCGACGTGCACCGCGCCGACTGGCGCGACCTGAAGCCCGCCGAACAGGACCGCAGGCTCCAGGCGTACGTCGCCGCCCGCCGCCGCCGGGGCTTCGACCCGGCGCGGACCCCGCAGACCCACGTGGCGCTGTTCCGCACCGGCGAGGACACCTACGAATACCTGTACATGTTCAACCTCGCCCTCCAGGACGGCTGGAGCTACCCCCTCATCATGGCGGTGCTGTTCGACGCCTACGAGGCGCTGGCCGACGGGCGGGAACCGGCGACCGTGCCACCGGACACCGTCTACCGCGACTTCTGCGTCGCCCAGCACCGGCGCGACGCGAGGGCCGCCGAGGAGTTCTGGCGTGCCGAACTCGCCGGACTCGCGCTGCCCGCCCCGGCCCTGGTCGCCCCCCGCGCCGCGCGCACCCCCGTGCCCGAGGTGCCCGAGGTGCCCGAGGAACCCGACCTGCTGCACGACGGGCTGCTGGTGCCGGACGCGACCACCACCGCCCTGGCCGCCCTCGCCAAGGAGTACGAACTCACCCCGTTCACCTTCCTCCAGGCCGCGTGGGCGCTGTCGCTGTACGCCGAGTCGGGCGCCCCGGACGTCGTCTTCGGCGCGGTCTTCTCCGGTCGCGGCAGCTCCCTGGTCGACGTCGACCGCGGGGTGGGCCAGTTCTTCAACATCCTCCCGGTCCGGGTGCACGTCGCCCCGGACGCCAAGGTGCGGGAGTGGCTGAACGCGCTCCAGGACAAGGTCGGCGAGATCGCCCGGCACGAGCACGTCCCGGTCCGCCGCCTGTACGAGTGGGCGGGCAGAGCACGCGAGGAGTTCCTCTTCGACAGCTACCTCGTCAACGAGACCTTCCCCGAACTCCCCTCGCTCTTCGGCCGGTTCGGCGACGAACTGGGCGCCGAGCCGGTGGAGTTCATCAACCAGACCGAGCACCCCCTGCGCATCGAAGCGATCTTCATGGACTCCCACCTCGTGCTGAACCTCAACTCCTACTCCGGCGACGCCCCGCCCGGCCGGGGCCGGGCCCGCCTCGACGCCTTCGCCCGGCTCCTGGCGGACCTGGTCGCCGACCCCGACCGCACCCTCGGCGCCCTGCTCGCCGACGCCGGCCGCCGTGCGGAGGTCGCGCGATGACCTCGACCACCGCCACCCCCCTGTCGACGGGCGCCCGCCGCAAGCTGGTGCTGGTGCTTGCCCTCCCGGTGATCGCCGAGAACCTCCTCGAAGCCCTGATGCAGGTCGTCGACTCCTACCTGGTCTCCGGCCTCGGCGACGAGGCGCTGGCGGGCGTCGGCGGCGCGTTACAGGTGCTGTTCTTCCTGCTCGCCGTGCTCGGTTCGCTCTCGATCGGCGTCTCGGTGCTGGTGTCGCAGGTCTTCGGCGCCGGGGACCTGCCCGGCGTCGCCCGCCTCGCCCGCCAGGCACTGCTGCTCACCGCGGTGCTCTCGGTGCCGGTCGCGATCCTCGGCTACCTGCTCGCCGGGCCCGTCATCGGGCTCTTCGGCATGGACGCCGGGGTCGCGCGGATCGCCACCGAGTACCTGAAGGTGACCATGGCCACCATCGTGGTCCTGGTCGGCCTCTACACCGCCGGCGGCGTGCTCCGCGGCATCGGCGACACCCGCAGCCCGATGCTGATCACGGCGCTGGCCAACGTGTTGAACGTGGTGCTGGCCTACGCCCTGATCCACGGCTCGTTCGGGCTGCCCGCACTCGGCGCCGTCGGCAGCGCCTGGGGCACCTTCATCGCCCGGGCCATCGCCCTGGCCCTGATGCTGGCCCTGCTCGTCAAGGGCCGCAACGGGGTGTCGATCGGCGGTCGCGGCTGGCGGCTGGGCGGCGACGCCAGCGCCCGCATCTGGAAGATCAGCGCGCCCGCGGTGATCGAGCAGGTCCTGACGTCCGGCGCCTTCCTGTTCCTGGCGGCGGTCATCGCCCACCTCGGCACGGCGTCCCTGGCGGCGCACCGGGTCGTGCAGAACGCCATGTCGATCTTCTTCCTCACCGGTATCGGCTTCTCCACCGCGGCCATGGTGCTGGTCGGACAGAGCGTGGGCGCGCAGCGGATCCACGACGGCGTGGCCGCCCTGCGCATCGCCACCCGCTGGGCGGTGGGCGCACTGGTCGTCCAGGCCGTGGTGGTGCTGGTCTTCGCGCCGCAGATCATGGGGCTGTTCGCCGACGACCCCTCGGTGACCGGCCCGGGCGCCGACGCCCTGCGGATGCTCGCGCTCGCCCAACCGTTCTGGGCGGTGCTCTTCGTCCAGTCCGCCGGCGTCCGCGGCACCGGCAACACCCGCTGGCCCCTGGTGGTCACCGGCACCGGCATGGTCGTGATGGTCCTGCTGTCCTACCTGGCGATGCGGGCCGGCGGCGGCCTCGGCCTGACCTGGAGCACCGGGCTGGTCGTCGTCCCCGTCGTCGGCGCCCTCCACTGGTGGCGCTTCCGGCGCACCGTGGCCGACCTCCCCGCACCACCCGCCGGCGCGACCGGCCCGCACCCCGACACCCAGGAGGTTTCCCCATGACCGACGGGGTCAGCACCGTCTTCATGTTTTCCGGACAGGGCTCGCAGTACTACCAGATGGGCCGCGACCTCTACGAGGGCGAGCCGGTCTTCGCCGCGGCCATGCGGCGGATGGACGAGGTGGTCCGCGACGAACTGGGCACCTCGGTGCTCGACACCCTCTACGACGACGACCGCTCCAAGGCCCAGCCGTTCCTGGACACGGCCGTCACCCACCCGGCCATCGTCATGGTCGAACTCGCCCTGGCCGAGATGCTGATGGCCGAGGGCATCCAGCCGGACCTGCTGCTCGGCGCGAGCCTGGGCGAGTTCGTCACCGGCGTGCTCTCCGGGGCGCTGGCCGAGGAGGACTGCCTGCGGATGCTCATCCGCCAGGCCCGCGCCCTGGACGACTGCCCGCGCGGCGGGATGCTCGCCGTCCTGGGCCCGCTCGCCCTCTACGACACCCTGCCCGAACTGCGCGACCACACCGACCTGGCCGCCCGCAACTACGACCAGCACTTCGTCGTCGCCGGCGCCGAAGCGGCCTTGCTCGGCGCCGAGGCCCGGCTGCGCGCCGACGGCGTCCCGTACCAGCGGGTGCCGGTCGAACAGGGCTTCCACTCCCGGCTGATGGACCCCGCCCACGCCGCCTGCGCGGCCACCATGGAGCACGTGCGCATCGGCCGGCCGGCGCTCCCGCTGGTCTCCTGCGCCACCGGCGGGCCGCTGACGGAACTGAGCGCGGCGCACTTCTGGCGGGTCGCCCGCGAACCCATCGAGTTCCAGCGCGCGGTCACCGGCCTGGAGGACCAGGGCTCCTACCGCTACCTGGACCTCGGCCCCTCCGGCACGCTGCACAACTTCGTCCGCAACAATCTCGCACCCGGCTCGGCGTCGGTCTCCCTACCCCTGCTCAGCCCCTTCGGCAGGAACGCGGCGCTGCTGGCCGCCGTGCGCCAGGAGATCACCGCACGCCGGCCGCGGCGCACCGAGGCGAAAGGCAAGGGCATGAAGGTCTACGGCTTCCCCGGGCAGGGCTCGCAGGTCAAGGGCATGGGCAAGGGGCTCTTCGAGGAGTTCCCCGACTACACCGCCACGGCCGACGCGGTGCTCGGCTACTCCATCGAGCGGCTGTGCGTCGAGGACCCCGACAAGGAGCTCAGCCTGACGCAGTTCACCCAGCCCGCGCTCTACACGGTCGGGGTGCTGTCCTACCTCAAGCGCCTCAAGGAGGACCCCGAGCCACCGTCGTACGTCATCGGGCACAGCCTGGGCGAGTACGTCGCGCTGTTCGCCGCCGGCGTCTTCGACTTCGAGACCGGGCTGCGGCTCGTCCGGCACCGGGCCCAGCTGACCGCACGGTCCGAGGGCGGCGGCATGGCCGCCGTCGTCGGCTGCGACCAGGCGAAGGTCGAGGAGACCCTGCGCCGGCCGGAACTCGCCGGACTCACCATCGCGAATTACAACTCACCGGAACAGTTCGTGCTCACCGGGGCGCGCGACAAAATCGATGTGGCGCGGGCCTTCTTCGAAGCCGACGGCGCCTTCTACACCCGGCTTCGGGTAAGCGGCGCGTTCCACTCGGAATTCATGCGACCGGCCTCCGAGGAATTCGCGGCATTCCTCGCGCAGTTCGAACTGAAAGCGCCGAGCATTCCGGTCGTCTCCAATGCGGACGCCCGCTGCTATCCGAACGAACCGGACCGCATCGCCGATACCCTCACCCGCCAGATATGGAGCGGCGTGCAGTGGATCGACACCGTTCGCTACCTCATGGGACAGCAGGAGGACTTCACCTTCGAGGAAGTGGGTCCGGGAACCGTCCTGACGAAACTCGTCAAGAAGATCCGGGACCGGGCGACCCCGCTGCGCATCGAAGAGCCCCGACCCGCCGCGGCCGCCCCCCACCCGCAACCGCAGGCCGTCCCGACCCCGCAACCGCAGCCCGCCCCGACCCCGCTGCCGACGCCCGCACCGCACCCCGAACCCGTCGCCCGGCCCCGCCCGGAACCGGTGGCCGCCCCCCACCCGGAACCCGCGGTCGCCGCCCCCGCGCCCCGGGCCACCACCGCCCTCGACGCCGAAGCGCTGGGCGCCGACGGCTTCCGCCGCCGCTACGGCCTGCGCCACGCCTACCTCGCGGGCGGCATGTACCGCGGCGTCTCCGGCGCCGACCTCCTGATCAGGCTCGGCAAGGCCGGTGGACTGGGCTTCTTCGGCACCGGCGGACTGCCCCTCGCCGACGTCGAGGACGGGCTGCGCACGGTCATCGCCGCCCTCGGCGACGACGCCCCCTTCGGGGCGAACCTGCTCCACCAGCACGCCGACCCCGAACGGGAGGCGGCGCTGGTCGACCTGTTCCTGCGGCTCGGCGTGCGCACCGTGGAGGCGTCCGGCTTCCTCCAGATCACCCCGGCCCTGGTGAAGTACCGCTTCAAGGGCGGCCGGGTCCTGGCGAAGGCGTCCCGCGCCGACACCGCCCGCGCCTTCCTCTCCCCGCCGCCGCGCGCCGTGGTGGACCGGCTGCTGGAACGCCGGGAGATCACCGAGGCCGAGATCGCCCGCTACGGCGACCTGCCGGTCGCCGACGACCTGTGCGTGGAGGCGGACGGCTGGCACCAGGCGACCGGCGACCTGACCACCCTGCTGCCGACCGTCCTGCGGCTGCGCGACGAACTGGCCACCGCCGGCCCCCGGGTCCACGTGGGCGCGGCCGGCGGCATCGGCACCCCGGAGGCCGCCGCCTCGGCGTTCCTGCTGGGCGCGGAGTTCCTGCTCACCGGCTCCGTCAACCAGTGCACCGTGCAGGCCGCCACCAGCGAGGCCGTCAAGCAGATGCTCCAGGACGCCGAGGTCCACGACGTGGACGCCGCCCCGTGGGGCGAGGAGTTCGAGCTCGGCGGGCGGGTCCGCACCCTCAAGCGCGGGGTGTTCCAGCCCGCCCGCGCCGCCAAGCTCCACGAACTGTGGCGCCGGCACGCCGCGTTCGAGGAGGTGGACGCCGCCACCCGCGACCAGGTGGAGCACAAGTACCTGCGCCGCCCGTTCGCCGAGGTCTGGGCCGAACTCGCCGCGGACCACGGTGCCACCGCCGCGCCCGGGCAGTACACCGGCAAGCAGCGGATGGCGCGGGTCTTCCGCTGGTACCTGGACCGCTGCCTGGACTTCGCGGCCCAGGGCGACCCCGACCGCCGCGTCGACTACGCCGTGTACTGCGGGCCCGCCCTGGGGGCGTTCAACGCCTGGGTGCGCGGCACCGACCTGGAGGACTGGCGCGGCCGCCACGTGGACGTGGTCGCCGACCGGCTCATGACGTCCGCCGCCCAACTCCTGCGGGACCGCTTCGCCACCCTGGTGGGCCGGGCCGACTGACCCCGGTACGACGACGGCCCGCCGGACCCCCGAAGGGTCCGGCGGGCCGCCGGGCGCGCGCCGCCGTGCCGGGGCTCAGCGGGCGGTGAGCGCCGCCCACACCGGCTTGTCGGGCCGCAGGTTGCCGGTCTGCTGGTAGGAGATCGACTCCTCCAGCGACTCGATGCGGAACTTCCGCACCACCGCCTCCAGCAGCACGGTGGCGGCCAGCAGCGCGAAGTGCTCGCCGATGCAGACGTGCGGACCGCCCCCGAACGGCAGGTAGGCGTAGCGGGGCCGGTCGTGCTCGCCGACGAAGCGGTGCGGGTCGAACCGCTCCGGCTCGGGCCAGAACTCCGGGTGGCGGTGCGTCACCCAGGGCGAGAGGAACACCGCGGTCCCCGCCGGCACCCGGTACCCGCCGAGCACGATGTCGGCGGTGGCCAGGTGCTCGGTCATGTAGACCGGCGGGTAGAGCCGCATCGACTCCAGCAGGCTCGCGCGCGCCAGCGACTCGCGCTGCTGCGCGAACTCCGCCGGCGTGCCGCCCCCACGGGTGTACTCCAGCGCCTCGTCGGCCACCGCCTGCTGCACCTCGGCGTGGCGCCCCAGCAGGTGCAGCGCGAAGGTCAGCGCGGTCGCGGTGGTCTCGTGGCCGGCCATCATCATCAGCAGCGTCTGGTCCCGGATCTCGGCGTCCGAGAGCCCCGCGCCGGTCTCCGGGTCCCGGGCGGTGCGCAGCCGGGTGACGATGTCGTCCCGCTCGGCCCCGCCGGCCTCCGCGTCGCTGCGCGCCAGGATCCGGTCGATCAGGGCGTACAGCTGGGCCTTGGTGCGCAGGAACGCGCGGTTGCGCGGCGTCGGCAGGGCCAGCGGCGGCTTCAGGAGCTGGGTGGTCCGGCCGATGATCAGCTCGTTGGTGAGCGGGATCAGCTTGTGCAGCTCCGGCGCGGTGTAGTCGATGTCTCCGCTGAACAGCGCCCGGCCCACCACCCGCAGCGAGTAGCGCAGCATCAGCCGGTGCAGGTCCACGCGGTCGGCGGTGGTCCCGGCCGGTACGTCCTCGGCGACGATCCGGGCCGCCTCGGCCGCCATCAGGTCGGTGTACTGCGCGACCCGCTTGGGCGTGAACAGCGGTTGGAGCGTGCGGCGCTGGCGGCGCCACTCCGCGCCGTCGGTGGTCATCAGGTTGCGCCCGATCATGTCGTCCAGTACCTGGGTGCTGGACGGGCCGCGGCCGATGGTCCGCTCGGTCTCGGTGAGGACCTGCCGGGCCGCGTCGGGGTGGTACGCCGCCACGACGACCTTCCCCAGCGGGCCCTTGCGGGGACCGAAGGGGAAGGCGACCAGGTCACCGTGGTCGCGGTGGGCGCGCGCCAGCACCGCGATGGGGTCGCGCAGGAACTCGGGGGCGACGCCCGCGACGCCGCTGCCCTGCGGGCCCGGGACGTCGGCGAACGCCGCGATCTGCTCAGTGGTGGTCATCGGTTCTCCGTCCGTTCGTCCGCGCCGGCCGGCTCAACGGCGGGTGAAGGTGGTGCGGACATCGCGGTCCGGACGGATGCTGTTGAGGACCTTCATCGAGATCTGCTCGTCGTGCGAGGTGAGCTGGTACTTGCGCAGCAGCGCCTCCATCAGGATGGAGGAGGCCAGCAGCGCGAAGTGCTCGCCGATGCACACCCGCGGACCGCCGCCGAAGGGGAAGTACGCGTAGCGCGGGCGGTCGGCCTGCTTCCCGACGAAGCGGTCCGGGTCGAACCGCTCGGGGTCCGGCCAGAACTCCGGGTGGCGGTGCGTCACCCACGGCACCAGGAAGACCGAGGTGCCCTTCGGGACGTGGTAGCCGTTCAGCTCCAGGTCCTCGTTGGCGACCCGCTCGGTCATGTGCACCGAAGGGAACAGCCGCAGGCCCTCGTTGAGCGCCGCCCGGCCCAGCGTGTCGCGGTTCTGCGCGTACTCGGCGCCGGTGCCGCCCGCCGCGTGGTGCGCGTCGATCTCCGCGGCGATCGCCTTCTGGACGTCGCCGTGCCGCCCGATCTGGTGCAGGCCGAACGTCAGCCCCATGGCGGTGGTCTCGTGACCGGCCATGAACAGCAGCAGCGCCTCGTTGCGGACCTCCTGCTCGGTCAGCGGCTCGTCGCTCTCGGGGTCCCGCGCCTCGCGCAGCCGGGAGACGATGTTGTCCTCGGACGACGCGGCGTCGCCGCTGCCGCTGCGCTCGATGACCCGCTGGATGAGGTCGTACAGCGCGTCCCGGGTGCGCACGAACATGCGGTTCGTCGGCGACGGGAACTTCAGCGGGAGCTTGGGGATCTGGGTGGTCCTGGCCATGATCCCGCGGTTGGCGTCGGGGATCAGCGCGTGCAGCTCGGCCTCCGCGTCGTCGAGGTCGCCGCCGAACAGCGCCCGGCCCACGACCCGTAGCGAGTAGCGCATCATGGCCTGGTGCAGGTCGATCTCGGTGCCCTCGAACTGCTCGTGCTCGGCGATGATGCGCTCCGCCTCGGCGGCCATCAGCTCGGTGTACCGCGCGACGCGCTTGGGCGTGAACAGCGGCTGGAGGATGTGCCGGCGGCGGCGCCAGTACGGGCCCTCGGTGGTCATCAGCCCGCGGCCGACCAGCTCGTAGGTGGCACGGAAGCCGTCGGTGTCCCGGCCGAAGGTCCGCTCGGTGTCCATCAGCAACTGGTGGACCAGGTCGGGGTGGTAGACGGCGAGGATGGTCTTGCCCAGCGGACCCTTGCGGGGGCCGAAGCGGTAGGCGACCAGATCGCCGTGCTCCTGGAAACCCCTCGTCAGGAAACCGAGGGGATCGGCGTTGAAATCCGGGAGCAGCCCCGCCAGGGCGTGCCCTTTCGGTCCAGGGATGTCATGGAACGGACGTAGTTGAGCCGTGGTGGACATGCTTTCCTCTCCCCGTGCCCGACGCGCTAGGCGAGGTGACCGCCTTCGTGACGGTGGCTCCTCGGCAGTCGGAACCGCAGCGATCGACAGCCAAAATTCGCGGAACGAACTTGCCGGGTCCGGTTAAAAGGTCGCTTTCGGTCCGGCAGTTGACTCAGATGTGCTGCAAAGATCCTATACATCGCGGAGAGTTGACGGAAGGGCGATGCGGAATGCCGACGGCAGTTCACCGGATGGTTCACGAAATCCCTGGCGTATCTTCCGGTCCGCCGCTTAAGGTGACCGCCATGCGCGCTGTGCAGATCAAGAATTTCGGCGGACCGGAAGTTCTGGAGCTCGCCGAAGTGGCCGACCCGTTACCGGCGCCGGGCGAAGTGCTCGTCGAGGTCTCGCTGGCCGGGGTCAACTACCGCGACACGCACCTCTCCGAGGTCGGCGCCCTGCCGGGCGACCTCCTGCCGCTGATCCCCGGCATGGAGGTCGTGGGCCGCACCCCCGACGGCACGCGCGTCGCCGCGGTCGTGCCACGTGGCGGATACGCCGAACGCGTCGCCGTCCCCGCCCAGTTGGCCGTCCCCGTCCCCGACGCCGTCGACGACTTCTCCGCCCTCGCCCTGCTGGTGCAGGGCACCACGGCCTGGCTGCTGCTCCACGAGAGCGCCCGGATGCGCGCGGGGGACTCCGTCCTGGTGCACGCCGCCGCCGGGGGAGTGGGCAGCCTGGCCGTCCAACTGGCCCGGACCGCCGGCGCCGGACGGGTGATCGCCGCCGCCGGCTCGCCCGAGAAGCGCGCCCTCGCCCTGGACCTGGGAGCCGACGAGGCCATCGACTCCCACGACCCCGACCTGGCGGCCGCCGCGCGCCGCGCCAACGGCGGCCGGGGCCTGGACGTCGTCCTGGAGATGACCGGCGGCCCGGTGACCGCGCAGAGCCTCGCCGCCCTCGCCCCGCTGGGCCGGCTGGTCTTCTACGGCATGGCGTCGCGGACCGCCCCCGCCCCCGTCGAACTGCCCGCCCTGATGGAGACCTCCACCACGGTCTGCGGGCTGATGCTCGAACACGCCATGACCCGCCCCGGACTCCTGGAACGCGCCATGGACGCGCTGTTCGAGCAGGTGGCGGACGGCCGGTTGCGGGTGGTGTGCGGTGCGGTCCGCGGCCTGTCCGAGGTCCGCGGCCTGCACGAGGACCTCGCCGCCCGCCGCACGGTCGGCAAGCTCGCCCTGGATCCCGGCCGGTGACCGCCACCCCCGTCACCGGCCCCGGCCGGGCCGTCGGTGCCGCTGACGCCCGCGGTGCCGATGATGTCACCGACGCCGGCATCGCCCGGGTCCGGCCGGGCGAGTGCCACGTCTGGTTCGCCGAGGCCAGCGCCGACCTCGGCCTGCTGAGCCTGCTGGACGCCACCGAACGCGACCGCTACCGCCAGTTCCTGCGCGAGCAGCCGCGCGCCCTGTACCTGACGGCGCACGCCCTGGCCCGCAAGGTCATCGCGGCCCAATACGGCGTGCGGCCGGCCGCGTTGCGGTTCGCCGCCGTCTGCAAGCACTGCACCGGCGCGCACGGCAAGCCCCGCCTGGTCGACCCGCCGTTCCCGTTGGAGCTCTCCCTCTCGCACTCCGGCGAGCGGGTCGCCGTCGCGCTCACCCTCGGCGCCGACGTCGGCGTGGACCTCGAACGCGTCGGCCACCACCAGGAGGACCTGCCCCGCACCGTGCTGTCCGCCGCCGAACGGCGCACCCTGCGGTCCGTCCCCGAGGGGGCCCGGGACGCCGCGTTCATCCGCTACTGGTGCCGCAAGGAAGCCGTCCTCAAAGCCACCGGCGACGGACTGCTGGTCAACCCGGCGGCACTGACCGTGAGCCCGCCCGACGCCCCGGCGCAGTTGCTCGCCTGGGACGACCGCACCGGACCGGCGCGCCCGGTCCACCTGACGGACCTCGACCCCGGCCCGGGATACCGCGCCGCGGTGGCCGTCCTCGACCACGCCCCGCGCGTCGTGGCACACCGCATGGACGACGTGCTGGGCCCGCCGGCCTGACCCGGCGCACCCCGACCACCCACCGCCCGCGCCCGTCCCACCCGACCGGCCCGCGCGGCCCGAGCAAGGAGGCAAGCCCGTGTACCGGGTCATCCAGTGGTACTCCGGAACCATCGCCAAGAAGCAGATCAAGCTGCTGGCCGAGCACCTCGACTACGAACTCGTCGCGGTGGTCACCCAGTCGCCGGAGAAGGACGGCGTGGACGCCGGCGAGATCGCCGGCATCGGCCCCATCGGGGTGCGCGCCACCACCGACGTGGCGGCGGCCCTGGCCCTGGACGCCGACTGCGTCCTGCTCAACCCGCCCTTCTGGGACGGCGACCTGGCCGCCCGCATCCTGCGCTCCGGCAAGAACCTCATCACCCCCAGCGGCGGCTTCGACCTGCGCGGCACGCCCTTCCACGCGGAGCTCTCCGCGGCCTGCGCCGAGGGCGGCACCACCCTCACCGGCGGCGGCAACATGCCCGGCCTGCTCAACGACGTCATGCCGCTGGTCCTCTCCGGCTACACCACCAACGTCCGCCGGGTGTGGACCCGGGAGCGCAACTTCCACCGCGACTACGCCGCCGCGGACGTCCTGCGACTCCTCGGCTTCGGCGCCCCCTTGGAGGAGTGCGGCCCCGACAGCCAGCGCGCCCAGATGCTCGGCATGGCCTTCCACTGGTACGAGGGCCAGGCCGCGCACCTGGTCACCGACGCCCTCGGCCTGAAGCTGGACGAGCTGCGCACCACCGCGTGGGAGATCCTGCCCGCGCCCCACGAGATCCACCTGCCCGCCAGCGGCCTGACGATCCCCAAGGGCACCGCCGCCGGCATGCGCTACGAGTTCACCGGTTTCGTCGAAGGCGAGCCCTGGCACACCACCGTCGTGGAGCACGTCGCCGAACTGGGCCTGGGCGAGGGCTGGCAGCAGTCCGCGGACGACCCGGAGTTCAGCATCCGGATCGACGGCGACCCGGACCTGCGGGTGGACTTCGCCCACCTCGGCGTGGACGGGCTGATCCAGCTCAACGCCGCCCGGATCGTCAACCTCATCGGCCCGGTGTGCGCGGCCGAGCCCGGCTGCCGCACGATCCTGGAACTCCCCTTCGTGACCGCCAACGCCGCCGTGGTCCCCACCGCGGCCGACTGACCGACCGCCGTGCCGACGGGGTGCGGCGGGTCCCGCCCGCCGCACCCCGCTCAGTCGCCGGTCACTCCCAACTCCCTTGCCAGCACCGCCGCCTGGAGCCGACTGCGCAGCTCCAACTTGGCCAGCAGCCGGCTGACGTGGGTCTTCACGGTGGCCTCCGCCATTGCCAACCGCACCGCGACGTCCGCGTTCGACAACCCCTCGCCCAGGCATCCCAGCACCTCCCGCTCCCGCGGGGTGAGCGCCTCCAGCACCGCCGGGTCGGCGGCCGGCCGGGCGCCCGCGGCCCGGCCGGCCGCCCCGGGCCGGGCGAACTCGGCGATCAGCCGCCGGGTCACCGCCGGCGCGATCACCCCCTCGCCGGCCGCCACCGTGCGCACCGCGGTCAGCAGCGTCGCCGCGTCGCTGTCCTTGAGCAGGAAGCCCGCGGCGCCCGCGCGCAGCGCGCCGAACACGTAGGCGTCCAGGTCGAAGGTGGTCAGCACCAGGACGTCGGCCAGTTGCTCGGCGGTGATCCGGCCGGTGGCCGCGACCCCGTCCAACCGGGGCATCTGGACGTCCATGAGCACCACGTCGGGCCGCAGGGCGTGCGCCAGCCGGACCGCCTCCTCGCCGTCCACCGCCTCCCCGACGACCTCGATGTCGGGCGCGGACCCCAGGATCAGGACCAGCCCGGCCCGTACGGCGGACTGGTCCTCGGCGACCAGGACCCGGATCGGCTGCGCCGCGGCGCCTGTCATCGTCGTCCTTCCTCTCCGGCGGCGGGCAGCGCGGCCCGCACCAGCCAGACCGTTCCGTCCGGCCCGTCCGTCGGGCCGGCGTCGAACTCCCCGCCCAGCAGGGCGATCCGCTCCCGCATGCCGACCAGTCCGGCCCCGGAGCCGGGAGCGCGGGGGCCCGGCCGGTCGGCGTGCGGACTGCGGACGGTGACGGTGAGCGGCCCGGCGGGACCGTCGTGGGCGATCCGCACCCGGACCTCGCCGGGCGCGGCGTGCTTGAGCGCGTTGGTCAGCGACTCCTGGACGATCCGGTACGCGGCCAGCTCCACCGGCGCCGGCACGGGTGCGTCGCCCGGGCCGGCCGGCCGCCGCGCGTCGTCCAGGACGAACGTCAGGCCGCTGGTGGCGCCGTTGGCCCGGGCCTGGTCGACCAGGGCCTGGAGCCCGCCGAGGGTGGGGGTGGCGGCCGGTTCCTCACCGTCGGTCCGCGCGTCCCGCAACAGTCCGATGAGCCGGCGCATCTCGGCCAGCCCCTGGACGCTGTTCTCGCGGATCACGCCGAGCGCGGTCCGGGTCGCGTCCGGGTCGTCGAGGGTCTGGGCGGCGGTGGCGTGGATGGCGATCGCGGACAGGTGGTTGGCGACCAGGTCGTGCAGTTCCCGGGCCATCCGGGCGCGTTCGCCGGCCACCGCCTGGGTACGGTCCATCTCGGCCAGCAGCGCGGTCTGTTCGGCCCGCAGCCGGGCGGCGTCGGCGGCGTCCCGGTGGTTGCGGAGCATCAGCCCGGTCCAGGCCGGCACCACGGTGACCAGCGCGATCCCGATGGCGAGCAGCACCACCTGCGGATTCGGCCAGAGCGCCGCCGTGACGAGGGTGGCCAGCACCGTCAGCAGCTCCGTGCCCCGCGGGATCCACCGGGCGGCGCCCGGCGGTCCGTACAGCACCGCGGCGTAGACCACGTCGGTGAACATCAGGACGGTGGCGACCAGGGTGCCGGTGGTGACGTCCAGCGCCAGCGCCGGCACCGCCAGGGCCAGTGCGGCCATCGGGGCGACCCGGCGCAGGAGTTCGGCCCCCGCCATCGTGGCGAGCGCGAACAGCGTCACCGAAGAGGGCAGTCCGAAGAGCGGCGGTCCGCCGTGCAGGCGCAGCAGCCACAGCAGCACCCCGGTGGCCAGCCCGCCGCCCGCGAGCAGCACGTCGTGGTGGTGCGGCCGGCGGAACGCGGCGGGGGCTCGGGCGATCACCCCTCCATCCAACACGGCCCCGGCGCCGTCCACCGCCACCGGGCGGACGGCCTCGGCCACGCCGACTACATCGAAAGGTGCAGCACCGGATCGTCGCCGCCGACGACGTCGCGGCCCCCGACGGCTGGGAGTCTGAGGAGGACCGCCCCGCCCGGTGGGAGCCCCGGGACCGCCCGGGGCGCGGAGCGGCGGGAAAGGAGGGGCGCCGTGGTCGTCACGCTGATCATCGCCTGTGAAGTCGGCTTCTGGGTGCTGCTCGTCGTCGGCCTGGCACTGCGCTACCTGGCGCGGATGCCGAGGACCGGGGCGGCCGTGCTGCTGCTGGAGCCGCTGTTGGAACTGGCGCTGCTGATCGTCACGGCGATCGACCTGAAGAACGGGGCCGCCGCGGACTGGAAGCACGGCCTGGCCGCCGTCTACATCGGCTACACCGTCGCCTACGGGCACGCCACCCTCGCCTGGGCCGACCGGCTCGTCGCGCACCGCTTCGCCGGCGGCCCGCCGCCGGTCAAGCGGTACGGCATGGACCGCTTCCGGCACGAGGCCAAGCTGTGGCTGCGCACCGTGCTGATGGCCGCGGTGGCGGCCGCCCTGCTCCAGTGCGCCGTCTGGTACGTCGGCGGCGACGGGGACGTCACCTCGCTGCGGGAGTGGCAGGGCACGACCGTGCGCCTCGTGGTGATCCACGGCGTGATCGCGCTGACGTACCTCATCTGGCAGAAGAAGGCCCCCGAGGACCGGGCCGCGCCGCAGGAGGCGCCGACCCGGCCCCGGCAGAAGACCCTGGGCTAGGGCAGGTCGGGACGGCGGGTCAACGCTCTCCGCCCGGCACCCACAGCACGTCCCCGACCTCCTTGTTCGCCGTCCGCGCGAGGATGAACAGGAGGTCGGAGAGGCGGTTGAGGTAGGTGGCGGTCAGCGGGTTCATGGTGTCGCCGTGCTCCTCCATGGCCGCCCAGGTGGCGCGCTCGGCCCGACGGACGACCGTGCACGCCTGGTGGAGCAGGGCGGCCCCGGGGGTGCCGCCCGGCAGGATGAAGCTGCGGAGCTTCTCCAACTCCGCCAGGAAGCGGTCGCAGTCCGCCTCCAGCTTGTCGACGTAGGACTGCTCGACGCGCAGCGGCGGGAACTCCGGGTCCTCGACGACCGGGGTCGACAGGTCGGCGCCGACGTCGAAGAGGTCGTTCTGCACCCGCAGCAGCACCGCGGCGACCTCTTCCGGCAGCGCACCGAGCGCCAGCGCCACGCCGATGGCGGCGTTGGCCTCGTTGGCGTCCGCGTACGCCGCGATCCGGGAGTCGGTCTTGGCGGTCCGGCTCATGTCGCCGAGCGCGGTGGTGCCCTTGTCTCCGGTACGGGTGTAGATGCGGGTCAGATTCACCATACGGCTGAGCCTACGCCGCGGTCCGGCGGAAGGCCCGGGCGCACGGGACCGCCGCCGGCGCCGCGGCCCGACCGCCCGCGGCCGGTTCGTCCACGCTCCGGACGCGCGGGACGGGGCGCCGGGCGGGCGGCCCCCAACTACGCCGTGCGGCCGGCCGCCTGACGGTCCCCCGGGCACCGTGCGGGGCCCACGGTGTGATGTCCGTCATTCGAGACGTGACGCGCATCTCTTCACCGCCAATCGATCGCCGGTGACCGCTAACGTCACTCAGGACCGTCAAATGCACAGGGTGTGAGGGGACAGCAGTGGCAAAGAAGCTTGCCGTCATCGGCGCCGGACTGATGGGTTCCGGCATCGCGCAGGTCTCGGCCCAGGCGGGCTGGGACGTGGTCCTCCGCGATGTGACGGACGAGGCGCTGGCCCGCGGCAAGGGCGGCATCGCCGCCTCCTTCGAGAAGTTCGTCGCGAAGGGCAAGCTGGCGGCGGCCGCCGCCGAGGAGGCGCTCGGTCGGATCACCACCACCACCGACCTGGACGCCGTCGCCGACGCGGATGTCGTCGTCGAGGCCGTCTTCGAGAAGATCGAGGTCAAGCGCGAGATCTTCCAGGCGCTGGACAAGCTCGCCAAGGACGACGCGGTGCTGGCCTCCAACACCTCGGCGATCCCGATCACCAAGATCGCCGCGGCCACCTCCCGGCCCGAGCGGGTGGTGGGCACGCACTTCTTCTCGCCGGTGCCGATGATGCAGCTCTGCGAGCTGGTGCGCGGCTACAAGACCAGCGACGAAACCCTCGCCACCGCGCGGGAGTTCGCCGAGTCGGTCGGCAAGACCTGCGTCGTGGTCAACCGCGACGTGGCCGGCTTCGTCACCACCCGGCTGATCTCGGCACTGGTCGTCGAGGCCGCCAAGCTCTACGAGTCCGGGGTCGCCAGCGCCGAGGACATCGACGTCGCCTGCAAACTCGGCTTCGGCCACGCCATGGGGCCGCTGGCCACCGCCGACCTGACCGGCGTCGACATCCTGCTGCACGCCACCGAGAACATCTACACCGAGTCCCAGGACGAGAAGTTCGCCCCGCCGGAGATCATGCGTCGCATGGTGGACGCCGGTGATATCGGCCGCAAGAGCGGGCAGGGGTTCTACGCACACTGACGCTGCGTCAGTGTGTACTCCGGCGGGGTCACCCCGCAGGGTGATTTCGGTATCGGTTCGCTTACGGACGGCAACTTCGCCGCATGAGAGGCAGTCAGATCGGTAGACGACAATGCACCACAACCCATGACATCGGGGAGCGCATATGCACATCAGGGGCGACCACGCCGAGCTGGTCGTCGGGGGCCGCCTCGACGTCCGCAGCGCGGCGGACGCCCGGACGGTCCTGCACGCCGCGGTGGACTCCGGCCGCGGTGACCTGGTGCTGGACCTGACCGAACTGGATTCGTGGGACGCCACCGGGCTCGGCGTGATCATGGGCGCGCACCGCCGGGCCGGCCGCAACAACCGGAGGTTGGTCCTGCGCGGAGTGCCGCCGCAGATGCAGCGGCTCCTGGTCGCCACCCGGCTCCACCGCATCCTCGCGATCGAGGGCGGGATCGAAGCGGAATCGCTTCCCCGGGTGTGAGGCGGGGCGCGGTCACCACCCGCGCCCCGCCTCACCGCGACCAAATCGGGCAAACTACCGCAGACCATGCACATCCCCTGATCTGGTGTGATTTCCGTCAAGGTGCCACCCCGCCCGTGCCCCGCGCCGGGGACCGGTCTATGGTTCGGTTGCCCGCCGTGTGCCATCATCCGCGGCGGGGCACCGGACCAGACGCGACGGCTGAGGAGATCCGCCGGAGCCGGGGGAGTGCGGACGGCCGGAAGCACCGACGGCACGCACATCTGGGAGCTTGCAGCATGGACCCGAACACCACCCCGGGGCCCGAGGAACACGGCCAGCAGGACGGTCCGGCCGGCCCGCCGCCGCCCGAGGCCACCGGCCGCCAGGGCGGATCCGGCGGCCTCGCCCGCGTCGTCCGGCTCGTCTCCGGCAACTACCTCGTCACCGTCAACCCGGTCGACGGGTGCGAAATACAGCCCTGCCCGCCCGGCGAGCGCCCCGCCCCGCCGGTCAAGCTCGACCCGCAGGAGCGCGCCGCCGCGGCCCGCGCCGCCCAGCCGCCGGCACCGTCCGGACCGCTCTCCTTCGCCGGCCACGAGATCCTCCTCGAAGAGCGCTCCGAGGACATCGCCCGGCTGGTCCGGCTGCTGACCCGCGGCCGCTCGGTCCGCGTCACCGGCCCCGCCGGCTCGGGCCGCACCCGCCTGCTGGACGCGGTCGCCGGCAGCGTCGCCGACCTCGCCCCGGACGGCGTGGTCCGGCTCTCCGGCTACCACCGCAGCGTCACCGACGTCCTGCACGCCCTGTTCGCGGCGGTCTACCGGGCCCCGCAGCACCGCCCGGAGCGCCCGGAGCTGCTGCGCCTGCTCGGCGGCATCGGTGCCGTCGTCGTCCTCGACGACCTGGAGTTCGGCGGCGCCGCGCTCGACGAACTGCTGGAGGCCACCCCCGAGTGCGCCTTCCTCTTCGCCGCCACCCCCGACGTGCCCGCCCCCAGCGCCGACGCCCACGTCGAGGAGGTCTTCGTCGGGGGCCTCAGCAAGGACGCCGGCCTGCGGCTGCTGGAGCGCGCCGTGGACCGCCCGCTCACCCGCGACGAGAAGACCTGGACCACCGACCTCTGGTTCGAGTCCGAGGGGCTGCCGCTGAGGTTCGTCCAGGCCGCCGCCCTGCTCCGGCAGCGCGACAAGGCACGGACCGCACCGGGCGCCCTCGACGACGGCTACGGCCTCTTCCCCGAGGACGGCCCGGCCGACGCGGCGGACCCGGAGCAGCGCCCCGGGGCACCGCTCCCGGCCGTCGGCGAGGCCGCCGCGCCCGCCCCGCTGCTCGCCGAGCGGCTCGGCGCCGCCGCGCAGGAGACCCTGCGCTTCGCCCTCGCCCTGGGCGGCGAGCTGCCGCACCAGGCGCACCTGCCGGCCCTCACCCAGGACACCCATGCCGACGCCGCCCTCGGCGAACTCCTCGGCTGCGGTCTGATCAGCCCCGCCGGCGGCCACTACCGGCTCGCCGCCACCGTCCAGGAGCAGCTGACCGAGGCCGGCTACGCCGAGGGCGCCGCCGCCCGGGCGCACGCCGCCGCGCAGCACTACGCCTGGTGGGCCGGCCACCCCTCGGTCACCCCCGAGCGGGCCGCCGCCGAGTCCGATGCCGTGCTGGCCGCGATGGCCGTGCTGACCGGCAGCCGGGAGAACGGCCACCCGGCCGCCGCCGTGCTGCTGGCCCGCACCGCCGCCCCGGCGTTCGCCGCGGCGCTGCACTGGAGCGCGTGGGAGCGCAGCCTGCGGCACGGCCAGGAGGCCGCCCGGCTGGCCGGCGAGGTCGCCCAGGAGGCGTACTTCCACCACGACCTGGGCGTGCTCGCCCTGTGCACCGGCAACGTCGACCGGGCGCGCGCCGAACTGGAGGCGTCGATCGGTCTGCGCGGGGTGCTCTCCGACCGCGACGGCGCGGTCGCCGGGCGCCGGGCCCTGGCCCTCGTCATCGACCGGTCCCGGGCCGCCGCGGCGGACGCGCCGACCACCCTCCTGGCGTCCGTCGGCCCGGCCGTCGCAGCCGGCGGCACCGTCGGCGGGCAGGGCGCTGCGGAGCCCCACGACCCGGCCGCCGAGGCGTCGCCGGACGCGGTGTCGACGGCCAAGCTCCAGGCCGTCGCCCGACCGGAAGGCCCCGCCAGCACGGTCACCGCCCGACCCGCCGCCGGGGCCGCACGGCCGGCGCCCTCGTCCGGCGAGACCACCGCCGCCCTCCCGACCGCGAAGACCGCGAAGGCAGCGAAGACCACGGCTGCCGCGGCCCGCGCGAAGAGCGGTGGCGCCGCCGGCGGCCTGGGCCGCGGCATCCGCCGCACCGGCCGCCGCAACCTCATCGCCGCCGGCGCCGCCGTGCTGGTGGCCGCCGCGCTCGGCACCGCCCTCACCCTCGGCATGTCCTCCGACACCACCCGCCCGCACGACGACAAGGTCACCACCGACCAGTCCCCGGCCGCCGGCGGCGACAGCCAGGAACCGGCCCAGGAGCCCGGCACCGGCGCCGGCCTGCCGCCGACCGGCTCGGGCACCACCCGACCGGGCACCCCCAGCGCCCCGGGCCACCGCCCCACCACCGCGCCGACCGCCCCCGGCACCACCGGCGCCCCCACCACCCCGACCGGCGATCCGACCTCCGGCACCACCGGCCCGACCGGCGGGCCCACCTCGCCCACCGGCCGCCCGACGCACCCCACGCACAGCCCGACCAGCAGCCCCACCGACCCCACACCGACCCACAAGCCGACCGGTACGCCGACGGACCCCACCCCGACCCAGAACCCCACCGACACCCCGACCGGGCAGCCGCCGACGACGTCCGGCGGCTCCTCGGGCGGCAGCCCGTCCGGCAGCAACTCCGCGGTGGCGCCGTCCACGAGCAACGGCGGCGCGGCAACCGCCTCGGACACCCCGCCGGCCCCGTCCGACCCGTCGGCATCCAGCCAGGGCACGCCGGCCGGCTGACGCCCCCGGCGTCCCTCGGGCCCCACCCGGCACACCCGCCACGGGCCGCAACGTCACGACGGCCCGGTACGCGCGCCTCCCGCCAGAGCGGCGGGAGGCAGGCGTACCGGGCCGTCGTCGTCCGGCCGGTGCGGGCCGGTCAGAACAGGCGCAGCTTGTCGTCCTCGATGCCGCGCAGCGCGTCGTAGTCCAGCACCACGCAGCCGATCCCGCGGTCCGTGGCCAGCACCCGGGCCTGCGGCTTGATCTCCTGAGCTGCGAAGACGCCCTTCACGGGCGCCAAGTGCGGGTCACGGTTGAGGAGTTCGAGGTAGCGGGTGAGCTGCTCGACGCCGTCGATCTCACCGCGCCGCTTGATCTCGACGGCGACCGTCTGCCCGTCGGCGTCCCGGCACAAGATATCCACCGGGCCAATGGCGGTGGGGTATTCACGCCGAATAAGCGAGTAGCCCTCGCCCAGTGTCTCGATCCGGTCGGCGAGCAACTCCTGGAGGTGGGCCTCCACGCCGTCCTTGATGAGCCCGGGATCCACCCCGAGCTCGTGGGAGGAGTCGTGCATGACCTCCTCCAGGGTGATGATGAGCTTCTCGCCGCCCTTGTTCACCACCGTCCAGACGTTGCCGTCGCCCTCCTTGAGGGAACAGGGCGGGGACATCCAGTTGAGGGGTTTGTAGGCCCGGTCGTCCGCATGGATGGAGACGGAGCCGTCCGCCTTCACCAGGATGAGGCGGGGGGCGGAAGGAAGGTGGGCCGTGAGCCGACCCGCGTAGTCCACGGAGCAACGGGCGATGACGAGACGCATGGTGCGCCACGCTACTCGAACCGGGGCCGCCGACGCGATTCGCCCCCGCCCCGGGGTCCCTTTACGGCGGAAACCCCCGCACCCCCGGCGCGGGTCCTTGGCCGGTTGTATGTGCAATCTCCTGGTGCGGGCCCCTTGCGCGGCATACCGTTGACGCGGGGGGTCGCGGGGCGAACACGCTCTGTCGCGAATTCCCCTTGTCCCATCCATAAGGCCCCGTTCGTCCCGGCGGGGTCGCGAGAGGAGAACCTCATGTCGCTCGACGTCTCACCGGCCCTCCTCGAACAGGCCGAGCGAGGCGAGGTCGACGAAGCCGCGTTTGTCGACTGCGTCCGCACCTCCCTGCCCTACGCATGGGGGATGATCAGCTCTCTGGTGGACCGGCTGAAGGCGGACGGCGGAGAGTTCGCCGACAACCAGACGCCGCCGCCGAACGAGCAGGCGCGCGGCCAGCTGCTCCGTGCACTGGCGAGTGACGCCATCCGCGGCTCGCTGGAGCGCTACTTCGGAGTGCGCCTCGCCTTCCAGAACTGCCACCGGGTCGCGGTCTTCCCGCTCGACCCGGCCGTCGACCAGCGGCTGGTCCGCTTCACCTCGGTCCGCGGCCAGTTGCTGAACCAGTCGCCCGAACTCCGCGACTGCTGAGCGGAGTTGCTGCCGCTGAGCCGGTCGACCGGAGCACCCTCCGGAACCGCGCACCGGCGGCAGCACCACCGACCAGCCGTGCCCCAGACCGGTGAGTACTGACCCCGCCGCCCACCCCCGGCGGGGTCACACCAACTGCGGCAGCACCTCCGTGCCCAGCCGCCGGACGTTCTCCTCGGTGGCGGCGAGGTCCCCCGAGCCCTCCACCATCAACGCGAACCGTCGGATGCCGGTGCGCTCCGACGTCGCCGCCAGCCGGTCCGCGCACAACTCCGGCGGCCCCACCGGATGCAGCGCGCACAGCAGCTCCGTGTACGCCAACGGATCGCGCATCGACCGGTACCGGCCGTCGACCGTCACGTGCGCGCCCAGCCCCTGCCGGAACCAGCCGGGCATCGCCTTCGTCAGCGTCTCCACCGCGGCCGGCCGGCCGTCCGCGACCTGCACCACCCCGGCCGAGACGTGCTCCGCCGCGGCCACCTCGCCCGGGTCCCGGCCGGCCGCCAGCGCCGCCGACCGCCACAGCGCGACCATCTCCGCCTTCTCCTCGTCGTCGCAGTGCATCCCGAGCAGCATCGGCAGCCCGCGGGCGGCGGCCAACCGGACCGAGGACGGCGAGGTGCAGGCGACCACCACCGGCGGACCGTCGGTCAGCCCCTGCGGGTCGTCCGGATCGACCAGCGCCTCGGCCGCCCGCGGCACCACCGCCACCTCGCGGAACGCGTACCGTTCGCCGGCGGCGCCCACCCGCGGCTCGCGCAGCCAGCGCAGCAGCAGATCGAGCGATTCCGGGAAGCCGTGCTCGTACGCCGCGAGGCCGGCGCCGAAGACCTCCAGGTCCACCCAGGGACCACCCCGGCCGACGCCGAGCGTGAACCGGCCCTCCGACGCCAGGTGCAGCAGCGCCGCCTGCTCGCCGAGCGCCACCGGATGCTGGGTCGGCAGCACGCTCACCGCCGTGCCGACCCCGATCCGCCGGGTCCGCCCCAGCAACAGCGCGGCCAGCGTGGCGGCCTGCGGGCAGACCCCGTACGGGACGAAGTGGTGTTCGGCCAGCCAGACTTCGTCGAGTCCGGCCTGTTCCGCGATCTGTGCGGAACGCACCGCGCGGTGCAGTGCTTCCCCCTGCCCCTGACCGGGGAATTGGGCGGCCAGGATGAAAGCCCCTACGCGCATCGCTCTCTGCCTCCTTGCAGCCGACGCGACCCCCCCTCACCCGGCAACAACGGGCGACACGTGCCCAGGGCACGGCCTGACGCGAAATTTCCAGATCATCGCAGAAACGTGACGGCGGACTTTTGCCCCTGACCGCGCCGCGTACGCTGGTGACAGCCCTCCCCCGAGCTCTCCACTCCGTTCGGGCTGGGGGCTCCCCTCCCCGTCGATCTGCCGAGGTGTGCCGTGTCCCCGCGTCGAAACCGCCAACGCGGCGCGAATCCCCCCGACCGCGCGGACCACTCCGGCGTCGGCCGCTACGGCTTCGAGACCACCGAGGAGTGGCGCGGCGAGGACTGGGTGGTCCGCCCGGTGGGCGGCGCCGGCGCGGCCAAGCACTACCGCTGCCCGGGCTGCGACCAGGAGATCCCGCCCGGCGTCCCGCACGTCGTCACCTGGCCCCGGCACGGCGACGTCGACGACCGCCGGCACTGGCACAAGGCCTGCTGGAACGCACGGAACCGCCGGAGCGCACGGCTCCAGCGGTCCCGTAATGCGCCGCGGTACTGACCGCGTCACACGTCACACGTCGCGCTGCCGCATGGCCGCGTAGGCGGCGCCGAGCGCGACGGCGGCGAGGCCCATGACGATCCACAGCGGCTGCCAGCCGGACGGGCCGCCGTCCACGAACGGGAACTTGTTGCCGTACATCACGGTGAGCTGGTTGGGGATCGAGTAGCCCATCAGGAAGTTGCGGATCCCCTCCAGGCTGTCGGCGAACATGAACATCGACAGCACGAACGGCAGCAGCACCACCCCGACCATGAGCGTGATGGCGCCCGCGGAGTGCCGGATCAGCGAGCCGACGGCCAGCGCCAGCAGCCCGAGGAACGAGACGTACAGGCCGATGCCCACCGTCGACCGCAGCCACTCGCCGGCGCCGACGTGCACCCGGCTGATGTCGCTGATCATGGCGTTGTCGGTGAGTGCGACGAGTCCGGTGACGACGGTGGTCACCACGAAGGTCAGCGCGAAGAAGACGAGCGCCTTGGCCGCCAGCACCCGGCCGCGGTTCGGACAGGCCGCCAGGGTCGTGCGGATCATGCCGGTGCCGTACTCCGAGGAGGTCACCAGCACGCCCAGCGGCAGCACGCACAGAACGCCCAGCAGCATCCCGAAGAGCCCGAAGAACAGCGGCGAGGTGTCGCCGACGGTGCTCATCGACGCCACCGACGCGGCCACCAGCACGCCGATGCCCAGGACGAGGACGGTCATCACGCCCAGCGTCCACACCGTCGACCGCACCGAACGGATCTTGGTCCACTCGGCGGCCAGCGCGTGCCCCAGGTGCGTCGGGCGCACGGGGATGGGGGAGACGTAACCGGGCGTCGGCGCCTGCCAGTTGGCGGCCGGGGCCGGGGCCGGGGCCTGCTGTTGCGGGGCCGACGCGTGCTGCGGGGCCGGGCCGGGGTGCGGCGGGGCCGGCGGCTGTGCGGCGGCGGTGAGCAGCATCGTGCCGGCCTCCTTGCCCGGCCCGTGCGCCGACAGCGGCGTCGGCTCGGGATGGCCACCGGCCGGCGGCTGCGCCTGGAGCATCATCGTGCCGGCCTCCTTGGCGGGCGCCGGCGGGGCCGGGGCCGGCGGCTGCGCCTGGAGCATCATCGTCCCCGCGTCCTCGGCGGGGGCGGGTTGAGCCGGCGCCGGCTGCGCCGGGGCGGGCTGCGGCGGAACGGCGGGCGGCATCGGCCCGGCGGCGGGGGCGGGCGCGGGCACGGCGGGCGGCATCGGCTGCGGACCGGGCGCCGGCTGCGGCTGGGGCTGCTGAGGGCTGGTCATCGGGCGTCCTGGGTGTGCGGCGCGGAGTGGTCGGTCGGGGCGGCGGGCGGGGCCGGCGGAGCCGGGGGACCGGCCGGCGCGTACGGGGCCGCGGGCACGGGGGCGGGCGGCTGCTGCCCGTACGGGTGGGGCGCACCGTACGCGGCGGGTGCCCCGTACGGGTGACCCTGCTGCGGGGGCACCGGCCCGCCCGGCACCGGGGCGGGCGGGGCGTAGGGCTCCTGCTGGGCGTACGGGTTCGGCGGCGGGCCGGGCATCCCCGGCGGCACCTGGCCCGGCGCGCCCGGCTGGCCAGGCACGAAGCCCTGCGGTGCGGCGGCCCCCTGCGGCGGGTACCCGGCCACCGGCTGCAGGCCGGCCCGCTGGTCGGCCGTCGAGCGGTAGTCGACGGCCCCCTGCGTCATCCGCATGTACGCCTCCTCCAGCGATGCCTGGTGCGGCGACAGCTCCCACAGCCGGACGTCGGCCGCGTGCGCCAGCTCGCTGATCCGGGGCAGCGGCAGCCCGGTCACCCGCAGCGCACCGTCCGCCTCCGGCGCCGCCTGGCCACCGGCCTCGGCCAGCGCCGCGGTCAGCTTCTCCCGCTGCTCCGGTGCACCGTCCGGCGTCCGCACCCGCGCGAAGTCCGCGGAGTTGGCGGAGATGAAGTCCTTGACGGCCATGTCCGCGAGCAGCTGCCCGCGGCCGATCACGATCAGGTGCTCCGCGGTCAACGCCATCTCGCTCATCAGGTGCGAGGAGACGAAGACCGTACGGCCCTCGGCCGCCAACTGCCGCATGAGGTTGCGCACCCACAGGATGCCCTCGGGGTCCAGGCCGTTGACCGGCTCGTCGAAGAGCAGCACCTGCGGGTCGCCGAGCAGCGCCGCCGCGATCCCCAGCCGCTGCCCCATGCCGAGCGAGAAGCCCTTGGACCGCCGGTGGGCGACGTCCTGCAGCCCGACCACCCCCAGCACCTCGTCGACCCGCTGCGCCGGTATCCCCGACAGCTGCGCCAGCGACAACAGGTGCGCCCGCGCGCTCCGTCCGCCGTGCACGGCCTTCGCGTCCAACAGCGCACCCACCTGGCGCGCGGCGTTGGGCGTCTGACGGAACGGCCGACCACCGATCGTGGCGTGGCCGGCCGTCGGGGCGTCGAGGCCCAGGATCATCCGCATCGTCGTCGACTTGCCGGAGCCGTTGGGCCCGAGGAAGCCGGTGACGGTTCCCGGACGCACCTGGAACGACAGGTTGTGCACGGCCGTCTTCGGCCCGTAGCGCTTGGTCAGGCCGACTGCCTCGATCATTCTCCGCCCCTCGCGAGATGGTCGGGGCAGAGGCGCCCTCGTGCCCCCCGTGAGGGTTATGAGGCTATCGGCACGTTGACGGTTCCCGCCAAAACGGCGGAAACGCCGGCCGGCGGCCGCCCGGCCTCAGGCGTCCCGCTTGTCCAGCAGCAGGTAGCCGACCAGCAACGCGGCCACCGTCCACACCGCCATGATCCCGAAGCCGCCCCACGGCCCGTACGGCGTCTCGTCGTTGACCGGCGCCACCACCTGCATGATCTTCGAACCGGCCTGGTCCGGGAGGTAGCGCCCGATCCTTCGGGTCGCCGACACGTTCCCCAGGATGTTGGAGATCAGGAAGAAGAACGGCATCAAGATGCCCAGCGACAACATCGGGCTGCGCAGCATCGTGGCCACCGCCATCGAGAACAGCGCGATCATCGTCATGTAGAGCGCGCCGCCGACCACCGCCCGCAACACCCCCGGATCACCCAGGTGCGCCCGGTGCCCGCCCAGCGCCGCCTGCCCCGCGAAGAACGCCGCGAAGCTGGTCGCCAGCCCCACCACGAAGACCAACGAGGTGGCCACCAGCATCTTGCAGAAGAGGAACACGCCCCGCTGCGGCACCGCCGCCAACGAGGCCCGGATCATCCCGGTGCCGTACTCGTTCGACACCACCAGCACCCCGAAGACGATCATCGCCAGCTGCCCCAACCCCATCCCCGCGAAGCTCATGTTGGTGGGATCGAAGGCCAGCCGCCGCTCGTCCGGCATCGCATCGAAGTCCTTCCGCGTCAACGTGCAGATCACCACGCCCAGCACCACGGTGACCACCACCGCCGTGCCCAGCGTCCACACCGTCGACCGCACCGACCTGATCTTGACCCACTCCGCACGCAGGACCTGCCCGACGACAGCCATCCGTCAGCTCCTCTTCCTCTGCCAGCCCGCACCCCAACCTCCCGGCGGCGCCCCACCCGACAGCGCCCGCTCCGGTACCACCGGCCGCGGCGGCATCCCGCGCCCCGGCCCCGGCCGACCGCCGTTGTGCGCGTGGTACTCCACCGCCCCGGCCGTCAACTGCATGAACGCCTCCTCCAACGACGCCTGCTGCGGGCTCAACTCGTGCAGCACCACCTGCTGCGCCGCCGCCAGCTCGCCCAGCCGCTCCGCCGGCACCCCGTCGACCTCCAACACGCCGCCCCGACCGGCCACCGCCCGCACGCCCGCCCGGTGCAGCACATCCAGCAACCGTTCCCGGTCCGGCGACCGCAGCCGCACGTACGACCGCGAGTTCTGCCGGATGAACTCCGCCATCGAGGTGTCCGCGAGCAACCGCCCCTGCCCGATCACCACCAGGTGCTCCGCGGTCAACGCCATCTCGCTCATCAAATGGGACGACACGAAGACCGTCCGCCCCTGGGCCGCGAGGTTCTTCATCAGGTGGCGGATCCAGTGGATGCCCTCCGGGTCCAACCCGTTGACCGGCTCGTCGAACATCAGGATCCGCGGGTCGCCGAGCAGCGCCGCCGCGATCCCCAGCCGCTGCCCCATGCCGAGCGAGAAGCCCTTCGACCGCTTCCGCGCCACCGACGTCAACCCGACCAGGTGCAGCACCTCGTCGACCCGGGTCCGCGGAATGCCGTTGCTCCGGGCCAGGCACAGCAGGTGGTTCGTGGCGCTCCGGCCGCCGTGCATCGCCTTGGCGTCCAACAACGCCCCGACGTACCGCAACGGATCCTTCAACTGCCGGTAGTGCCTGCCGTAGATCCGCACCGCACCGGCCGTCGGATTGTCCAGACCGAGCACCATCCGCATGGTGGTGGACTTCCCCGCACCATTGGGACCGAGGAAGCCGGTGACGATGCCCGGCCGCACGGTGAACGTCAACCCGTCCACCGCGACCTTGTCACCGTAATGCTTGGTCAGCCCCATGAGCTCGATCATGGACAGAACGCTAGGACCGCCCCCGGACCCCCGCCAGCCGGGCGACGCCGCCCGCATGACGCTTCACACGACCGCGCCCCCGCACCACCACAACGGGCGGTACGGGGGGCGCGGAACGAGCTGCGTGAAACCCTCCGGTGTCAGGCGCCTCAGCGGCTCTGCTGGGCCGGCACGCCACGGGAGACCGACTCGTCGTCGCCGGGCGCACCGGCGGCGGCCACCGCCGCACCGGTCAGCGTCGCCAGCATCTCGCGGACGTTGGTCAGCTGCGCGTTGATCGAGTCGCGGCGGTTGGTGAGCGCCGCGAGCTCGCGCTCCGATTCGCTGCGGATCCGGTCGGCCTTGGCGTTGGCGTCCGCCACGATGTCCTCGGCCTGGCGCTGCGCCGTCTCCACCGTCTGCCGGGCCCGACGCTCCGCGTCCGTCCGCAGCTTCTCGGCCTCCAGGCGCAGCTGCTCCGCCCGGTGCTCGATCTCGGCCAGGCGCTTCTCCGCCTTCGCCTGACGCGAGGCCAGGTCGCGCTCGGACTGCTCGCGGCGCTTGGCGAGGTTCGTCTCGAAGTCCGCGGCGGCCTGCGCGGCCTTGGCGCGGGTCTCCTCGAAGAGGGCGTCCGCCTCCTCCCGCTTGGACTGGGCGTCCTTCTGCGCCTCGGCACGCAGCGTGGACGCCTCGCCCTTCGCCTTCTCGACGATCCGCGCGCCCTCGTCCTCGGCCTTGGACTTGCGCTCGACCGCGAATGCCTCCGCGTCGTTGCGGACCTGCTGGGCGGCCGACTCGGCCAGCTCACGGTGCTGCTCGGCGGCCCGGCGGGCCTCCTCGCGCAGCTCCTTGGCCTCCTCCTCCGCAAGACGGAGGATCTTCTCCACGCGCGCCCCGAGGCCCGCGTAGGAGGGTTCGGCGTCGGTGACCTGGGCCTGGGCGTTCTGCGTCTCGAGGTGCAGCTCCTCGATGCGCTTCTCCAGCGAGGTGATACGGGCCAGCGCACTGTCGCGGTCCGCGACCAGTTTCGTAATGCGGTCATCCACCTGACCGCGGTCGTACCCACGCCGCACGAGCTCGAAGCCGAAGGGGGAGGAAGTGTCGCTCATGGGGTTCCTGTCGAAAGAGACCGGTGAGGTGATAAGGAGAATCCTAGGGGTCTTAACGGCGTGTCATCGAGTCATTGCGCGTTTGAAGTGGAGAATGACCCCTCATTTGAGTGGCTACCCCTCAGACTGCTTGCCACTCGAACGAGTTGTCCCGGCCCCCGCGGCAGCCTTCGCCGCCCCTTCCTTCCCGTCCCCGCCCTGCGTCGGCACCTCGAACGACTCCAACGCCTCCAGGACGTCCTGCACCCGGGAGATCTCGGTGTTGATGTCCTTGCGTCGGCGCGCCAGCACCTCCAGCTCCCGCTTGCCCTCCGCCACGATCCGCGCGGCCTCCTCCTTGGCGTCGGCACGCATCTTGTCCGCGTCCCGCACCGCCGCGCCCTTCTTGTTCTCGGCCTCCTTGATCAGGCCCTCGGCCTTCTTCACCGCGGCGATCCGCACCTTGCTCGCCTCGCTGTTGGCGTCGGCCATCAGCTTCTCGGCCTTCTCCTCGGCCTCCGTCTGCTGCGCGGTGGCCTGCGCGATCAGCTTGTCCACCCGCTCGCCGGCGTTCTTCATCGCCTCGGCCGACTCGCGCCGGGCACGCTCGTGCAACTCCTCCACGTCGGACTCGACCCGGACCCGCAGTTCCTCCGACCGATCCCTTATGGCCGTCGCGTCCCGCCGCGCCTCACCGAGCAGCGTGTCCGCATCCGTCCGCGCCTTCTCCACGCGGGCGTTGCCCTCGGAGGTGGCCTCGCGCACGATCCGTTCGGCCTCCTTGCGGGCCGCCCCGACCATCAGGTCGGCCTGCTCCTCCGCGCCGGTCGCGGTCTTCAGCGCCTCCTCCTGCGCCTTGGCGATCAACTGGTCGGCCTGTTCGGCCGCGTCGCCACGGCGCTTGGCGGCGTCCTTGCGCGTCTCGTCCAACAGCCGGTCGGACTCCGCCTGTGCCTCGGCCCGCTGCCGCTCGGCAGCCGCCTCGGCCTCCTCGCGGACCTTCGCCGCCTCCGCCCGCGTGCGGGTCGCGTGCTCCTGCGCCGCCGTGACGGTCTCCGCCGCCTCGGCCCGCAGCCGGTCGGCGTCCGCCGTGGCCGTCGCGAGCATCCGGTCCGCCTGCTCGCGGGCGTCCGCCCGGGCCCGGTCCGCCGCGCGCTCGGCCTCCGCCGACCGCTCCGCCGCCTCCGACCGCAGCCGCTCCGCCTCGCCGGCGGCCTCGGCCACCAACTCGTCGGCCTGCGCCGCCGCGTCCGCCCGCGTCTTGTTGGCCGCCGACCGCGCCTCGTCCGCGACCCGCTCGGCCTCGGACCGCGCGCCCTCCAGCGCCTCGCCCGCCTCGGCCCGCAGCCCCTCGGCCGCCTCCGTGGCCTCGGCCACCAGCCGCTGCGCCCGCTGCTCGCCCTCGGCCCGCAGCCGCTCGGCGGCCTCCTGGCCCTCCCGGACCGCACGCTCCGCGTCGTCCTGCGCCGACGACGTCAGCTCGGCCGCCTCGGTGACGATCCGTTCGGCCTCCGCCCGCGCCTCGGTCAGGAGCCGATCGCACTGCTCGGCCGCCTCCGACCGCATGCGGTTGGCGTCGTCCCGCGCCTCGGCCCGGGCCCGCGCCGCGTCCTGCTCCGCCGACGCCAACGCGTCCGACGCGTCGGTACGCAGCTGCTGCGCCTTCGCCGTCGCGTCCCCGACCGCCTTCTCGGCCTTCGCGGTGGCTTCGGAGACCAGTCGGTCGGCCTGCTCGGCCGCCTCCGAGCGCGCGGTGTTGGCGTCCCGCCGCGCCCCGTCCAGGACCTCCGCCGCCTCGGCCCGCAACTCCTCGGCCTTCGCGGTGGCTTCGGCGACCAGTCGCTCGGCCTCGGCGGTGGCTTCGGAGACCAGTCGGTCGGCCTGCTCGGCCGCCTCGGAGCGCGCGGCGTTGGCGTCCCGCCGCGCCCCGTCCAGCACCCCGGCCGCTTCCGACCGCAGCCGCTCGCCCTCGTCGATGGCCTCGTCGACCGTCCGCTCGGCGAGCGCCTTCGCGGCGTCCGTCGCCTCCTGGGCCTCGGCCCGCACCCGCGCCGCGTCCTGGGACGCGCGCTCCCGCTCCGCGTAGGCGTCCGAGCGGACCCGGTCCGCCTCCGCCTGCGCCTCCGACGTCGTGCGCTCCGCGGCGTGCTCCGCCGCCGAACGCAGCCCGGCGATCTCCTCGTTGGCCTGCTCGTGCAGCCCCGCCACCGCGTCGCGCACCTGCTGCGCGGTCTGCTCGGCCGCCGCCACCAACTCGGCCGCCCGCCGGTCCGCCTCCTCGACCAGCCGCTCGGCCTCGGCCTGCGCCTCACTGACGCGGGTACGGGCCGACGCCAGCAGCTCCTCGCTCTGCTCCCGCGCGGCGGTGCGCTCCTGGTGGGACTCCTCGCGCGCCTCGCCCAGCAGCTGCTCGGCCTCCCGGCGCCGCCGCCCGGCCTCCTCCTGGGCCTCGGCGAGCGCCTCCGCGGCCTCCGTGCCCGTGCGCTCCGCGGCGGCAGCCGCCTCCGCACGCACCCGGTCCGCGGTCTCCTGCGCCTCCGCCTTCAGCCGCTCGGCCTCCGCCGCCGCCTCACCGCGCAGCCGCGCCGCCGCGGCTTCGGCCTCCGACCGCGCCGTCGACGCGTCCTTCGACGCCTCCGACCGCAGCCGCTCGGCCTCCTCCTCGGCCTGCTGCTGGAGCGACCGCCGCCGCTCGGCGGCCTCGGCCTTGAGCCGGGCCGCCTCCTCCTGCGTCTCCCGACGCAGCCGCTCGGCCTCGGACCGCGCCTCGCGCAACGACTCCTCGGCCGCCGCCAGCTTCTCCTCGGCCTCGCCGCGCAGCCGGTCCAACTCCGCCTGGGCCTCGGCCCGCCGCTCCTCGGCGGCCTCCTCGGCCTCGCCGCGCAGCCGCTCGGCGCTCTCCTCGGCCTCGCGCGTCAACTCCTCGGCGGCCTGCGTGCCTTCCAGCAGCAGCTGCTCGCCCTCGGTGCGCGCCCGCTCCAGCGCCTCCTCGGCCTGCCGGCGCAGCGAAGCCGCCCGTTCGATGGCCTCCGTCCGCACCCGCTCGCTCTCCGCGACCGCGCCCGAACGGGTCTCCTCCGCGTCCGACTTGGCCTTCGACAGCAGCTCCTCGGCGGTCCCGGCCGCCTCCTCGATCTGCTGAACGGCCTCCCGGCGCGCCTCGCTGCGGATCCGCTCGCCCTCCGCGACCGCATCCGCCCGCAGCTGCTCGGCCTCGCCGCGCAGCCGCCGCGCCTCCTCCTGGAGTTCGGCGGTCTTGGCGCGGTACTCCTTGGTGTCGTTCTTCGCCGCGCCCTTCAACTGCTCGGCGGTGTCGTGCGCCTGCTCGCGCAGCCGGTCCGCCTCCGCCTCGGCCTCCCGGCGCAGCCGTTCGGCCTCCTCGGCAGCGGCCTTCGTGGTCGCCTTGGCGTCCTCCGACGCCTTGGTCACCATCTCCTCGGCGGCCCGCGCCGCCTTGGCCAACTGCGCCGCGGAGTCCTCCGCCGCCTTCGACCGCGCCGACTCGTGCGCCTCGGAGAGCAACCGCTCCGACTCCGCCCGGGCGTCCGCCCGCAGTTGCTCGGCGTCCGCCCGCAGCGCCTCGGCCTCCTTGGTCGCCTCCGCGACCAACCGGGCGACCTCCGCCTTCGCCGTGCGCGAGCGCTGCTCGTTCTCCGACTCCGTCGCCGACAACCGCTTGCCGGCAGCCTGCTGGGCCTCCTCGACGAGCTTCTCCGCCTCGGCCCGCGCCTCCCGCAGGGCCGTGTCGGCCTCCTGCACCCGCGCCTCGGCGGTACGCGTCAACTCGGCCGCCTGACGGCGCGACTCCTCCGACTCCGCACCCGCCGTCGTCCGCAGCTGCTCGGCCTGGTCCGTGGCCTCCTGGGCCTGGCTGGACGCGGCGTTCAGCAGCCGCTCGGCGTCCGTGCGCGCCCGGCGCAGGATGGATTCGGCTTCGCTCCGCGCCTCCTCGGCGGCGGCACCCAGACGCTCCCGGGCCCGATCGGCCAACCGCTGCGCCTCGGCCCGCGCCGTCGCCAGCGCCTGCTCCGCCTCGGCCCGGGTCTCCTCCATCAGCCGACGGGCCTGCGACTCCGTGCGCGCCCGCAACTGCTCCGCCCACGCCACGTTCTCGTTGACGTGCGACTCGACCGTCTGCCGACGCTCGTTCAGCTCCTCGTCCAACCGCTGCCGGCGGGTGACGGCCTCGGCGTGCAGGTCGGCGTCCAGCCGGGCCTGCCGCTCGGCCGCCTCCTGCAACAGCCGTTGGGTCTGCGCCCGTGCCTCGCGGACCTCCCGCTCGGCGTCCGAACGCAGCTGATCCGCCTGGATCTGCGCGTTGCGCAACAGCTGTTCGGCCTGATGGCTGAGGTTGTCGTAGGCAGGCCGGGACGCGAGGTTGCGACGCGCCTCGTGGAGCTTGGCACGCAACACCTCGACCTGATAGCCGAGGTCGTCGGCGTGCTGGACGGCCTTGTCCCGCTCGGTCTTCAGCCGCTCCATCTCGGCTTCGAACTGCGAGAGGTGGTCGGTCTCAGCCCGCTGACGCTCCTGGCGCTCGTTGCCCCGCACTGCGCGGTCCCATCCGTCCCCTGGTCATGGCGGCGGCCGGCTCCGGCACTGCGGCGCGTATCCCGTACCCGTCACGGCGTACCGGACCCGCGCCCTCGGAGCTGACCCTTCCGAAGAAATGGTGTCAGATCATCGGCAGAGTATGGACCGAGCCCCACTCTCTTACCCCGGCCGAAGCTGCACTCTACCGGCCGGGGAAGGCGAAGGTCAGTGGTCAGTCGCCGCCGGAGCCGCCGCGGTGACGAGTTCGGTCAGCACGCCGTGGCAATCCTTGGGGTGCAGGAAGGTGATCCGGGACCCCATCGAACCCCGGCGCGGCTCGTCGTACAGCACCCGGACGCCCTTGCTGCGGACGTCCGCGGCCACGCCGTCGACGTCCGCCGTTCCGAACGCGATGTGGTGCACGCCCTCGCCGTTCTTGGCCAGCCACTTGCCCACCGCGGAGTCCTCCCGGGTCGGCTCCAGCAACTGGAGGTACGAGGCACCCCCGTCCGAGGTCTCGTTGATCTTGAGCATCGCCTCGCGGACCCCCTGCTCCTCGTTGACCTCGGTGTGGAACACCTCGAAGCCGTACGTGGCACGGTAGAACTCGACGGTCTTGTCGAGGTCGAGACAGGCGATCCCGATGTGGTCGATTCGCGTCAGCATGGCTCCAGTGCACCGCTCGCACGGCTGGTTACGCAACGTGCGCGCGATCACACCCGCTTGCCGGTGACCCGGCGACTACCCCTCAGTACATTGACGGGAACCCTCGTTAACTTCCCGGCAAAGGAAGGCCGCATCGTATGTCTGCAACGAACGGCACCACCTCCGTGATCGTCGCCGGAGCGCGCACCCCCATGGGCCGCCTCCTCGGCTCGCTGCGCAGCTTCTCCGGCGCCGACCTGGGCGGAGTGGCCATCAAGGCGGCGCTGGACCGCGCGGGGATCGGCGGCGACCAGGTGCAGTACGTGATCATGGGCCAGGTCCTGCAGGCCGGGGCGGGGCAGATCCCGGCGCGTCAGGCCGCGGTCAAGGCCGGCGTCCCCATGAGCGTCCCCGCGCTGACCGTCAACAAGGTCTGCCTCTCCGGCCTGGACGCCATCGCGCTGGCCGACCAGCTCATCCGCGCCGGCGAGTTCGACGTGGTCGTCGCCGGCGGCCAGGAGTCCATGACGAACGCCCCGCACCTGCTGCCCAAGTCCCGCGAGGGCTTCAAGTACGGCGCGGTGGAGATGCTCGACGCGATGGCCCACGACGGCCTCACCGACGCCTTCGAGAACATCGCCATGGGCGAGTCGACCGAGAAGCACAACACCCGTCTGGGCCTCGGCCGCGCCGAGCAGGACGAGGTCGCCGCGCGCTCCCACCAGCGGGCCGCCGCCGCCCAGAAGAACGGCCTGTTCGAGGCCGAGATCACCCCGGTGGAGATCCCGCAGCGCAAGGGTGACCCGGTGCTCTTCAGCAAGGACGAGGGCATCCGCGGCGAGACCACCACCGAGACCCTCGGCAAGCTCCGCCCGGCCTTCGCCAAGGACGGCACCATCACCGCCGGCAGCTCCTCGCAGATCTCCGACGGCGCCGCCGCCGTGGTCGTCATGAGCAAGGCCAAGGCCGAGGAGCTGGGCCTGGAGTGGATCGCCGAGATCGGCGCGCACGGCAACGTCGCCGGCCCCGACAACTCCCTCCAGTCGCAGCCGTCCAACGCGATCAACCACGCCCTCGCCAAGGACGGCCTCAGCGTCCAGGATCTTGACCTGATCGAGATCAACGAGGCGTTCGCGGCGGTCGCCGTGCAGTCCATGAAGGACCTCGGGGTTTCCCCGGAAAAGGTGAATGTCAACGGCGGCGCCATCGCCCTGGGCCACCCGATCGGCATGTCCGGCGCCCGCATCGTGCTGCACCTCGCGCTGGAGCTGCGGCGGCGCGGCGGCGGCACCGGCGCGGCCGCGCTGTGCGGTGGTGGCGGTCAGGGCGATGCGCTGATCATCCGGGTACCGGGCAAGTAACGGGTCGTGCCGTCCCGCGTCACCGGGCGCGGGACGGACCCGGCGCCGCGCACCGGCCGGGCGGCGGCGCGCGGCGCGCAGCAGCGCGTACCAAGCCAGTGAGTCGAGGTCGAAGGAGCCGAGCGCGATGGTGGACGTCCCCCAACTGGTGGCACAGGCCCGGGAGGGCCGTCCGAGGGCGGTGGCCCGGCTGATCTCCCTCGTCGAGGGGGCGGCGCCGGAGCTGCGCGAGGTGATGGCGGCGCTGGCGCCGCTCACCGGTGGCGCCTACGTGGTCGGGCTGACCGGGTCGCCCGGGGTGGGCAAGTCCACCACGACGTCCGCGCTGGTCACCGCGTACCGCAAGGCCGGCAAACGGGTCGGCGTGCTCGCCGTCGACCCGTCCTCGCCGTTCTCCGGCGGCGCGCTGCTCGGCGACCGGGTCCGGATGAGCGACCACGCCTCCGACCCCGGCGTCTACATCCGCTCCATGGCCACCCGCGGGCACCTGGGCGGCCTCGCCTGGGCCGCGCCGCAGGCGATCCGGGTGCTGGACGCGGCCGGTTGCGAGGTGATCCTCGTCGAGACCGTCGGCGTCGGCCAGTCGGAGGTGGAGATCGCCTCCCAGGCCGACACCAGCGTGGTGCTGCTGGCCCCGGGCATGGGGGACGGCATCCAGGCCGCGAAGGCGGGGATCCTGGAGATCGGCGACGTCTACGTGGTCAACAAGGCCGACCGGGACGGCGCCGACGCCACCGCCCGCGAGCTGAACCACATGCTGGGCCTGGGGGAGTCCCGGGCGCCCGGCGACTGGCGCCCGCCGATCGTCAAGACCGTCGCGGCGCGCGGCGAGGGCGTCGACGAGGTCGTCGAGGCACTGGAGAAGCACCGGGCCTGGATGGAGGAGCGGGGCGTGCTGGCCCGGCGTCGGCTGGCCCGGGCGTCCCGGGAGGTCGAGACGATCGCCGTCACGACGCTGCGCTCGCGGATCGGCGACCTGTCCGGGGACCGCCACCTGGGCGCGCTGGCCGAACGCATCGTCGCCGGCGAGACGGACCCGTACCGCGCGGCGGACGAACTGGTGGCGGGCCTGACGAACGGCGGCTAGGCGCCGGTCCGGGCCCCGGGGGGGGGATCAGGGGTTGCCGCGGTGCCGGCGGAGGTGGTCGGCGACCGGGGCGAGCGAGGACTCCAGGGAGTCCAGGGACTCGGGCGCGAACAGGTCGATGAAGTGCCGGCGGACGGAGGCGACGTGGTGCGGGGCGACCCGGCGCATCGTCTCCCAGCCCTCGTCGGTGAGGACGGCGTAGAGCCCGCGGCGGTCCGACTCGCAGCTCTCGCGGCGCACCAGGCCGCCGTTCTCCATGCGCGTGATCTGGTGCGAGAGGCGGCTCTTGGACTGCAGCGTGCTGGCGGCCAGGTCGCTCATCCGCAGCCGGTGGTCCTCGGCCTCGGAGAGGTTGACCAGGATCTCGTAGTCGTTGTTGGTCAGGCCGAACGGCTGCAGATCGCGCTCCAGTTGGTGCATCAGCAGCCTGCTGACGTCCAGGTGGGTGCGCCAGGCGCGCTGCTCCTGGTCGGTCAGCCAGGGAGTGTCGCTGTCAGTCGTCATGGATGAATTCTACCCGTGAAAGTTGAATAGTGAATTAGTCATGGCGTGTGACATCTGCGGAGGTCGGCCGGCCGGGACCCGCGGTTGGTCAGACGTTCGAGGTCACCGTCCGCAGACTACCGTTCACAGCCCGAAGCGGCGCTGGAGCCCCCCGAGGCCGCCGGGCAACTGCGGTGCTTGTGAGCCACTTTCCGGGGTCGGGACGCCGCCGCCCGGCACGCCCTCCTCGGCCGGCAGCGCGCCCGTCGCCCGCTCCGGCATCAGCTGCTCCGACGACTGCAACAGGACCGTGCCGGCGCCGGTGAACTCGAACTGGTGCTCCTCGCCGGAGGCCCCGCCGATGCCGGTGTGGGCGCGCAGCCCGCCCAGGAAACCCCGCAGGTACTGGTGGTCGTAGTGGTGGCAGGGGGAGGGGCAGTCGGCCCAGCCGACGAGGGCCTGCGGATCGACCCGGACCGGGGGCTCCACGAAGACCACGGGACCGTTGGACGCGGCCACGAACTTGCCCGTGCCGATGAGGGTGAGGAAGCCCGGGATGATCGATTGCTTCAGCGACAGAGATGGCTGAAACGCGAGCACGTTGCCGGAGCGAATGGTGAGGTTCCCCTCATCCAGGTCGTAGGAGTTGATGTCGAAGGACCGGTCCGCCAGCAGCATCTTCCCGCGGCCCTCGGCCACCACCCAGTCCGCGGCGTGCAGTGGCGAATGGAAACTGCCGGCGATGAGGTGGTCCAGGCGGCCGTGCCCGATGCCGTGGAAGTCGATCTGCCCGTAGTAGGCGATCATCTTCCCCTTCTGCAGGAACCACTGGCCGTCCAGGTCGACGCTGAAGGCGTAGGGATTGACGTTGTCGTCGACGGGGAGGGTGTGGACGTCGTGGATCACGGGACCGGTCACAGCTTCTCCTCCGACGCCTGTACGTAGACGGTGCCCTGGCCGGACAGTTCCAGTTGGAACGCCTCGCCCGAGCCGCGGCCGATCATCTCGCGCCAGCCGATGGCGGTGGACAGGCGGTTGCGGACCTCGCCCCGGTGCGCGACGTACGCCTGCGGGTCGACGTGGACCGGGCGCTGCGGGGTGATCGGCAACTCGATGACGCCCCCGTGGGCCATCACCGCGACCGAGCCGTGGCCGGCCAGGGTGGTGGTGAACAGGCCCTGGCCGGTGACCTGGCCGCGGACCATGCCCATCACCCCGCCCTGCGCACCCATGAACATCGTGCCCTGGGAGAGCGAGCCGTCGAAGGCCAGCAGGCGGTCGGCCTCCACGTAGAGCGTGTCGCCGGTCAGGTCGACGACCTGGACGTGGTGGCCGCCGTGACCGAACATGACCGTGCCGTTGCCCTCCACGGTCATCAGGGGCGTCGCCTCACCGGCGATCCGGCGGCCGAGCATGGAGCCGAGGCCGCCCTGACCGCCCTGGATGTTCGGGGTGAAGGTGACGTCGCCGCGGTAGCCGAGCATCGCGCCGCGCTGACTGAACATCCGCTGCCCGGGGGCGATCCGGGCCTGGACCATGCGGGAGTTGAGGGTCGTGAACGGCATCAGACCTCACCGCCCACGGTGTTGCGCTCGCTGGGCTGCACGTAGACCAGTCCCTCGCCCTCGAAACGGATCTGGAACGCCTCTCCGGAGCCCTCGCCGATCAGCGTGCGGAAGTTCACCCCGGACTGGAAGTGCTGCTTCAACCGGCCGGTGTGCGCGATGTACGCGCCCGGATCGACCTGGAGCGGGTACTGCTTGGTGACCCGCAGCACCACGGCCGGGCCGTCGGAGGTCAGCGCGGCCTGCCCGTGGCCCTCGACGGTGGTGGTGAACAGGCCGTTGCCCTGCGAGGCGCCGCGCAGCCCGGTGAACGTCGTGCCGGTGTGCAGCGCCGCCTCGGTGCACAGCAGGTTGCTGGCCTCCACGAACAGCTTCTCGCCCTGGAGCCGCACCAGGTTGATCTCGCTGGCGCGGTCGGCGAAGTAGCAGGTGCCCTGGCCCTTCACCTCCATCACGGTCATCTGCTCACCGGTCAGCCGCCGGGTGACCATGCCGCGCAGGCCCTCCCCGCCACCGGTCATCTTCTTGAAGGTCATCTGGCCGTCGTACGCGACCATCGCGCCGTTCTTCGCCTTGACGGCGTCGCCCGCGAGGTCGACGGCGAGCACTTTGCTTCCCTGGAGCCGAAACTGAGCCACGCGACAGACGGTATCCGGCGGCGGCCGGCCCGGGCAGGGCTTTCGTCCCGGAGCCGACCCCGCGCCGCCCGCCCGGGCCGGACCGGCGGCCCCCGGTGCGGTGATCGTCGGCGCGGCTGTAACAATGGGGCGGATGCTTGTGAACTCTTGCACAAGCATGTGTGACGCCTCCCCTCTCCGCCCGAACGAGGTTCCCGTGGACATCAAGACCGCCGCTGCCCTGCACCGACTGCGCCTGGCATCCATCCCGGAGGCGCTCTCCTTCCCGGCACTGCTGATATTCGGCACGGGCTTCCGGATCTTCCTGGGCTACGACAAGCTCGTCATGCCGCTCGGCCTGCTGCACGGCATCCTGTTCACGATCTTCGTCGTGCTGCTGCTGGACGCCTGGAACCGCACCAAGTGGCCCTTCAAGCGGGTCGCCTTCTTCTTCCTCCTCGCGGTCCTGCCGTTCGGCGGCCTGTACGCGGACAAGGTGCTCAAGCGCGAGGAGGCGGCCGGCGTGATCGCCGCCCGCGCCCGCCGGGAAGGTACGGTGAACGCATGATCGTCGCCTTCTCCGTGAGCCCGCTGGGCGTCGGCGAGGACGTCGGCGAGTACGTCGCCGACGCCGTCCGGGTCGTCCGCGAGTCCGGCCTGCCCAACCGCACCGACGCCATGTTCACCTCCATCGAAGGTGAATGGGACGAGGTCATGGACGTCGTCAAGCGCGCGGTGGCCGCCGTCGAGGCGCGCGCCGGGCGGGTCTCGCTGGTCCTGAAGGCCGACATCCGGCCGGGCGTCACCGACGGCCTCACCTCCAAGGTGGCGACCGTCGAGCGCCACCTGGCCGGGGGCGAACCGGGCGCCTGAGCCCCCGCGCCGTCAGCCGCCGGCCAGGAGGGCCAGGCCCAGCGGCGTCCGCTCGTAGAGCACTTGGTGTCCGTGCCGGCGCGAGGTCAGCAGCCCGGCGTCGCGCAGCACGGACAGGTGCGCCGAGACCGACGAGGCGGCCAGCCCCAACCGGTGGGCCAGCGCCGAGGTCGTCGCCGGCGCGTCCAGGGCCGTCAGCACCGCGGCCCGGTTGCCGCCCAGCAGCCGGGCCAGTGCCGGACCGCCCGTCGGCTCCTGCCACAGTCCGCCGATCCCGCGCGCCGGGTAGATCACCGTCGGCTGCCACGGCGGATCGAAGCCGCTGATCACGTCCGGCCAGACGAACACGCTCGGCAGCAGCAGCACGCCCCGGCCGTCGAGGTCCTGGAGCTGAGCGAAGTCCGTACGGGTGCGGACGGTCAGCGTGCCCGCGTCCGACCAGGACACCCGCGGATGCAGATCGGCGAACAGGCGGCGCAGCCCACCGCTCGCCAACTGCCGCGACCGGTAGGCGATCTCCGCCTCCAACAGCGCGCGCAGCCGCGGCCAATCGGGCGCCAGCAGGGCCTCCCAGGCCCGTTCGGTGACGTCCGCCAACTCCTGCACCGCCCGCGCCGGGTCGGCCAGCGCCGCCCGCCCGCGCGGCGAATCCGCCGCCCCCGGCGTGCAGGCCAGTGACTTGGCCATCTCGGCCCGGGCCAGCGCCGGATCGGTGGCCCGCAGGCGCGCCAGCTCCGCCGCGAAGTCCGCCAGCGGCGCGTCCGGCGGCCGGCCCAGGAAATCGGGGGTGTAGCCGGGCCGCGAGGACGGCATGAACAGCCACAGCGGCGACGGGTCCAGCTCCGCCGTCCGCTCCCGCATCCGGCGCAGCCACGGCAGGTGGTAGCCGTGCCGGTCGGTGCGCCGCAGGGTCCGCAGCGCCTCGTGGGTCTCGCACAGCGGCGAGATGGCGAACCGGATCCGCAGCAGGTCCTCCGCCCCGAAATGCAGTTCCAGCGGCACCGCCCGGCCCCCTCCCCGAATTCGGCTGGAGCCGAAACACTACGGCCCGTCGGGTCCGCTCGGCAGCCTGACGCCATGCCGACGCCTTCCGGGCCCGCACGGCCGGGCCCCGCTCCCGCCTGCCCGCCCGTCGCCGCCCCGCCCGCCGCCGGCCCGGGCTACCGCGCCGTCTTCGCCGTCCCCGAGTTCCGCGCCGTCTTCGCCGCCCACCTGCTGTCCTCCCTGGGCGTGGTGGTCTGCGAGCTCGCCCTGTCCGTCCTGGTCTACCGGCTGACCGATTCGCCGCTGCTCAGCGCGCTGACCTTCGCGCTCGGCCTGCTGCCGTACGTCGTCGGCGGCACCCTGCTGTCGGCCGTCGCCGACCGCTACCCGGCCCGCCGGGTGCTGGTGCTGTGCGACGCGGTGTGCGCGGCGGCGGCCGCGGCGATGGTGCTGCCGGGCACGCCGGTGGCGGTCCTGCTCGTGCTGCGCTGCCTGATCGCGGCGGTCGCACCGGTCTTCGCGGGCACCCGGGCCGGAACGCTCGGCGAGATCCTCGGCGAGGGCGAGCTCTTCGTCCTGGGGCGCTCGCTGGTCCGGATCGTCAACCAGGGTGCGCAACTGGCCGGGTTCGCGGCCGGCGGGCTGCTGTTGGCCGCCGTCCCGCCGGGCGCGGTGCTCGGCCTCACCGCCGCGACGTTCACCGCGTCGGCGCTGCTGCTGCGGCTGGGGACCGCCGTCCGCCCGGCGCGGGGGCGGACGCCCGGCGCGCTGGTGGGCGCCTCGTTGGCCGGCACCCGGCGGCTGCTGGACGACCGGCGGATCCGGGCGCTGCTGCTGCTGACCTGGGTGCCGCCGGCCGTCGTGGTCGTCCCCGAGGCGCTGCTCGTCCCCTACGGGGGCCTGCTGGGGGTCGGGCCGACCGGGCAGGGGCTGTTGCTGTGCGGGATGCCGGTCGGGGCGGTGGTCGCGGAAACCCTGGTGGGGACGTTCCTCGGGTCGCGTGCCCGGACCCGGCTGACGTTCCCCCTGGGGGTGTTCGCGGTGCTGCCGTCCCTGGGGTTCGCGGCCCGGCCGTCCTGGGGGTGGGCCATGGCGCTGCTGGTCCTGACCGGCACCGGCATCGCCTACAACTTCGGCGTGGACCGGTGGTTCGTCGCCGCCGTCCCCGAGGAGCTGTTGGGGCAGGCGATGACGGTGATGCAGGCGGGCCGGATGACGAGCATGGGGCTGGCGATGGGGCTGGCCGGAGTTGCCGCGGAGTACGCCCCGCTGCCGGTGGTGATGGCGGCCGCGGGGGCGGTCGGGGCGGTCGTCGTCCTGGCGGTGGTCGCGGAGGTCCGGCGGTCCGGGGCGCGGGCGGCGGGGGCGGCGGGGGACGGTCGCGGACCGCTTCACCAGACCGAAAGTTGAGACGGGGCTGACCAACATATGACCGCCGGGTAGGGTCGGAAGCGTGCCGAAGCCGCTCAGCCTTGCCTTTGACCCCATCGCGCGCGCCGACGAGCTGTGGAAGCAGCGATGGGGCTCCGTGCCCGCCATGGCCGCGATCACCTCGATCATGCGGGCCCAGCAGATCCTGCTGTCCGAGGTGGACGCGGTGGTCAAGCCGTACGGGCTGACCTTCGCCCGCTACGAGGCGCTGGTGCTGCTGACCTTCTCCAAGGCGGGCGAGCTGCCGATGTCGAAGATCGGCGAGCGCCTGATGGTGCACCCCACCTCGGTGACGAACACCGTGGACCGGCTGGTGAAGTCCGGGCTGGTGGCCAAGCGGCCGAACCCGAACGACGGCCGGGGCACCCTGGCGTCCATCACGGAGAAGGGACGCGAGGTGTGCGACGCGGCCACCCGCGACCTGATGGCGATGGACTTCGGCCTCGGGGCGTACGACGCCGAGGAGTGCGCCGAGATCTTCGCGCTGCTGCGCCCGCTGCGGGTGGCGGCGGCGGACTTCACCGACGACTGAGGCTGCGGAACGGGGTTTCTCCAGGTCATTGCCCTGGTTCCCCGCGTTGGCCGGGCGGGTCCGCGAAGCGTCTTCACGGGCTGCCGGCGCTTGCGTGGTCCCCGCGTCCGCGGGGGATTTCCGGACGGTTACGCTCGTATCCATGAAATCCAGCGTGCTGACCCGATACCGGGCGATGGCCTACATCACCGCCGTGATGCTGCTCGTGCTCTGCGCCTGCATGGTGTTCAAGTACGGCTTCGGGATGGGGAAGGACCTGACGCTGGTCGTCGCCCAGATCCACGGCGTCCTCTACATCATCTACCTGGTCTTCGCCTTCGACCTGGGTTCCAAGGCGCGCTGGCCGTTCGCCAAGCTGCTGTGGGTGCTGATCTCCGGCACGATCCCGACCGCCGCGTTCTTCGTGGAGCGCAAGGTGGTCCGCGAGGTCACGCCGCTGCTGGCCAAGGACGCACCGGAGCCGGTCAAGGTCTGACGCCCGCCGCTCTCCGGCACCCCCGTGGTGCCGTGCCGCGCCCCCCTGAGCCCCTCCCGTCCCACGGGAGGGGCTCAGGCGCGTCCGGGGCGCGCCCGGCCCCGAGGAAGGCGTTCCCGGCCCCAGGAAAGGCGTGCCCGCCCCGTGCCAGGCCGGCTCCGGGCCCTTAAGGGGCTACCCCGAGGTCGATTCAGGGGCGCTTCCCATCGACAGATACTAGGACGTCCTAGTAAATTCGTGGGCATGGACGCTGACGCGATCGAAGAGGGCCGCCGCCGCTGGCAGGCCCGGTACGACTCCGCCCGGAAGCGCGAGGCAGACTTCACCACGCTCTCCGGTGACCCCGTCGAGCCGGTCTACGGGCCGCGCCCCGGCGACGCGGTCGAGGGCTTCGAGCGGATCGGCTGGCCGGGGGAGTACCCCTTCACCCGCGGCCTGTACCCCACCGGCTACCGCGGCCGCACGTGGACGATCCGCCAGTTCGCCGGCTTCGGCAACGCCCAGCAGACCAACGAGCGCTACAAGATGATCCTCAAGGCCGGCGGTGGCGGCCTCTCGGTGGCGTTCGACATGCCGACGCTGATGGGGCGGGACTCCGACGAGCCGCGCTCGCTCGGCGAGGTCGGGCACTGCGGCGTCGCCATCGACTCGGCGGCCGACATGGAGGTCCTGTTCAAGGACATCCCGCTGGGCGACGTCACGACGTCCATGACGATCAGCGGCCCCGCCGTGCCGGTCTTCTGCATGTACCTGGTCGCGGCCGAGCGCCAGGGCGTCGACCCCGGGGTGCTCAACGGCACGCTGCAGACCGACATCTTCAAGGAGTACATCGCGCAGAAGGAGTGGCTCTTCCAGCCCGAGCCGCACCTGCGGCTGATCGGTGACCTGATGGAGCACTGCGCGCACGGCATCCCCGCCTACAAACCGCTGTCGGTCTCCGGCTACCACATCCGGGAGGCGGGCGCGACGGCCGCGCAGGAGCTGGCGTACACCCTCGCCGACGGCTTCGGCTACGTCGAGCTGGGCCTCTCCCGCGGCCTGGACGTCGACACCTTCGCGCCCGGCCTGTCGTTCTTCTTCGACGCCCACGTGGACTTCTTCGAGGAGATCGCCAAGTTCCGCGCCGCGCGCCGGATCTGGGCCCGCTGGATGCGCGACGTCTACGGGGCGCGCAGCGAGAAGGCGCAGTGGCTGCGGTTCCACACCCAGACCGCCGGCGTCTCGCTGACCGCGCAGCAGCCGTACAACAACGTCGTGCGCACCGCGGTGGAGGCGCTGGCGGCGGTGCTCGGCGGCACCAACTCGCTGCACACCAACGCCCTGGACGAGACGCTGGCGCTGCCCAGCGAGCAGGCCGCCGAGATCGCCCTGCGCACCCAGCAGGTGCTGATGGAGGAGACCGGCGTCGGCAACGTCGCCGACCCGTTGGGCGGCTCCTGGTACGTCGAGGCGCTGACCGACCGGATCGAGGCGGACGCCGAGAAGATCTTCGCGCAGATAACGGAGCGCGGGGCACGGGCGGTGCCGAACGGACAGCACCCGGTCGGCCCGATCACCTCCGGCATCCTGCGCGGGATCGAGGACGGCTGGTTCACCGGCGAGATCGCCGAGTCCGCGTTCCGTTACCAACAGGCGCTGGAGAAGGGCGACAAGCGCGTCGTCGGCGTCAACTGCCACGACGGTTCGGTCACCGGCGACCTGGAGATCCTCCGGGTCAGCCACGAGGTCGAGCGGGAGCAGGTGCGGGTCCTCGCGGAGCGCAAGGCGGCCCGCGACGACGCCCGGGTGCAGGCCACGCTGAAGGAACTGCTGGCCGCCGCCCGCAGCGACCGCAACATGATCGAGCCGATGCTGGCCGCCGTCCGCGCGGAGGCGACCCTCGGCGAGATCTGCGGCGCGCTCCGCGACGAATGGGGCACGTACACCGAGCCGGCCGGCTTCTGACCGGCCCGCGGGCCGCCGCCGGGGGCACCGCCGGTGGTATGCCGTCCCTCACCCCGCTCCCTCTTCGGGGGGCGGGGTGAGCGGCATCCGCAGGCGGAAGAGCGCGCCGCCGCCCGGGGCCCGTTCCGCGGTGAGTTCGGCGCCGTGCGCGCGGGCGATCTGACGGGCCATCGCCAGGCCGAGGCCCGAGCCGGGCAGGGCGCGGGCGGCCTGGGCGCGGTAGAAGCGGTCGAAGACGTACGGCAGGTCGTCGGTGGCGATGCCGGGGCCGTGGTCGCGGACGGTGAGGTCCAACGCGTCCGCCACGACGTCGAGTTCGGTCTCGACGGGGCCGCCGGGCGGGGAGAACTTGGCGGCGTTGTCCAGGAGATTGGAGAGCAGTCGGGTCAGCCGGGCGGGGACGCCGGGGCGCGTGGCGTCCGCCGCCCCGGGCGCGATCCGGGCGGTGAAGGCGACCTCCGGCCAATGCTCGCGGGCCGCGGCCACCGCGTGCTCCAGCAGCTCGGCCGGGCGGACCTGTTCGAGCAGCGGCCAGGGCTCCTCGTCGCGGGCGAGCTCGATGAGGTCGTTGACGAGCGTGGTGACCTCCCGGAGCTGACGGGCCAGCGCCCCCGACGCCCGGTTGCGTTGCTCGTCCGTCAGGCGGTCCGCGCGGGCCAGCAGTTCGGCGTTGGTGCGGAGCGCGGTCAGCGGGGTGCGCAGTTCGTGGGAGGCGTCGGCGACCAGGCGGCGCTGGGCGGTGACGGACTGCTCCAGTTCGCCGAGCATGGTGTTGAAGCTGGTGGCGAGCCGGGTGATCTCGTCCTCGTGGCCCGCGGGGCCGGTCGGGAGGTCGATCCGGTGCCGGGGGTCGCGGGTGGTGGCGATCCGCTCGGCGGTGGCGGTCAGCCGGGCGACCGGGGCCAGGCCCGTGCGGGAGACCCAGTAACCCAGTGCGGCGGCCAGCAGGACGCCGGTGCCGCCGACCGCCGCCAGGGCCCACGCGGCCTGGCGCACCCCGCGCTCGACGGTGTCGGAGCGCAGGGCCACCTGGAGCGCCTCGTCCTTGCCGTGCAGGCGGACGGTGTACAGGCGCACGGGGTACCCGTCGACGGTGAGGTTGGTGTAGTAGGGCGCGCGGCGGCCGGCGGCCACCTCGCGGGTGGCGGGGGAGACCGGCAGGGCGGGGGAGCGGCCGTGGGCGTCCCGGGCGGGGTCGGCGGGGATGATCTGGACGCAGGGCACGGCCTGGTAGTGGCAGTTGGTGTCGCCGGCGGTCGGGCCCCAGTTGCGGGTGCGCTGCGCGAGTTGGGTGGCGGTCTGCGCCAGGTTCAGATCGAGCTGACGGGTCATCTGGACCCGGAGGACGAGGAACGCGGCCGCGCAGACGCCCACCGCGACCAGCGCCACCGCGGCGGACGCGGCGAGCGCCAGCCGGGTGCGCAGGGGACGGCGGCGGACCCAGCGGCCGCCCAGGCGGCGCCGGCCGGTCATGTCGTCGACCCGTCGCGTCCGCCCGGGCCGGGCCGGACTCCGGGGCCGCGCCGCCCGCGCCGCCCGTCGCGTGCTCGCGTCACCCGGCTCATGTGCCCTCCGGCCGGTCCAGGCGGTAGCCGACGCCGTGCACGGTGTGCACCAGCCGGGGTTCGCCGCCGGCCTCCAACTTGCGGCGCAGGTAACCGACGTAGACCGCCAGCGAGTTGGAGTCGGGGCCGAAGTCGTGGCCCCAGACCCGTTCCAGGATCGTCTCCCGGGGCAGCACCTGGCCGGGGTGCTGGAGCAGCAGCTCCAACAGCGCGTACTCGGTGCGGCTGAACTCCAGCGGGCGCCCACCGCGGTGGCCGCTGCGGGTGGCGGGGTCGACGACCAGGTCGGCGAAGGCCAGCCGGGCGTCGGCGGTGCCGGCCGCGGCCCGCCGGAGCAGCGCCCGCACCCGGGCGATCAACTCGTCCAGGGCGAACGGCTTGACCAGGTAGTCGTCGGCGCCGGCGTCCAGGCCGTCGACCCGGTCGCTGACCGAGTCCAGGGCGGTCAGGACCAGGATCGGGGTGCGGTCGTCGAGGGCGCGCAGCCGGCGGCAGACCGCCAGGCCGTCCAGCACCGGCATCATCACGTCGAGGACGAGGGCGTCCGGCTGCCAGGTGGCGATCTCGGAGAGCGCGGCCAGCCCGTCGGCGGCGCCGCGGACCGCGTAGCCCTCGACGGCGAGCCCGTCCGCCACGGCGGCGCGGACCTCCGGTTCGTCGTCGACGACCAGGATCCGGGCGGCGACGGGCGGCGGGGTCCCGGGAACGGGTGCGGGGGCGGGGGGTGCGGTCATCTGGTTCCTCCGTGGATGCTCCGCCCTTCAGGGCGGAGAGGAAACGGACTCCTGCGGAGCAGGGCAACGGACTGGGATTCGCCCCTGGGCGGATCGCAGTGCTCTGACCCGCAGATTTGGTCTTCACTTGTGGCCAGTTAGTTTGTGAGCGTGCCCACGAGCCAGGTGAAGCGGGCGTTCAAGTACCGCTTCTATCCGACCGGTGCGCAGGCAGCCGAGCTGTCGCGCACCTTCGGGTGTGTTCGCAAGGTCTACAACATGGCGCTCGCCGCCCGTACCGAGGCGTGGACACGGCAGGAGCGGGTCAACTACAACGCCACCTCCGCGATGCTCACGGCGTGGAAGAAGACCGAGGAACTGGCCTACCTGAACGAGGTCTCCAGCGTTCCGCTTCAGCAGACGCTTCGGCACTTGCAGGTGGCGTTCACCAACTTCTTCGGCAAGCGGGCCAAGTACCCGCGCTTCAAGTCGCGGAAGAAGTCCCGCCGGTCGGCGGAGTACACCACGTCCGGGTTCCGCTTCCGTGACGGGAAGATCACCCTGGCGAAGATGTCCGAGCCGCTGGACATCCGCTGGTCCCGGCCCCTGCCCGAGGGCGCGAAGCCCTCGACGGTGACGGTCTCGCAGGACGCGGCCGGACGCTGGTTCGTCTCCCTGCTGTGCGAGGACCCCAGCGTCAAGCCGCTCCCCGTCACCGATGCGGCGGTCGGTATCGATGTCGGCCTGGACCACCTGCTCACCCTCTCCACGGGCGAGAAGATCGCCAACCCGAGGCATGAGCGCCGGGACCGTGCCCGTCTGGCGAAGGCGCAGCGGGCTCTTGCCCGCAAGGCCAAGGGCGACGGCGCGAACCGGGCCAAGGCCCGGCGCAAGGTCGCCAAGGTCTACGCCCGGATCACCGACCGGCGCCGGGACCACCTGCACAAGCTGACCACTCGACTCGTGCGTGAAAACCAAACGCTCGTGATCGAGGACCTGACCGTGCGCAACATGGTCAAGAACCGGAGCCTGGCCCGCGCCATCTCGGATGCGGCGTGGTCGGATTTCCGGAGCATGCTGGAGTACAAAGCGGACTGGTACGGGCGGGAAGTGATCGCCGTCGACCGGTGGTTCCCCTCCTCCAAACTGTGCTCCCACTGCGGCGCTTTGGCCGACAAGATGCCGCTCAACGTCCGTGAATGGACGTGCGACTGCGGAACGACCCACGACCGGGACATGAACGCAGCGAAGAACCTTCTGGCCGCCGGACGGGCGGTTGCAGCCTGCGGAGCTGGTGTAAGACCTCAACGGAGAACTCCGGGCGGGCAGTCGGCGATGAAACAGGAAGTCTCACGGCGCGAGCCGTAAGAATCTCCCCCCTTCAGAGGGGAGAGCGTCAAGGACCAAGGCTGCCAAACGGCGTCTTAGAACGTTCTTAAGGCGGCGGACGAGCGTGGCGGCCATGCGCACACCACTCTCGGTCGTGATCGGTGCGGGCGGCACCGGCGGCCACATCTATCCCGGACTCGCCCTCGCCGACGCGCTGCGTCGGGCCGTACCGGACGCGGAGATCTCCTTCGTGGGGACCGACCGCGGACTGGAGACGCGGCTGATCCCGCAGGCCGGCTACCGGCTGCACACCGTCGACATGATCCCGTTCGACCCGGCGCTGGGCGCCAAACGCTATCTGCTGCCGGCCGCGCTGCTGCGCTCGGGCGCCCAGTGCCGGGCGATCCTGCGGGAGCAGGGCGCCCAGGTCGCCGTCGGCATGGGCGGCTACCCGAGCGCCCCGGTGATCGTCGGGGCCCGGATGGCGGGACTGCCCAGCCTGATCCACGAGTCCAACGCGGTGCCAGGCCGGGCCAACAAGTTCGCCGCCCGGCTCACCCCGCACATCGCGTTGGCCTTCGACCGCAGCCGGCCCCACCTGGCGGGCGGCGAGCGGGCCGAGACGGTGGGGATGCCGCTGTCCGGGCCGCTGGCCGCGCTGGACCGGGCGGCCCTGCGGCCGGTCGCCCGCCGGGCCCTGGGCGTCCCGGAGGAGGCCCGGCTGGTCGTGGTCAACGGCGGCAGCCTGGGCGCCGCCCGGCTCACCGAGGCCGCCGTCGACCTCGCGGGCCGCTACCTGTCCCGGACCGGCCTGCGGCTGCTGATCAAGACCGGCCCGGCGGCGCTGGACGCCGCCCGGGCCGCCCTGGAGGCGAACGGCGGGGCCGCGGTCGCCACGGCGGTGCCGTACCTGGACCGGATGGACCTGGCGTACGCGGCGGCCGACCTGGTGCTGTGCCGGGCCGGTTCGGCGACCGTCGCCGAACTCGCCACGATCGGCATGCCGGCCGTCCTCGTGCCCTACCCGCACGCGCCCGGCGACCACCAGACGCACAACGCCCGGGTGCTCTCCGACGCCGGGGCGGCGCTGCTGCTGCCCGACGCGGAGGTCACCGGCGCGCGGCTGGACGCCCTGCTCACGCCGCTGCTGGCCGACCCGGCGCGGCTCGCCGCGATGGGCGCGGCCGCCGACCCCGGCACGCACGCGCGGGCCGCGGACCTGCTGGCCGCCCGGACCCTGGCGCTGGCCGGCCACCCCCACGCGCACCACCTCGTCACCACCCAGAAGGAGTCAGCATGAGCACGAGCAGCACGAGCAGCACCGCGTCCCGGTCGTGGGCCGGACGGAAGGTCCTGGTCACCGGAGCCGAGGGGTTCATCGGGTCGACGCTGGTGGACCTGCTGGTGGCGGCCGGCGCCGAGGTGCGCGCGTTCGTCCACTACAAGCCGTACGCGGAGAAGGGCAACCTCGCCCGCTACCTGGAGCCGGGCGGGCCGGTCGAGATGCTCGCCGGGGACGTCCGGGACGCCGGCCGGGTGATGGACGCCGTCGCCGGTTGCGACACGGTCTTCCACCTGGCCGCGCTGATCGGCATCCCGTACAGCTACGACTCGCCGGGCGCCTACGTGCAGACCAACGTGGTGGGCACGGAGAACATCGCGGAGGCGTGCCGTCGGCACGGGGTGCGACGGATGGTGCACACCTCCACCAGCGAGGTCTACGGGACCGCGCGGACCGCGCCGATCGGCGAGGACCACCCGCTGCAGCCGCAATCCCCGTACTCCGCCTCGAAGATCGGCGCGGACATGATGGCGCTGTCGCACTGGCACGCCTTCGAGCTGCCGGTGACGGTCGTGCGGCCGTTCAACACCTACGGGCCCCGGCAGTCCGCCCGCGCGGTGATCCCGACGATCCTGGCCCAACTGCACGCCGGCGCCCGGCAGATCAAGCTCGGCTCGCTCACCCCGACCCGGGACTTCACCTACGTCACCGACACCGCGGCGGGCTTCCTGGCGCTGGCCGACTGCGACCGGGCCGTGGGCCAGGTCGTCAACCTCGGCAGCGGCCAGGAGATCACCATCGGGGCGCTGGCCGAGGCGCTGATCGCGGCCTCCGGGCGGGACGCCGAGGTGGTGGTGGACGCCGCGCGGCTGCGGCCCTCCGGCAGCGAGGTGGAGCGGTTGCTGTCGGACAACTCCCGGGCCCGCGAGTGGGCTTCGTGGCAGCCGGAGGTCACGCTCAAGGAGGGGCTGGCGCGGACGTCGGAGTGGGTGGCCGAACACCTGCACCTGTTCCGGGCGGACCGCTACCAGGTGTGAGGCGGGGGGCCGGGCCGGCGCCGGGGCTAACGCCCCAGCCCGGCCAGGCCGGCCAGCAGCAGGGTGGTGAACTGCCGGGCCCAGCCGGTGTCCACCGGCTCGGCGCTGACCAGCAGCCGGTGCACGACGGCCCCGGCGATCACGTCGAAGATCAGTCCGACGGTGTGCTCGGCGGCGCGTTCGCCCTCGGGCCCGCCGGCGTCCGGCGGCAGTTCGCCGCGCTGTTGGGCGCGTGAGCGGCCCAGGAGCACCAGCCGCTTCTGCCGTTCGACGATCGCCGAGCGGATCCGCTCGCGCAGCGCGTCGTCGGTGGTGGACTCGGCGACCACCGCCATCAGCGCGGTCTTGGTCTCGGGCCGGGCCAGCAGCCTGCCGAACTGGAGCACCACGCCCTCGATGTCCGACTGGAGGCAGCCCCGGTCGGGGAGTTCCAACTCGTCGAAGAGGACCGCGACGGCGTCCACGACCAGTTCGCTCTTGTTGGCCCAGCGGCGGTAGAGGGTGGTTTTGGCGACCCCGGCGCGGGCGGCGACCTCGCCCATGGTGAGTCCGCCCCAGCCGACGTCGACGAGCGCGGCGCGGGTGGCGTCGAGGATCGCGTGATCGGTTTCGACGCTGCGGGGGCGGCCCGGGCGGCCTTTCGAGGGGTGGGCGGACTGGTGCATGCGGGCGACCATACCGGCCAGTAGGGGAATTGGGACCCGGGGCGTCGCCGAGGTTCGTGAGGGAGATCACCAAGCGGCCGGCGGGAAGTGGTTGCCGGCCCGGGGCGCCCCCGAGTTACGCTACGACCTGTAGCGAAAGAGCGATGACCACTGGCTGTGGGTGGGGACCCATGGCCGCACGCGCACGGCCCTTCGGGGCATCAGTCGGGCACCGGATCCCGGGCGCGCACCGCATTCCAGCGGGGCGGGCCGGCGGACGGCGGGCCCGCTTTCCGGATCGCTTTCCGGAACCGGTCGCTCAGGGGGGAGGATGGACCCATGCAGCCACGCAACATGTCCATGAGTGGAGTCGTCGACCTCGCAGCGGTGAAGGCGGCCGGGGAAGCGAAGCAGAAGGCCGAGCAGGCCCGCGCCGAGGCCGCCCGCACGGGCGCGGCGCCGGCCGGGGCCACCCGCCTGGTGTTCGACGTCGACGAGGCGGGGTTCCAGGAGGACGTCCTCCAGCGGTCCACCGAGGTCCCGGTCGTCATCGACTTCTGGGCCGAGTGGTGCGAGCCGTGCAAGCAGCTCGGACCGCTGTTGGAGAACCTCGCGGCGGAGTACGCCGGCAAGTTCGTCCTCGCCAAGATCGACGTCGACGCCAACCAGATGCTGTTCCAGCAGTTCGGGGTGCAGGGCATCCCGGCGGTGTTCGCGGTCGTCGCGGGCCAGCCGATCCCGCTCTTCCAGGGCGCGGTCCCCGAGGGGCAGCTCCGTCAGGTGCTGGACCAGCTGGTGCAGGTCGCCGAGCAGCAGTTCGGCATCGTCGGCGTGCCGGTGGACCCGGCGGCGGCCGAGCAGGCCGAGGCCGCGGCGCCGCCGCCGGTCGGCCCGTACGACGCGGCGCTGACCGCGGCGGCCGACGCGCTGGACGCCGGTGACCTCGACGGCGCCGTCCGCGCCTACCGCAACGTCCTCGCCGACGACCCGACCAATCCGGAGGCCAAGCTCGGCCTGGCCCAGGCCGAACTCCTCCAGCGGGTGCAGGGCCTCAACCCGCAGACGGTCCGGCAGGAGGCCGCGGACCGCCCGACCGACGTCCAGGCGCAGATCACCGCCGCGGACCTGGACCTGGTGGGCGGCCACGTCGAGGACGCCTTCGGGCGCCTGATCGACGCCGTGCAGCGGACGGCCGGGGACGACCGGGAGGCCGCGCGGGTCCGGCTGCTGGAGCTGTTCGAGGTGATCGGCGCCGACGACCCGCGGGTGACGAAGGCGCGCACCGCCCTGGCGCGCGTGCTGTTCTGACCCGGCCCTCCTCTCCCGCCACCTGAGTACCACCCCCAGAAGGCGGCGCTACGCGCCACTTGCCCGTGGCTCCGGCGCTTTCCTGGGGAATATCCGTCCTGGCCCGGTTCGGCCCCGCGGGAACTCCCGCATGCGCGTCCGGCAAACGGAACAGCGGCCACGCTTTACTGAAACTTGGTAAAGGTGGCCGCTGTTACTTGGAGTAAGTCCAGGCGACCAATTTGCCGGTATCTGCCACCAATTACCCCTTGTTTGGTCATCGTTAGTGACGACGGTGCGTGCGCGGATGATCTCCGAGCGTCGCGGCGTGGTTATCGGCCCGTTACCCGCAAGTAACGAGGGCCTTGTGCGGCGGCCGGGAATGCACGACGATCGGCCACGCTCGGTCCATTTCCCGCAGCCCGGCATCCGGTCGGTGCAGCGGGGTATTTGGGTCCCCACCGAGTGGGTCGGCGGCAGTGGCGCCGGCCCTGGACAGGGGGGTCTTTGCCGTTCGGCAGAGCCTGTCCGGTGAGGTTGCGCGAGAGCGTGGCCAGTGGTTGTCGCTCGGGGGTGATCGCCGGTGTTCGGAAACACGCTGTGCCTCCGAGACGGGCGCTCTCCTTCCCGAGGACGTAGCACTTCTCCCATCCCAGGTGCGGCCTCCCTCAAGTGGGGCGGTACGTACCGGAGATGTACGTCCGAGAAGGAGGAAAGTCATGGAGTCCCTGACTCGTGGCGGGACCAGATGGAAGCGGTTCGCCGTCGTCATGGTGCCGAGCGTCGCGGCCACCGCCGCGATCGGCGTCGCCCTTTCGCAGGGCGCCCTGGCGGCGTCGTTCAGCGTGTCCGGCCAGCAGTTCAAGGTCAGCACGGACCGGTTGGACGGCACGGGCTTCGTGCAGTACGGCGCGGTCGATGCCCAGAAGAACGGCAAGAACGTCCCGGTGGCGGTCTCGGCGTTCTCCAACGCCACGATCCACAATCTGTGCCAGTCCGTCGTCGTGCCGGTCCCGGTCTTCGGCGACGTGTCGATGCAGCTCCGGGCCGGTGCCGGCAAGGACCCGGTGGAGGCCAAGAACCTCTACATCGACCTCGACCAGCTGAGCGCGGACGCGACCTTCAAGAACATCAACATCGGTGTTGCCGCGGGATCGTCGACCAAGGGCCCCGGCATCAAGGAGGGCGACAAGGCCGACCCCGGCTCCTTCGCCCAGGAGGCCGACACGGCCGTCCTGACCGGCGTCCACCAGCGTGCCTGGGCCACCACGGCCGGCACCTTCAAGCTCAGTGGCCTCAAGATGAGCGTCACCAAGGGCAAGAACGAGTGCTACTGACGCACTGAGCGTGCGGGCGCGGGGTAGGCAGTCGCACGGCGTGAGCCGTTCCCCGTGCCCGTACGCCGGGTAGCGCTGAGAAGCACCCACGGATCCACCGATTTGCCAGTCCCGAGGAGCCGGACGACATGAGTGACTGGAGCATGGGGGACGCCCCGGCCGGAGGCTGGGGGAGAGTCATCAACAGGTACGCGCGGCGCGCATGCGGGACCGCCGACCGTAGGGAGGCTGCGGCATGAGCGCAGAACGACCACAGCTGAACGAGACCCTCGGCCGGAAGCGGCTGGCCTTCCGGGAGTGGCGTGGGCAACGCCCGTTCTGGGGCGGCCTGCTGACCCTTCTCGCCGGCGCCCCGATCATGTACATCCCCTACGCGAACCTCACCATCGGTTCCCTCACCGTCCGTATGGCGACCACGGCCGGCGCCGGTTCGCTGATCATCGGCGTGCTGCTGGTGGTGCTCGGCCTGACCATGTGGTTCCAGCCGGCCTCCCGGGTCTTCGCCGGTGTCGCGGCCATCCTGCTCTCGCTGGTCTCCCTGGTCGTCTCGAACTTCGGCGCCTTCCTGATCGGCTTCCTGCTGGGGCTGATCGGCGGTGCGCTGGGCGTCTCCTGGGCGCCGGGCAAGCCCGTGCAGGGCGAGGACGGGGCCGACGAGCCGGACCGCGTCGTCGGACCGGTGGTCGCCACCAACCCCGCTCCGGCGGTCGGTGGTCCCGGGTTGGGCAACGGACTGGACAACCTGTCAGGAACGAGCCCGACCAACGGAAGGAACGGGAGGCACCGTGCCGGGTGACCAGCTGCCGGTGGGGGCACCCCCGCCGGAGGCAGGGGAAGAATCCGCAGCCACCGGGGCGAGAGGCGGGCCGCGGCACGCGGCGCCCCGCAAGCCGCTGCTGACCCGCCTGCATGTGCCCGCGGGCAAGGCGATCGCCATCGCGGCGATGCCGTCGGCCGTCCTCATGGGCATGGGGCTGACGCCCCAGATGGCGATCGCCAAGCCGGCGCCGCCCGAGAGCCCCTTCAGGAACGGTCCCTGCGTCACCGCCCCGGACACGTCCGGCCAGGACGCCAAGGCCAAGGACGGCAAGGCCAAGGACGACGCCAAGGACGGCAAGGCCGCCAAGGACCAGAAGGACGCCGGCAAGGACGGCAAGCCGTCGGCGGACCCGTCCGCCGCACCCTCGCCGTCGCCGTCCGCCAGCAAGGACGCGAGCACCACCAAGCCGTCGGCGGACCCGTCCGCCTCCGCGACCCCGTCGCCCTCCGCCTCCCCGGAGAAGAAGGACGACGGCGGGCTGCTGGGCGGCATCGGCGACGCGCTCGGCGGCCTCTTCGGCGTGCACAAGAAGTCCGAGGAGCCGACGGCCTCGCCGAGCCCCTCGCCGTCCGCGTCCGCCACGAAGTCCCCGTCGCCCTCGGCCGACCCGTCCGGCGAGGACGCGTCGTCGAAGGGCTCCGGGCCCGGCCTGGACGAGGTCACCAAGCCGGTCGGCGACGCGCTGAAGAACCCGTCGAAGGCGGTCAACGACACCGTGCACGGTGCCGTCGGCACCGTCGACAACGCCCTGCCCGGTGGCGGGCTGGACGGCAAGGACGCCAGCGGCAAGCCCGGTTACCCCTGCGTCGTCGAGAACAAGCAGGCCGGCAAGAACGAGCAGACGCCGGTCACCCTGCCCGACCTGCCCTGGCACCTGGAGTCCAGCGGGCTGACCCTGCGCGGTCTGGACTACGTGGGCGTCGTCAACGTCACGACGCAGAACGGCCACACCAAGCAGGTCCTGAAGTTCACCGCCGACAGCATCGACATCGCCGACCTGCACCAGATCGTCGACGACCCGGCCTCGGGCAAGCACTACCACGTGCGCTCGACACCGGGCTCCACGTCGACCATCCGCGACGGCAAGGTGACGCTCTACACCGAGCGGCTCCAGGGCAACCTGTTCGGTCTGATCCCGATCGTCTTCGACCCGGAGCACCCGCCGCCGATCAACGTCCCGTACGCCTACTTCAGCAAGGTGAAGCTGGACCAGGCGGGCCAGTTCGGCGGCAACCTGCACATCCCCGGCATGCGGGTGTCCATCGAGGACTGACCCGGCCGGCGCCGGTCCCGACCGTGCGGCAACGGAAAACGGCGGTGGGGCGCCCCCTGGTGAAGGGGGCGGCCCACCGCCGTTCGTGCGGGGCGGGACGGCGCGTCAGGCGCGCTGGCCGCCGAGGTGGTGCACCCGGACCATGTTGGTGGTGCCGGGGACGCCGGGGGGCGAACCGGCGGTGATGATCATGGTGTCGCCCTCGCTGTAGCGCTTGAGCTTGAGCAGCTCGGCGTCGACCAGGTCCACCATGGCGTCGGTGTTGTCGACGTGCGGCACGACGAAGGAGTCCACGCCCCAGCTCAGGGTGAGCTGGTTGCGGGTGGCGACGTCGGTGGTGAAGGCCAGGATCGGCTGGGCGGCGCGATAGCGGGAGAGCCGGCGGGCGGTGTCACCGGACTTGGTGAACGCCACCAGGGCCTTGCCGTCGAGGAAGTCGGCCATCTCACAGGCCGCGCGGGCCACCGCACCGCCCTGCGTGCGCGGCTTCTTGCCGGGCACCAGCGGCTGCAGGCCCTTGGAGAGCAGCTCCTCCTCGGCCGCCTCGACGATCTTCGACATGGTCTTGACGGTCTCGATCGGGTACTGGCCCACCGAGGACTCAGCGGAGAGCATCACCGCGTCGGCGCCGTCGAGGATGGCGTTGGCGACGTCGGACGCCTCGGCGCGGGTCGGCCGGGAGTTGGTGATCATCGACTCCATCATCTGGGTCGCGACGATCACCGGCTTGGCGTTCCGGCGGCACATCTCCACCAGGCGCTTCTGCACCATCGGGACCTTCTCCAGCGGGTACTCCACCGCCAGGTCGCCACGGGCCACCATCACCGCGTCGAAGGCCATCACGACCTCCTGCATGTTGGCGACCGCCTGCGGCTTCTCGACCTTGGCGATGACCGGGACCCGGCGGCCCACCTCGTCCATGACGCGGTGCACGTCCTGGACGTCCTTGGCGTCCCGCACGAAGGACAGCGCGACCATGTCGCAGCCCATGTGCAGGGCGAACTTCAGGTCGTCGATGTCCTTCTCGGACAGCGCCGGGACGTTGACCGCGGCGCCCGGCAGGTTGATGCCCTTGTGGTCGGAGATGACCCCGCCCTCGATGACGATGGTGCGCACCCGCGGGCCGTCGATCTCGACGACCTGGAGGGCGACGTTGCCGTCGTTGATCAGGACCGGGTCGCCCTTGGAGACGTCGCCGGGCAGGCCCTTGTAGGTGGTGCCGCAGATGTGCTTGTCACCGGGGACGTCCTCGGTGGTGATCACGAACTCGTCCCCGCGGACCAGCTCGACCGGGCCCTCGGCGAAGGTCTCCAGGCGGATCTTGGGGCCCTGGAGGTCGGCCAGCACGCCGACGGCGCGGCCGGTCTCCTCGGCGGCCTTGCGGAGGCGGTGGTACCGCTCCTCGTGCTCCGAGTGGGTCCCGTGGCTCATGTTGAAGCGGGCCACGTTCATGCCGGCCTCGATCAGCGTCTTCAGCTTCTCGTAGGAGTCGACGGCGGGGCCCAGGGTGCAGACGATTTTGGAACGGCGCATGTCTCGATCCTATCGGTTTGTTTCGGAGCGGAATATTTCGCTCTGCTTCAAAGGCCCTTTAGCCGAGGAGGGGCGACGCGGGCGGAGCGGGCGGATCCCGCGGCACTCCCCGCGGGATCGCGGCTTACGAGGCGGTGACCAGGGCGTATGTCTGGCGGGCGATCTCCAGTTCCTCGTCGGTGGGCACCACGGCGACCGCCACCCGGGCGTAGTCGGGCGAGATCAGCCGCGGCTCGTCGGACCGCACGGCGTTGAGCGAGGCGTCCACCGCCATGCCCAGTTCCTCCAGACCGGCGACGGCGGCGGCCCGGACCGGGGCGGCGTTCTCGCCGACGCCCGCGGTGAAGGCCACCGCGTCGACCTTGCCGAGGACCGCGGTGTAGGCGCCGAGGTACTTCTTCAGCCGGTGGATGTAGATGTCGAAGGCGAGCGCGGCCCGCTCGTCGCCCTCGTCGATCCGGCGGCGGATCTCCCGCATGTCGTTGTCGCCGCACAGCCCGAGCAGGCCGCTCTTCTTGTTGAGCAGCTCGTCGATCTCGTCCGCGGACATCCCGGCCACCCGCTTGAGGTGGAAGGTCACCGCCGGGTCGATGTCACCGGAGCGGGTGCCCATGACCAGGCCCTCCAGCGGGGTCAGCCCCATGGAGGTGTCCACGCAGCGGCCGCCCCGGACCGCGGACGCGGAGGCGCCGTTGCCCAGGTGCAGCACGATCACGTTGACCTCCTCCGGCGCCTTGCCGAGCAGTTCGGCGGTGCGGCGGGAGACGTAGGCGTGCGAGGTGCCGTGGAAGCCGTAGCGGCGGATGCGGTGCGCGTCGGCGGTCTCCACGTCGATGGCGTAGCGGGCCGCGGACTCCGGCATCGTGGTGTGGAAGGCGGTGTCGAAGACCGCGACCTGCGGGAGGTCGGGGCGCAGCGCCTGGGCGGTGCGGATCCCGATGATGTTGGCCGGGTTGTGCAGCGGGGCCACCGGCACCAGCCGCTCGATCTCCTTGAGCACCGCCGCGTCGATCACGGTCGGCGCGGTGAACTTCAGCCCGCCGTGCACCACCCGGTGTCCGATCGCGGCCAGCTCCGGGGAGTCCAGCCCGAGCCCGTCGCCGGCCAGCTCGTCGGCCACCGCCTTCAGCGCGGCCTGGTGGTCGGCTATCGGGCCGGTGGTCTCGCGGGTCGCGCCGCCGGCGGCCAGCGGGGTGTGGGCCAGGCGCGACGTCCCCTCACCGATCCGCTCGACGAGGCCGACGGCGAGGCGCGCACCCGCGGAGTCGCCGTCCGCCGCCTTCTCCATGTCGAGCAGTTGGTACTTCACCGACGAGGAGCCGGAGTTGAGGACGAGGACGCGGGTGGCGTTGGCAGTCATGAAGGGGCTTTCCGATGGGGGGGCGGGGTCAGGCGGTGGGGCCGGCGCCGGGCCGGGCGCCCTGGGCCTGGATCGCGGTGATGGCGACGGTGTTGACGATGTCCTGGACGAGGGCGCCGCGCGAGAGGTCGTTGACGGGCTTGCGCAGGCCCTGCAGGACCGGGCCGACCGCGACGGCGCCGGCGGAGCGCTGCACGGCCTTGTAGGTGTTGTTGCCGGTGTTGAGGTCCGGGAAGATCAGCACGGTGGCCTTGCCGGCGACCTCGGAGTCCGGGAGCTTGGTCCGCGCGACCGCCGCGTCCACCGCGGCGTCGTACTGGATCGGGCCCTCGACCAGCAGGTCCGGGCGCCGCTCGCGGACCAGCTCGGTCGCCTTGCGGACCTTGTCGACGTCGGCGCCGGAGCCGGAGGTGCCGGTGGAGTACGACAGCATCGCGATCCGCGGCTCCACGCCGAACTGGGCGGCGGTGGTGGCGGACTGGATGGCGATGTCGGCCAACTGCTCGGCGTTCGGGTCCGGGTTGACCGCGCAGTCGCCGTAGACCAGCACCCGGTCGGCCAGGCACATGAAGAAGACCGACGAGACGATCTGGGCGCCCGGCTTGGTCTTGATGATCTCGAAGGCCGGCCGGATGGTGGCGGCGGTGGAGTGCACGGCGCCGGAGACCATGCCGTCGGCCAGGCCCTCCTGCACCATCAGCGTGCCGAAGTAGGAGAGGTCGGCGACCACGTCGTAGGCGAGTTCGTAGCTGACGCCCTTGTGGGAGCGGAGCGTGGCGTACAACTCGGCGAACCGCTCGCGCAGCGGCGAGGTCTGCGGGTCGATGACCTGCGCGTCCGCCAGGTCGATGGCCAGGTCGGCGGCGCGCTTGCGGACCGCGTCCTCCTCGCCCAGCAGCGTCAGGTCGCAGACGTCGCGGCGCAGCAGCACGTCGGCGGCGCGCAGCACCCGCTCCTCGGCGCCCTCGGGCAGGACGACCCGACGGCGGCCGGTGCGGGACCGCTCGATCAGCTCGTGCTCGAACATCATCGGGGTGACCCGGCCGGAGCGGGCGACCGAGATCCGGTCGGTCAGCTCGCCGGTGTCCACGTGCCGCTCGAAGAGGCCGAGCGCGGTCTCCGCCTTGCGCGGCGAGGCGGCGTTCAGCTTGCCCTCGACGGCGAACAGCTCGGCGGCGGTCGGGAAGGAGCCGCCGGGCACCGAGACGACCGGGGTGCCGGGCGCGAGGCGGGTGGCCAGCGCCATGATGTCGGGGCCGGGGCGCTCGTCGAGGGTCAGCACCACACCGGCGATCGGCGGGGCGCCGGCGCTGTGCGCGGCGAGCGAGCCGATGACGAGGTCGGCGCGGTCCCCGGGGGTGATCACCATGCAGCCGGGGGTGAGTGCCTTGAGGAAGGTCGGCAGCATCGCCCCGCCGAAGACGAAGTCCCGGGCGTCCCGGGCGAGCCCGGAGTCGTCGCCCAGCAGGATCTCGGCGCCGAGCGCCTGCACGATCTGGCCGACGGTCGGCGCGGACAGCGAGCCCTCCTCGGGCAGCGCGTAGCAGGGCACCGGCAGCCGGGCGGCGAGCCGCTCCACGACGGCCGTGCGCTGCTCGGGCGCGACGCGGTTGACGACCAGCGCGACGACGTCGCAGCCCAGCGTGGTGTAGGCGCGGTGGGCGTTGCGGGCCTCGGCGCGGACCGATTCGGCGTCCTGGCCCTGGCCGCCGACGACGGGTATCACCGCGGCGCCGAACTCGTTGGCCAGCCGGGCGTTGAGCGCCAGCTCGTCCGGCAGGCTGGTGTCGGCGTAGTCCGAGCCGAGGACGAGGACGTACTCGTACTCCCTCGCCACGGCGTGGAAGCGGTCGACGAGCCGGGAGACCAGCTCGTCGGTGCCGCGTTCGGCCTGGAGGGCGGCGGCCTCCGCGTAGCTGATGCCGTAGACGGAGTCGGCGGGCTGGGTGAGGCGGTAGCGGGCCCGCAGCAGCTCGTACAGCCGGTCGGGCCCGTCGTGGATCAGGGGCCGGAAGACTCCCACCCGGTCGACGTGGCGGGTCAGGAGCTCCATGACTCCCAGCTCGATGACCTGGCGTCCGTCGCCGCGGTCGATACCGGTCACGTACACGCTGCGCGTCACGCGTGGTCTCCGTCCATCCGATGGCCGCGAAGCTCGTGCTCGCGAGTTTTCCCTGCTCACAAGGTCAAAATGACCCGTTATTGTGGGCTTGCCCCTCTTGACAATACCTGCGCCGCTGGATAAGTCGCTCTCCCAGTTTCCCTGTGGCGCCGGGGCCGGGGACAGTGGGGGTGGTCGCTCGGGTGCGGCCCGGGCCGGCCGTCCCGTGAAACAATCGGACCGGCTCACACGAACCGACAGCGAGCACAGGAGACACAGCACGATGCGTATCGGAGTCCTCACCGCAGGCGGCGACTGTCCCGGCCTCAATGCTGTGATCCGGTCCGTCGTCCACCGTGCCCTCGCCGGACACGGCGACGAGGTCATCGGCTTCGAGGACGGCTTCAAGGGTCTGCTCGACGGACGCTTCCGCAAGCTCGACCTGGACGCGGTCAGCGGCATCCTCGCCCGTGGCGGCACCATCCTCGGCTCCGCCCGCCTGGAGCGCGCCCGGCTGCGCGAGGCGTGCGAGAGCGCCAAGGACTTCTCCCGCGAGTACGGGATAGACGTCCTGATCCCGATCGGTGGCGAGGGCACGCTGACCGCGGCGCGGATGCTCGCCGACGCCGGCATGCCGGTCGTCGGCGTCCCCAAGACCATCGACAACGACATCTCCTCCACCGACCGCACCTTCGGTTTCGACACCGCCGTCGGCGTGGCCACCGAGGCCATCGACCGCCTCAAGACCACCGCGGAATCGCACCAGCGGGTGATGGTCGTCGAGGTCATGGGCCGGCACGCGGGCTGGATCGCGCTGGAGTCCGGGATGGCCGGCGGCGCCCACGGCATCTGCCTACCGGAGCGCGAGTTCGACGTCAACGACCTGGTGAAGATGGTCGAGGAGCGGTTCGCCCGGGGCAAGAAGTTCGCGGTGGTCTGCGTCGCGGAAGGGGCCCACCCGCTCGCCGGCACCATGGACTACAAGAAGGGCGCCATCGACCAGTTCGGCCACGAGCGGTTCTCCGGCATCGGCACCGCGCTCGCCCGCGAACTGGAGCGGCGCCTCGGCAAGGAGGCCCGCCCGGTCATCCTCGGCCACGTCCAGCGCGGCGGCACCCCCACCGCCTACGACCGGGTGCTGGCCACCCGCTTCGGCTGGCACGCCGTCGAGGCCGCGCACCGCGGCGACTTCGGCAAGATGACCGCCCTGCGCGGCACCGACATCGTCATGGCCCCGTTGGCCGACGCGATCACCGAGCTCAAGCGGGTCCCGGAGAGCCGCATGGACGAGGCCGAGTCGGTCTTCTGACGCCCCGGGGTCCGTCCGGCTGCGAGCCGCCGGACGCGCCCCGCCCCGTCAACACGCCGTCGGCGGCGCACCGTTGGGTGCGCCGCCGACGGCGTTTCGGGCCACGGCCCGGTGCCTCACTGGGCGCCGATGGACTCCAGCACGTTCAGCCGGGCCGCCCGCCGGGCCGGCCACACCGCGGCCAGCACCCCGACGACCAGGGCGATCAGCAGGAACAGGCCCAGCCGGCCCCAGGGCAACAGCATCTCGTAGGTCGGGAAGGACGAGCCGACCAGGCTGCCGCCGGCCCACGCCAGGAAGATGCCCAGGACCATGCCGAGGACCGCGCCGAAGAGCGAGATCACCACCGACTCCAGCCGGACCATCTGCTTGATGCCGCTGCGGGCCAGCCCGATGGCGCGCAGCATCCCGATCTCCCGGGTGCGCTCGAAGACCGACATGGCCAGGGTGTTCACCACGCCGACCACCGCGATGATCACGGCCATCCCGAGCAGCCCGTAGACCATGTTCACGATGGTGTCGATCTGCCCGGCGGTCTCCTTGCGCAGGTCGTCGCGGTCCTGGATCTTCAGCAGCGGGCTGTCGCCGAGCGCCTTGCGGATCTCCTTGACCAGCGCGGGGGACGTGCCGTTCGCCGTCTTCACCAGGAGTTCGTCGTTGCGGAGCCGGTCCAGGTGCGGATCGACCACGGCGGTGGGCGCGAAGGACGCGCCGAGGACCTCGTTGTCCGCGTAGACGGCGCCGACCTTCAGCTCGGCCTTCTTCTTGTCGTAGAACGTCACCTTCACGGTGTCGCCGGCGTGCCAGCCGTGCTCCTTGGCGCCGCTCTCCGAGATGGCGATCCCGCCGGCCCTGACCGCGCCCAACGACCCCTGGACGACGGTCAGGCGGGTGACCTTGCCGATCTGGTCCACGTCGGTACCGCGCAGGAAACCGAACCCGCTGTCCGCCCCCGGACCGGGGGCGGTGGAGAAGCCCGCGCCGCGGAGCGGAGCCATCGCCGCGACGCCGGGGACCTCGGCCACCTTCGCCGACAGCTTCGGGTCCAGGCCGACGTAGGTCGAGGTCTTGACCTGGTAGTCGGCGATCAGCCCGCTACCGGCCATCTTGTCCATCGCCACCTGGGCGGAGTAGCCCGCCACGGTCATCCCGGTGATCAGGGTCAGGCCGATCATCAGCGCCGAGCCGGTCGCCGCCGTCCGCCGCGGATTGCGCAGCGCGTTCTCCTTGGCGAGCTTGCCGCTCACGCCGAAGAACCGCGAGGTGACCAGGCCGGCCAGCGACACCAGCGGCCGGGACAGCAGCGGGGCCAGGATGATCGCGCCGGTCAGGGTGAGCATCGACCCGACCATGGCGATCGGCAGGTCGTCGCCGGAGGTGAGGGTGGAGACCCACAGCATCACCGCGACGCCGGCGCCGCCGACCAGCGCACCGAGGACGTTGCGGACGACCAGGCTGCGCGGGGTCGGCGGCGCCTCGACGGTGCTCAGCGCCTCCACCGGGGCGATCCGCGCCGCCCTGCGGGACGGCAGCCAGGCGGCCAGGACGGTCACCAGCACCCCCACGGCCAAGGAGGCGAGCACCGTGGTCGGGCTGATCACCACCGGGCCGTCGGGGAAGCCCGCGCCGTTCGCGTCCAGCGCGGCCCGCAGCCCCACCGCGATCCCGGCGCCCAACGCGAAGCCGACGACCGAGGAGACCAGCCCCAGCAGCGCCGCCTCGACGAGCACCGAACGCACCACCTGCCGACGGGAGGCGCCCACCGCGCGCAGCAGCGCGATCTCGCGGCTGCGCTGGGAGACCAGCATGGTGAAGGTGTTGGCGATGATGAAGACGCCCACGAACAGCGCGATCCCGGCGAAGGTCAACAGGGTGCTGCTGAGCGCGCTGTTCTGGTCGGCGATCAGCCGGGACTGCTCGGCCGCCAGGGCGCTCCCGCTGGTCGCCTCCGCGCGCTCGGCGGGCAGCAGCGCCCGGACCTTCGCGGTCAGCGCCTGCTGATCGGTGCCGGGCGCGGCCGCCACCACCAACTCGTCGAACTGGCCCGGGTGCAGGTACAACTTCTGCGCGGTGGCGGTGTCGAACAGCGCCAGGCTGCCGCCCGCGGTCACCGCCGGATCGTCGGTCACCACGATGCCGACCAGCTTCTTCGTCAGCACCGGGCCGTCGGTGGCGAACCGCACGGAGTCGCCGACCCGCACCCCCGCGGCCTTCGCGGTGGTCTCGGCCAACGCGATCTCGCCGTCGGACGCCGGGCCGCGGCCCTGCACCAGCGGATAGCGGCGGTCCTTGCCGTCCGCGTCCGGCTGGTAGTTGACGGCGCGGTTCTGCCAGCCGTTGCCGATCGGCTCGCCGTCCCGGCCGGCCAGCGTGGCCTCGCCGGTGACGTCGGAGCGCACCGACGTCACGCCCGGCAGGGCGCGGATCCGGTCGGCCAACCGCTGGTCGAGGGCGGTGGCCCGCTTGCCGTCCTTGGCCGGCTCCGGGCCGGTGCCGGGGGGCGAGGTCGCCTGGACGGAGACGGCCACGTCCTTGAGGTTCTTGGCCGAGGCGTTCTTGATCGCCTCGCCGACGCTGTCGCTGAAGATCAGGGTGCCGGCGACGAAGGCGACGCCGAGCAGCACCGCGAGTGCGGTCATCAGGAGGCGGGCTTTGTGCGCGAGGACATTGCGCAAGGCAGTGGTGAACATGGTGGTGTGTCAGTCCTGGGTACGGGGCCGGGGCTCGGATGCGGGGCGGCCGTCAGCGGTCGACTCGGTTCTCCGGCAGGTCGGTTGGGGGCGGCCCACCGCCGGTCGGCCCGCGCTGCGGGGCGCGGGACCGGCGGCCGGTGGTCCGGCCGGGGTGGCTGGCCGGCTGGCGGCCGGCGGTCCGGCCTGCGACTAGCTGGTCCGGCCTGCGGTCTCGAAGCGCCGCATCCGGTCCAGCACGCTGTCCGCCGTCGGGTCGGCCAGCTCGTCCACGATCCGGCCGTCCGCGAGGAAGACCACCCGGTCCGCGTAGGCGGCGGCGACCGGGTCGTGGGTGACCATCACCACGGTCTGGTCCATCGCCCGCACCGACTCCCGCAGGAAGCCCAACACCTCGGCGCCCGAGCGCGAGTCGAGGTTCCCGGTCGGCTCGTCCGCGAAGATGATCTCCGGCTGGGCGGCCAGCGCCCGGGCCACCGCGACCCGTTGCTGCTGCCCCCCGGAGAGCTGCGCCGGCCGGTGCGAGAGCCGGCCCGACAGGCCGACCGTCTCCACCACCCGGCCGACCCACTCCTGGTCCACGCGGCGGCCGGCTATGTCCATCGGCAGCGTGATGTTCTCCTGCGCGGTCAGCGTGGGCAGCAGGTTGAACGCCTGGAAGATGAAGCCGATCTTGTCGCGGCGCAGCCGGGTCAGCTGCTTGTCGTTGAGCGCCGCCAGTTCCACGTCGCCGATCCGGGCCGAGCCGGAGGTGACCGAGTCCAGTCCGGCCATGCAGTGCATCAGGGTGGACTTCCCCGAGCCGGACGGGCCCATGATCGCGGTGAACCGGGCCCGGCCGAACTCCACGTCGACGGAGTCCAGCGCGACCACCCGGGTCTCGCCCTGGCCGTAGACCTTGCTCAGATCCGTGGCGCGGGCGGCGACGGCCGCGGTGGTACGGGAGGGGAAGGCGGGACGGGGGACGGCGGCGTGCGGCACCACAACTCCTGGGGTGACGGAAAGGACGGGCGGACAGCGTGAAAGCGCTCCGTCCATCCTCGACGCGGGCGACCGGCCCGGTCTTCGGCCGGAAGGACCGAAAGCCGGACCGGCCGGAAGTGCCACGCCCGCCGTCCGCGTCATCCTCTGGACGGACGGCCGTCCGTCCGCAGGCCGACGGGGACGCGTCAGGGTCGGGTCCTCACGGGCGTCAGGGTGCCGGCTCGCCGACCCGCCGCCAGAACTCCGCCACGATGCCGTCGAGGAAGTCCCGGCCCGCCTTGCCGGCCTCGTCCGAGGCGTCCCCGCCGGTCCAGCTGAGCGACGCCGTCATCGTCGCGTGGTACTCCTCGTGCAGTTCCTGGAGCGCCTGCTGCAACCGCTCCTTGGGCAGCGGAGCGAGCTTGCCGACCGGACGGACGTAGCCCTGCCAGCGCGTGGTGGCCGCACTGATCAGCAGCTCCGTCAGCCGCTCCTCCTGGCCGGTGAAGCGGATCAGCGCCGGCAGCGGCAGCCGCAACTCCGCCGCCAGCGCCGCCGCCTGCCGGTCGGTGCCGGTCCACCGGCCGCCGGCCTCCAACCGCTCGTAGGTCGCCTGGTCCATGCCGACGCGCCGCGCGAGGTCGGCCGCGGCCAGGCCGAGCGCCAGCCGGAACTCGCGCAGCGTGCCGGGGGCGCCGAGGAGTTCGGCGGGCGCGCACCACAGGGCGCCGGCCAGCGCGGTCAGCTCGGCTTCGGTGGGGGCGCTTTCCCCCAATTCCCAGGACGCCACCGCGGCGGGCTCCAGCCGAATTCCGTAGGCGGCCCAGATTCCGTAGGCGACATGCGCGTGGGTCATGCCCAGGGCCTCGCGCAGCCGGCGGGCGGCGGCAGCGTTGAAAGGGGGCCTGCGTGCATCCCCGTCGTGCGTGTTCACTGCCACACGGTAAGTGACGGGGTGGCTTGGCACCTATCGTGCGGATATCCAAGTTTGTGGGTTGGAGGAAGCTACGGAGCCGTCGGTTGCCCTCGGCCAGCTTTCGGTGCTTTCTCGCCAATCCCGGCCGATCATGCCGCTGGTCAGGCGCTTTGCTCCAACGAAGCGGCTCGTTGCCGCACCGCGCGGCGGGCCGCCGCGGGCCCGCCGTTTGGAGATAAGGATGGGCAGTCGGATCGTCGGTGTCGAGTACCGGATCGGGAATCCGGGGAGTTTGCCCGAATTCCTCCGCCCGGGAATTCCCCGGAAAAGCGAATTCGCCGACCCGGGCCCGGAAGTCGCTCCGACGAGAACGGCACGATGAACGGGACGGAGAAATTCCGCCACGGCCCGGTGCCGGGCGGGTCGGTGCCGGGCGGGCGTTCCGGTCGCTCGGCGGCGGGCCGGCCCGCCGCCGGTCACCGCCCCGACCAGCGGTACCGCAGCTCCGGCCGGCCCACCTGCCCGTACTGCGGCGCCCGGGCGGCGCGGCCGCCGGCCACCAGGTGTTCCAGGTACCGGCGGGCCGTGATCCGGGAGATGCCCACGTCCGCGGCGGCCTCGGTCGCGGTCAGCCCGTCGGCGGCGGCCCGCAGCACCTCCGTCACCGCCCGCAGGGTCGCCGGGGTCAGCCCCTTGGGCAGCGCGGCCGGCTGCGGGGCGCGCAGCGCCGCCAGCGCCCGGTCCACCTCGTCCTGGCCGCTGGCCTCCCCGCTGGTGGCCCGGAACTCGGCGTAGCGCAGCAGCCGGTCCCGCAGGGTGGCGAAGGTGAACGGCTTCAGCACGTACTGCACGACGCCCAGGGAGACGCCCTCGCGGACCATCGCCAGGTCGCGGGCGGAGGTGACCGCGATGATGTCCGCGCTCTGGCCGGCCGCGCGCAACGTCCGCAGCAGTTGCAGACCGTGGCCGTCCGGCAGGAAGAGGTCCAACAGCGCCAGGTCGACCGGGTGCTGGTCGAGGTGGCGGCGGGCGCCGGCCCCCGAGTGCACGGTGCCGGACACCGCGAAGCCCGGCACCCGCCCCACGTACAGGGCGTGCGCGGCCGCGGCGACCGGATCGTCCTCGACGACCAGCACCCGGATGGTCCCGGTGCTCATCGGACTCCCGTCCCTTCCGCCGCCCGCAGGGGCAGCCGCACGGTGAACCGCGCACCGCCCTGCGGCCCCCGGGTGAGCCCGACCGTGCCGTCGTGCCGGTGCACCGCCTGCCGCACCAGTGCCAGACCCAGCCCCCGGGCCCCGCCGCCCGCGTGCTCCTTGGTGCTCCAGCCGCGCCGGAAGACCTCCTCGGTGGTCTCCGCGGCGACCCCCGGGCCGTTGTCCGCGACGCACAGCAGCAGTTCGCCGCCGTCGGCCCGCGCGGTGACCCGCACCTGGGGTGGCGCGTCGTGCTCCTGCGGCGGCGCGGCGGCGTCCAGGGCGTTGTCGATGAGGTTGCCCAGCACCGTCACCAGGTCGCGGGCGGGCAGGTCCGGCGGGATCACCCCGTCGTCGATCCGACTGTCCTCGGTCAACACCAGCTCCACGCCGTGCTCGTTGGCCTGTGCGGCCTTGCCCAGCAACAGTGCGGCCAGCACCGGTTCGGCGACCGCGCCCACCACCCGGTCGGTCAGCGCCTGCGCCAGCTCCAACTCGGCGGTGGCGAACTCCACCGCCTCGTCCGCCCGGCCCAGTTCGATCAGCGAGACCACCGCGTGCAGTCGGTTGGCCGCCTCGTGCGCCTGCGAGCGCAACGCCTCGGCGAAGCCCCGGACCGAGTCCAACTCGCCTGACAGTGCCTGGAGTTCGGTGTGGTCGCGGAGGGTGACGACGCTGCCGCGGCGCTGACCTCCGGAGACCGGCGAGGAGTTGACGACCAGCACCCGCTCGCCGGTCAGGTGCAGTTCGTCGACCCGGGGGCCGGCCGCCAGCAGCGCCGCGGTCAGCGGCTCCGGCAGCCCCAGCCCGTCCACCGGCCGCCCCACCGCGTCCCCGGTCAGGCCCAGCAGCTCCCGCCCGCCGTCGTTGATCAGCGCGACCCGGCCGGCCCCGTCCAGCATCAGCAGCCCCTCGCGGACGGCGTGCAGCGCCGCCTCGTGGTAGTCGTACATCCGGGCCAGCTCGGCCGTGTTCATCCCGTGGGTGTGCCGGCGCAGCCGGGCGTTGACCACGTACGTGCCCAGGCCGCCCAGCGCCAGCGCCGCCGCGGCCACCCCCACCAGCGCCAGGACCTGGTCCCGCAGCTGCTCGCTGATCGTGGCGATGGTGATGCCGGAACTGACCAGCGCGGTGATCGCGCCGCCCCGCTCGGGGTCGCGGACCGGGGCGACGACCCGCACGGACGGGCCGAGCACCCCCATGTGCGTCTCCGGGAAGACCTCGCCGCGCAGCGCCGGGCCGATGTGGCCGAGGTACTTCCCGCCGATCGCGGACGGCTCGGGGTGCGTCCAGCGCGTCCCGTCCGGCGCCATCACCACCACGAAGTCCACCCCGGCGTCCCGGCGCAGCCGCTCGCTGTACGGCTGGAGCGCGGCGGTCGGGTCCTTCGTGCGGGCCGCGGCCACCACGGCCGGGGAGTCGGCGACGGCGGTGGCCGCCGCGGTCGCCTGCCGCCGCGCGGTCTCCTCCGCCTGCCGTTCGGCGCTCACGTACGCGAAGACCGCGCAGCCCAGGACCACCACCGCCACCAGGACCACCTGCATGGCGAAGAGCTGCCCGGCGAGGCTGCGGGGGCCGCGCAGCCGCCGCGGCGGGCGGGAACGGGGGAGGTGCATGCAGAACAGTCTGCACGGTCACTTTTACGTGAACGAAATGTACGTAAGGGTGACGGGCGCCACAGCGCCGTGCATAGTCGCCGGGACCTGTTGTGCGCCGTGAGCCGCTTCACCGGCGCAGAACCATGGCCCCCGTCAGAAAGGTGGCAGCCGTGGCTGCACAGACCCCGTCGTCCCGGGGCACCGCCGAGGACGCTCCGCCGGCCAAGCGGGACCGGACCCACTTCCTCTACCTCGCCGTGATCGGCGCGGTCCTGCTCGGCATCGCCGTGGGCTTCGCCGCGCCCGGCGTCGCCGTCGAGCTCAAACCGCTCGGCACCGGGTTCGTCAACCTCATCAAGATGATGATCTCGCCGGTGATCTTCTGCACGATCGTGCTGGGCGTCGGCTCGGTCCGCAAGGCGGCCAAGGTCGGTGCGGTCGGCGGGCTGGCGCTCGGCTACTTCATGGTGATGTCCACGGTGGCGCTGGCCATCGGCCTCCTCGTCGGCAACCTCCTCGACCCCGGCTCCGGCCTGCACCTGACGGAGGCGCTCCGGCACGCCGGGCAGGCCCAGACCGCCGGCGGCCACGAGTCCACCACCGACTTCCTCCTCGGCATCATCCCGACGACGCTGGTCTCCGCGTTCACCCAGGGCGAGGTACTCCAGACCCTGCTGGTGGCCCTGCTGGTGGGCTTCGGGCTCCAGGCGCTCGGCCCGGCGGGCGAGCCGGTGCTGCGCGGCATCGGCCATGTGCAGAAGCTGGTCTTCCGGGTGCTGTCGATGATCATGTGGGCGGCGCCGGTGGGGGCCTTCGGCGCGATGGCCGCGGTCGTCGGCGCCACCGGGCTCGGCGCCCTGAAGTCGCTGGCCGTCATCATGGTCGGCTTCTACCTGACCTGTCTGCTCTTCGTCGTGGTCGTGCTCGGCGCGCTGCTCCGGCTGGTCGCCGGGGTGAACGTGCTGGCGCTGCTGAAGTACCTCGGCCGCGAGTTCCTGCTGATCCTGTCGACCTCCTCCTCGGAGTCGGCGCTGCCGCGGCTGATCGCGAAGATGGAGCACCTCGGCGTCAGCCGCCCGGTCGTCGGCATCACCGTCCCGACCGGCTACAGCTTCAACCTCGACGGCACCGCCATCTACCTGACCATGGCCTCGCTGTTCGTCGCCGAGGCGATGGACAAGCCGCTCTCCCTCGGTCAGCAGGTCTCGCTCCTCGTCTTCATGATCATCGCGTCGAAGGGGGCGGCCGGGGTCACCGGCGCGGGCCTGGCGACGCTGGCCGGCGGACTCCAGTCGCACCGGCCCGAACTCGTCGACGGCGTCGGCCTGATCGTCGGCATCGACCGCTTCATGAGCGAGGCCCGGGCGATGACCAACTTCGCCGGCAACGCGGTGGCCACCGTCCTGATCGGCACCTGGACCAAGGAGATCGACAAGGCCCGGGTCGCCGAAGTGCTCGCCGGCCGGCTGCCGTTCGACGAACGGACGCTGAACGCCGACGGCCACGGCGCCCCGTCCGACACCGGGGCGCCGGCACCGGCCGACGGCGGCAAGGCGCCCGCCGCGGTCTGACGCTCCGCCGGTCGACGCCGGCCGAGCGCCTCGGGGGCGCAGGAGGGGAGAAGGGGCGGGCGCCCGTGGCGCCCGCCCCTTCCGCGCGCCGCCCGCCCGGCCCCGCCCGGCTAGGCGGGCACCAGCCAGACGGTGGCCAGCGGGGGCAGCACCACCGCGATCGAGGTGCGGCGGCCGTTGGCGGCGACCGGCTCGGTCTTCAACGGATCGGGGTTGGTGACGCCGCTGCCGCCGAAGCGCGGATCATCGGTGTTGAGGACCTCGCGCCAGACCGGGACGTCCCCGGGCACCCCCAGCCGGTAGGCGTGCCGCACGACGGGCGAGAAGTTGCTGAGCGCGATCAGCGGGCTGCCGTCGGCGGCGTGGCGCAGGAAGGAGAAGACGTTGTCCTCGCTGGCGTTGCCGTCGATCCAGCCGAAGCCGGCCGGGTCGGTGTCGCGCTCCCACAGCGCGGGGGTCGCCGCGTAGCGGTGGTTCAGCTCCCGGACCAGGTCCCGCACGCCCCGATGGTCCGGCTCCGCCTCGTAGGACGGGTCCAGCAGCCACCAGTCCGGGCCGTGCTGCTCCGCCCACTCCGCACCCTGGGCGAACTCCTGCCCCATGAAGAGCAGTTGCTTGCCCGGATGGGCCCACATGAAGCCCAGGTACGCGCGGTGGGTGGCGCGCCGCTGCCACCAGTCGCCGGGCATCTTCGAGACCAGCGCCCGCTTGCCGTGCACCACCTCGTCGTGCGAGATCGGCAGCACGTAGTTCTCCGAATAGGCGTAGACCATGGAGAACGTCATCTCGCCGTGGTGGTACTTGCGGTGCACCGGCTCCTTCTCGACGTAGCCGAGCGAATCGTGCATCCAGCCCATGTTCCACTTCAGCCCGAAGCCCAGCCCGCCGAAGCCGTCCGGCCCCACGTGGTGCGTGGCGCGGGTGACGCCGTCCCAGGCCGTGGACTCCTCGGCGACCGTGACGACGCCGGGGCAGCGGCGGTAGACCGTCGCGTTCATCTCCTGGAGGAAGGCCACCGCGTCGAGGTTCTCCCGGCCGCCGTGGACGTTCGGCGTCCAGCCGCCCTCCTCGCGCGAGTAGTCGAGGTAGAGCATCGAGGCCACCGCGTCCACCCGCAGCCCGTCGATGTGGAACTCCTCGCACCAGTACACCGCGTTGGCGACCAGGAAGTTCCGCACCTCGGTGCGGCCGTAGTCGAACTCCAGCGTCCCCCAGTCCGGGTGGGCGGCCCGCGCCGGGTCCCCCGGCTCGTACAGCGGCCGTCCGTCGAACTCCGCCAGCGCCCAGGCGTCCCGCGGGAAGTGCGCCGGCACCCAGTCCATCAGCACCCCGATCCCGGCCCGGTGCAGGGCGTCGACCAGGAACTTGAAGTCGTCCGGGGTGCCCATCCGGGCGGTCGGCGCGTAGAAGCCGGTCACCTGGTAGCCCCAGGAGCCGCCGAAGGGGTGCTCGGCCACCGGCATGAACTCGACGTGGGTGAACTCCAGGTCCTTGACGTACGCGGGCAGCTGCGCAGCCAGTTGACGGTAGGTCAGGCCGGGTCGCCAGGACGCCAGGTGCACCTCGTAGACGGAGAACGGCGCGGCGTGCACGGGGCGCGCGCCGCGCCGGGCCATCCAGTCGGCGTCCTGCCACGCGTGGTGCGAGGCGTGCACCACCGAGGCGGTGGCCGGCGGACACTCGGTGCGCCGGGCCATCGGGTCGGCCCGGACCGTCCTCGACCCGTCCGGCCGGGTGATCTCGAACTTGTACAGCTCGCCCTCGCCCAGGCCCGGCAGGAACAGCTCCCACACCCCGGACGAGCCCAACGACCGCATCGGGGTGCCGGTGCCGTCCCAGTGGTTGAAGTTCCCCACCACCCGCACGCCCCGGGCGTTGGGCGCCCACACGGTGAACCGGGTGCCGCTCACCCCCTGGTGCGTCATGACCCGCGCCCCGAGCGCCTGCCACAACTGCTCGTGCCGGCCCTCGGCGAACAGATGCAGGTCCAGCTCCCCGACCGCCGGCAGGAAGCGATAGGCGTCCGGCACGGTCACGGTGGTGTCGTCGTACTCGACCAGCAGCGCGTACGCGGGGACCTCGGCGAGCGGCAGCACGCCCGCGAACAGCCCGTCCCCCTCGGAGTGCAGGGGTACCCGCAGCCCCGGAGCCACCACGGTGACGGCCCGGGCGAACGGCCGCAGGGCCCGCACCAGCAGCCCGCCGGACACCGGGTGCGCGCCGAGCAGGGCGTGCGGGTCGTGGTGCGCCCCGGCGAGCAGCCGCCCGCGGTCCTCGGCGGCCAGCGGCGCGGCCCGGCCCGCACCGGCCGGGGTCGGGCGGGTCGGGCGAGTCGGTCGGGCCGGGCCGGGCGGGGCGGCGCCGGATGCGGGCTCGGGGGCGGCGGAACGGGGGCGACGGGCGGTCACGGGTGGGCCTCCTCGGGGCGGGGGTCGATCAGTCGGTTCCGGCGGACGCGGTGCGACGGACGGCGGGGCGGGCGGGGCCGGCGCCCACCGCCCCGCGGGCGCGGGCTCAGCCGGACCCCTGCTCCCCGCAGGACGCCAGCCGCCGGATCGCCGCCATCGGCACCGCCAGCCAGTCCGGCCGGTGCCGGGCCTCGTACAGCACCTCGTAGACGGCCTTGTCGGTCTCGTAGGCCCGCATCAGTTCCGGCGCCGAGCGCGGGTCCAGGCCGCCCGCCTCGGCGTAGCCCAGGCAGTACGCGGCGCGGGTGCGGCGGGCCCACTCCAGCGCCCACGGGTCGCTGCCGGCCGGGCCGCTGCGCGCCGCGTAGTCGAACGAGCGGAGCATCGCGGCGACGTCACGGACGGCCGGCTGCGGACGGCGCCGCTCGGCCAGCGGCCGGGCCGGTTCGCCCTCGAAGTCGATCAGCGCCCAGCGGCCCCCTTCGACGGACCGCAGCGTCTGCCCCAGATGCAGGTCGCCGTGGATGCGCTGGGCGGCCCAGCTGCGGCCGTCGTGGCCCATCGCGGCAAGCGCGTCGAAGGCGGTCCGCAGCCGCCCCCGGTAGGGCTGGAGCACCGGCACCGCGCGGGCGGTGGCCTCCAGGCGTTCGTTCATCTGGGCGGCGATCGCGTCCAGCTGCGGGCGGCGCAGCTCGGTGGTGGGGAGCGCCTGGGCGAGCGCGGTGTGCACCTCGGCGGTGGCGTGGCCGAGGGCGCGTGCCGAACGGGTGAAGTCGGCGCGCACCGCGAGCGCGTTCAGGGCCAGCTGCCAACCGTCGCCGGAGCCGGCCAGGAAGGGCTGGAGGACGCCCAGTGTCGTCGCCTCGCCCGCCTCGTCGGGGGCCGCGGCCTCGAACCACGCGGCGGGCGCCGGCACCCGGGCGCACTTGGCGCCGGCCAGCGCCCGCGGCAGCTCCAGATCAGGGTTGACCCCGGGCTCGATCCGCCGGAAGACCTTCAGGATGAACGTATCTCCATAGACGATCGAGGAGTTGGACTGCTCCACCGCGATCGGCCGGGCCGGCAGTCCGGAGGGGATGTCGACGTCCGGTTCGCGGCAGAAGCGCAGCGCCCCGATCCGGCCGGGCACCCGCAACCGCTCCAGCAGCAGCGCGCACAGCCGGTTGTCCAGCAGCGCGTCGTAGACGGTGCGCCCGCGCAGCGGGCCGCCGGTCGGGCGGCCGACCACCGCGGGCGCCAGGTGGGGCGGCGGCGCGGGGTGGGTGCCCAGCAGCAGCTGGTAGCAGTCGCCGCCGGCCGGGGTGCGGCTGGGCGGCGCGCTCTGTTGGGCGCGGACGAGCAACTGGAGCAGGCCCGGCGTGCTGCCGCTGCCGGTGCACGGCAGTAGTTCGGTGGCCGCGACCAGCGTGAAGCCGGTGAGCAGCCGTCCCTTGCCGGCGAACCAGCGTTGGCGCGGTACCCACTCGGCCAGCAGTGGCGCCAGCGAGGAGAGCAGATCGGGTGCGGCGACGAGCGAGCGGTCAGGGGTGAGGCGGGTGGCACGGGTCGAGGCGGTGTCCGACATGGCGTCGCGTCCTTTCCCCGGGCACACGACAGACTGGGCAAAGTGTCCCGGAATGCGGCCTTTACGAGGCGGCCGTGCGGAACGTGTCGGGCGAGATCGTCCGTACGGCGTGGCGTTTTCGGCGTTTCTCGGCGTTCGCTTCGCTGTGCGGCGGTGCCTCCCCGAGCTCTGACGAGCAGGGGACCCTCACCCGGGTCGGGGGCCGGCATGGGCCCTGCGGACCACCCGGCCCGTGAGGTAGTAGGGAGGTTGCCCGAGCGAAAGGTCGAAAAACGCCCGTACGCGCCGGAGGGTCGCGTACGGGCGGGATTTCCCGGGGTCCGGTGGCGGCGCGGTCGCGGTCGCGGTGGCTCGTGGCCGGCCGCGCCGGCTCCACCGGACGGCCCTAACCGGCGTGGTGCGCGGTCCTGCGGAGCCGGAACCAGTAGAAGCCGTGGCCCGCCAGGGTCAGCAGGTACGGCAGCTTGCCGATCGCGGGGAAGCGGACGCCGCCGATGAGTTCCACCGGATGGCGGCCGCTGAACGCCTGGAGGTCCAGCTCGGTGGGCTGCGCGAACCGCGAGAAGTTGTTCACGCACAGCACCAGGTCGTCGTCGGCGTCGTCCTTGCCCGGGGATTCCCGGAGGTAGGCGAGCACCGCGGGGTTGGACGACGGCAGCTCGGTGTAGCTGCCGAGTCCGAAGGCGGGGTTCTGCTTGCGGATCTCGATCATCCGGCGGGTCCAGTGCAGCAGCGACGAGGGCGAGCTCATCGCGGCCTCGACGTTGGTGACCTGGTAGCCGTAGACCGGGTCCATGATGGTCGGCAGGAACAGCCGGCCGGGGTCGCACGAGGAGAAGCCGGCGTTGCGGTCCGGGGTCCACTGCATCGGGGTGCGCACGGCGTCCCGGTCGCCGAGCCAGATGTTGTCGCCCATCCCGATCTCGTCGCCGTAGTACAGGATCGGCGAGCCGGGCAGCGACAGCAGCAGCGCGGTGAACAGCTCGATCTGGTTGCGGTCGTTGTCGAGCAGCGGGGCCAGCCGGCGGCGGATGCCGATGTTGGCGCGCATCCGCGGGTCCTTGGCGTACTCCGCGTACATGTAGTCGCGCTCTTCGTCCGTGACCATTTCGAGGGTCAGCTCGTCGTGGTTGCGCAGGAAGATGCCCCACTGGCAGCCGGACGGGATCTGCGGCGTCTTGGCGAGGATCTCCGAGACCGGGTAGCGCGACTCCCGGCGGACCGCCATGAAGATGCGCGGCATGACCGGGAAGTGGAAGGCCATGTGGCACTCGTCGCCGCCGACCGCGTAGTCGCCGAAGTAGTCGACCACGTCCTCCGGCCACTGGTTCGCCTCGGCCAGCAGCACGGTGTCCGGGTACTGCGCGTCGATCTCGGCGCGCACCCGCTTTAGGAAGGCGTGCGAGGCCGGCAGGTTCTCGCAGTTGGTGCCCTCCTCGGCGTAGAGGTACGGCACGGCGTCCAGCCGGAAGCCGTCGATGCCCAGGTCGAGCCAGAAGCGCAGGGCGGAGATCATCTCCTCCTGGACCGCCGGGTTCTCGTAGTTGAGGTCCGGCTGGTGGGAGAAGAAGCGGTGCCAGTAGTACTGCTTGCGGACCGGGTCGAAGGTCCAGTTGGAGACCTCGGTGTCGACGAAGATGATCCGGGCGTCGGCGTACTGCTTGTCGTCGTCGGCCCAGACGTAGTAGTCGCCGTACGGGCCGTCCGGATCGGTGCGGGACTCCTGGAACCACGGGTGCTGGTCGCTGGTGTGGTTCATCACCATGTCGATGATGACCCGCATCCCGCGCTGGTGGGCGGCGTCCACGAACTCCACGAAGTCGGCCAGGTCACCGAACTCGGGGAGCACCGCGGTGTAGTCCGCGACGTCGTAGCCGCCGTCGCGCAGCGGGGATTTGAAGAACGGCGGCAACCAGAGGCAGTCCACCCCCAGCCACTGCAGGTAGTCGAGCTTGGCCGTGATGCCCTTGAGGTCCCCGATTCCGTCACCGTTGCTGTCCTGGAAGGACCGGACCAGCACCTCGTAGAAGACCGCCCGTTTGAACCAGTCGGGATCGCGGTCCTTCGCCGGGGTGTCTTCGAACGTGTCGGGAACGGGCTCATTGACGATCAATTGGGTGACCCTCCGATCGGTGAGGACGGTCGCAGCGACAGCACATGGGCCGGCGCGAGCGAGCTGCCCGGCTCCAGGCGCACATAGTTGTCCCTGCCCCAGTGGTAGGTGTCGCCGGTGAGCTCATCGCGCACCGGGAAGGACTCAAGCCGGCCGAGGCCGAGTTCCGGCATGTCCAACGACACCGTCGCCTCGTGGGTGTGGTGCGGGTCGAGGTTGACCACCGTGAGCACCGCGTCGTTGCCCGCGCGCTTGGAGTACGCGAGGACGGCGTCGTTGTCGACGCGGTGGAAGTGCAGGTTGCGCAGCTGTTGCAGGGCGGGATGGCGGCGACGGATGCGGTTCAGGGCGGTGATCAGCGGGGCGATGGTCCGCCCCTCGCGGGCCGCGGCCTCCCAGTCGCGGGGCCGCAGCTGGTACTTCTCCGAATCCAGGTACTCCTCGCTGCCGGGCCGCACCGCGGTGGCCTCGCACAGCTCGTAGCCCGCGTACAGGCCCCAGCTGGGGGAGAGGGTGGCGGCCAGGACGGCGCGGGACGCGAAGGCCGGGCGGCCGCCCTCCTGGAGGTGCGCGTGCAGGATGTCGGGTGTGTTCACGAAGAAGTTGGGCCGCAGGTAGGCGGCGCCCTCACCGGTCAGCTCGGTGAGGTAGTCGGTCAGTTCCTGCTTGGTGTTGCGCCAGGTGAAGTACGTGTACGACTGCTGGAACCCGATCTGGGCGAGGGTGTGCAGCATCGCCGGACGGGTGAACGCCTCCGCCAGGAAGAGCACGTCCGGATCGGTGCGGTTGATGTCGCTGAGGACCTTCTCCCAGAACGCCACCGGCTTGGTGTGCGGGTTGTCCACCCGGAAGATCCGGACGCCCTTGGCCATCCAGAAGCGCAGCAGGCGCTCGGTCTCCCGGACCAGCCCGCGGAAGTCGGCGTCGAAGGCCACGGGATAGATGTCCTGGTACTTCTTCGGCGGGTTCTCCGCGTAGGCGACCGAGCCGTCGGCGCGGTGGTGGAACCACTGCGGGTGCAGGGTGACCCAGGGGTGGTCCGGGGAGCACTGGAGGGCGAAGTCCAGCGCCACCTCCATCCGCAGGTCGCGGGCGGTCCGCACGAAGTGGTCGAAGTCCTCGAAGGTGCCCAGGTCCGGGTGGAGCGCGTCGTGGCCGCCCGCCGGCGACCCGATGGCCCAGGGGGAGCCGACGTCGTGGGCACCGGCCGAGAGCGCGTTGTTGGGGCCCTTGCGGTGGCTGGTGCCGATCGGGTGGATCGGGGGGAGGTAGACCACGTCGAATCCCATCGCGGCGACCGCGGGCAGCCGCTCGGCGGCGGTGCGCAGGGTGCCGCTGACCAGCGTGCCGTCCGGGCCGGGCACGGCGCCCTCGGAGCGCGGGAAGAGCTCGTACCAGGAGCCGTACAGGGCCCGGCGGCGCTCGACGACCAGCGGCATCGGGCGGGAGACGGTGAGCAGTTCGCGCAGCGGGTGGCGGTCCAGCGCCTCGGTGACCTGCGGGGCGAGCGCGGTGGCCAGGCGGGTGGCGGCCGGCAGGGTGGTGTCCCGCAGTGCGTCGACCGCGGCCAGCACCGCCTCCCGGCCGTCGCTCTTGGGGACCTCGGTCGCGGCCCGCTCGTGCAGCGCGGCGCCCTCGGTGAGGACCAGCTCGGTGTCGATCCCGGCCGGGACCTTGACCGCCGCGTGCCGGCGCCAGGTGGCGACCGGGTCGGACCACGCCTCCACGGTGAACGTCCAGCGCCCCTCGATGTCGGGGGTGACCTCGCAGACCCACCGGTCGGTGCCCGGTGCCTGCTCCCGCATCGGGGTCCACGGGCCGCAGCGGCCCGCCGGGTTGCGCAGCACCACGTTCGCGGCGACCGCGTCGTGGCCTTCTCGGAAGACCGTGGCGGAGACCTCGAAGGTTTCGTCCACCACGGCCTTGGCCGGGCGGCGACCGCAGTCGATCTGCGGGCGGATGTCCAGTACAGGGATGCGACCGATCATGGGCTCACCTGGGTTTGTGGTGCTTTGAGGGGTTTTGTCCTTTCTATCCGCTCCACGGTGAGGGGGCGGGGTGCGGGCATGGGCACTCCTGTCCGCTTTCACTCTGCTGGCGCATGGTGCGGCGGGCCGGATCGGCTCCCGCCGGCCGGTTGCGCGCGACGGCGCTCTTGGTGAGCCTTCCCGCGCACACGCGGGCTGAATGCCGCGGGAATGTGAACTACCGATGTGTAGCCCCTCACGCCGTGCGCTCCGGTGGGCGAGGGCCGCCGCTCTGGTGGGCGGCTGCGGCTCGGTGCTGACACGGTCGACGTTCGCCTCCTCAACTCGGTGTGATCACAGCGGAGTTGCGGTGTGCGGAAGTCCGTTGCCGCGCCGGGGCCCGTCGGCGCCACCCTCGCAGCCTCTCGCCGCGCGGGTGTCCGTACAAGAGCGCCTGAGGGGGTGGAATTGGCCATATCGACGGACCGGGCAGTACGGGGCGGTGGTCGCCGGTCAGCGTCGTGCGGCGGGCGACCCGCCGTCGGCGCGCGGGACGGCCCGACCGGCGACCGCCGCCGACCGGGGGCGGGGGTGCGCCGTGCGTCGGGTGGCCGGTGGGGTGCGCGGTCCGGAGTGTGGTGCGCCGGCGGGGCGGTGGGCCCGCGGGACAGGGGGCCGGCCGGGCGGAGCTGGCCGAAAAAAGCCGGCGTGGCCGGGGGAGTGTTCCCCCGGCCACGCCGGTGCGGTGCGGCCAACCGGCCGCGGTGGTGCCTTACTTGACGTTCACGCCGGTCCAGGCCGACTCGACGCCCTTGACCTCGGCGCTGTCCGCGCCGTAGAGGTCGGTGGCCGCCTTGACGGTCGCCTCGCGGGCCGCCTTGTAGTCGGTGGTCGAGGTCATGTACGCGGTCAGCGCCTTGAACCAGATCTTCTCGGCCTTGTCCCGGCCGATGCCGGTGACCTTGGAGCCGTCCGCGGTCGGGCTGTCGTAGTGGTCGCCGTTGGCGTCCTTCGGGCCGCTGCCCTCGGACAGCAGGTAGAAGAAGTGGTTGGCGATGCCGGAGGAGTAGTGGACGTCGACGTTGCCGGCGTCGGCGCTCCAGTTGTCCAGGGACTGGCCGTCCTTGGAGGGCTTGTCCATGTAGCGCAGCGGCTTGCCGTCGCCGTTGATGTCGATCTTCTTGCCGATGAAGTAGCTGCCCGGCTCCTCGGGGTTCTTCGCGTAGAACGCGACGGAGGCGCCGAAGATGTCCGACGTGGCCTCGTTCAGGCCGCCGGACTCACCGCTGTACTCCAGACCCGCGGTGGCCGAGGTGACGCCGTGCGACATCTCGTGGCCCGCGACGTCGAGGGCGGTCAGCGGCTTGTTGTTGCCCTCGCCGTCGCCGTACGTCATGCAGAAGCAGCTGTCGTCCCAGAACGCGTTGACGTAGTTCTGGCCGTAGTGGACGCGGGACGTGGCACCCTTGCCGTCGCCCTTGATGCCGCTGCGGCCGTGCACGTTCTTGTAGTAGTCCCAGGTCTCCTGGGCGCCGTAGGCGGCGTCGACGGCGGCGGTCTGCGGGTTGCTGGGCTTGCCGTCGCCCCACGTGTCGGTGGAGTTGGTGAACAGCTTGCCGTCGCCGCTCTCGCTGCCGCCCAGGTCGAACGTCGCGTGGCCGCCGCGGGAGTCGTCGGTCAGCTCGTAGCCGTTGGCGCCCTTCTTGGTCGTGAGGTCGACCTTGCCGGCGTACTCGCTGTTGCCGACGCCGTTCTCGATGCCCTGGTACTGGTAGAGCTTCTTGCCGGTGTCGGCGTCGGTGATGACGTGCAGCTGGTTGGGCGTGCCGTCCTTCTGGACGCCGCCGACCACGGTCTCGTAGGCCAGCACCGGGGTGCCCTTGGCGGCCCAGATCACCTTGTGAGGCGCCGGCGCGTCGACCTTCTTGGCGCCGATGGTCTTGGTCGCGGTCGACTCGGCGGCCAGCGCGGCGGCCTTCGGGGCGATCTTCGCGGTGGTGGAGGCGACCGCGACCTTCGCCTTGGTGGCCTTGCTGACGCCCTTGACGGCGCCGCCCTTGGCGGTGTGCACGACCAGGTCGCCGCCGAGCACCGGCAGGCCGGCGTAGGTGCGGTCGTAGCGGGTGTGCACGGTGCCGTCGGTGTCCTTGATGACGTCCTTGACGACCAGCTTCTCCTGCGCGCCCAGGCCCAGCGTCCTGGCGGTCTGCGCCGTGGCGGCCTGCGCGCCCTGCACCAGCTCCGCGTGGTGCGAGGTGCTGAGCGCGAGCGGGGCGCCGCCGTGGGGGGCGGGGGCGGCACCGGCGGTACCGGCGGCCGTGATGCCGGCGACGAGCAGGGCCGCGGCGGCGGCGACCGAACCGGTCACACGGGTCTTACGGGATATGTGGGGGGTCACGCGTGCTCCTTCAACTTTGCCAAGTGGTGGGGGTGCAAAGCGATGCGGGTGTGACATGCGTCGGGAAGACTGCCATTCGAACGCGTGCATGTCAGGGGGATGTTCGGAGGTTGGCCGAAAATCGTCCGTACAGAGGTGCTCGATGTCCGGATAACGGAGCGGGGCGCCGCTCCCGGGGATCCGGGGGCGACGCCCAACTCGACTGCTTGGTGGATCAGTTGTCCCGATCAGCGGGATATGTTCGGCTGGCGGCCTGCTCTGTCACATCGGGATGACGGGCATATTGCCGGTTGCTGTCAGAACGTCAGCTTCCAGCCGTTGAGGGTGCCCGAGTCGCCCGCGTAGACGTCCTGGACACGCAGCTTCCAGGTGCCGTTCGCGGCCTTCGTCGAGGCGTTGACGGTGTACGTGGCCTTCACGTCGGCGGCCGAGTCCGCGATGCTGGAGCTCTTCAGCCGGTACGCGGTGCCGTCCGGGGCCAGCAGGTCGATGACCAGGTCACCGCGCCAGCTGTGGGTGATGTCCACCGTCACCTTGAGGCCGCTGGGGGCGTTGCCGCTGCGGCTGACCGGGATCGGTGAGGTGATCGCCGCGCCGCCGTCCGGGATGGCGACCTTGGTGTTGTTCTCGAAGACGCTGCCGCCGCCGACCGGGTTGACGGTCCAGGTGAAGGACGTGGTCCCGGTCTTCTTGGCCGCGTCGGTGACCGTCACGGTGACCGTGGCGGTGCCGGCGGTGGTCGGGGTGCCCGAGATCAGGCCGGTGCCGGCGTTGAGGGACAGCCCGGCGGGCAGTCCGGTCGCCGCGTAGGACAGCGCGCCGGTGGTGCCGCTGTTGGCCTTGATCTGGAGGCTGGCCGCCTGGCCGACGGTGCTGGTCTGGTTGCCGGGGTTGGTGACCGAGACCCCGCCGTCGGAGACCCGGGAGCCGACGTTCACCGCCGCCCAGGTGTTGGCGACCGTGTTGTACGTGGCGCTGCCCTGGCCGAACAGGTCGGCGGCGGCCTGGAGGGTGGCGGTGCGCGCGCCCGCGTAGTTGGTGTTGGCGCTCATGTACTGGCTGAGCGCCTTGAACCAGACCTTCTCGGCGTTGGCCCGGCCGATGCCCGGCACCGGCTGGTTGTCGTAGGTCGGGCTGTCGTAGTGGACGCCGCCGATGTCCTTGGCGCCGCTGCCCTCGGACAGCAGGTAGAAGAAGTGGTTGGCGACGCCGGAGGAGTAGTGCACGTCCTTGTTGCCGACGGTGCTCGACCAGTAGTCGGCGGAGGCGCCGTCCTTGGAGGGCTTGTCCATGTAGCGCAGCGGGGTGCCGTCGCCGTTGATGTTGATCTTCTCGCCGATGAGGTAGTCACCGGGGTCGGCCGGGTTGTTGGCGTAGAACTCCACGGCGGCGCCGAAGATGTCCGAGGTGGCCTCGTTCAGGCCGCCGGACTCGCCGCTGTAGGTGAGGTTGGCGGTGGCCGCGGTGACGCCGTGCGACATCTCGTGGCCGGCCACGTCCAGGGCGGTCAGCGGGTCGGCGTTGTTGGCGCCGTCGCCGTAGGTCATGCAGAAGCAGCCGTCGTCCCAGAAGGCGTTGACGTAGCTGTTGCCGTAGTGCACGCGGGAGTAGGCGCCGACGCCGTCCCCGCGGATGCCGGTGCGGCCGTGCACGTTCTTGTAGTAGTCCCAGGTCTCCTGGGCGCCGTAGGCGGCGTCGACGGCGGCGGTCTGCGGGTTGCTGGCGGTGCCGTCGCCCCAGGTGTCGTCGGCGTCGGTGAACAGCGAACCGGTGCCGGACGAACCGTGGTTGAGGTTGTACGTCTTGTGGCCGCCGCGGGTGCCGTCGGTCATCGTGAAGTTCGGCGCGGAGCCGGAGGTCCCGATGGTGACCTTGCCGCTGTACTCGCTGTTGCCGATGCCGTTCTCGATGCCCTGGTACTGGAAGATCTTCGCGCCGGTGGTGGCGTCGGTGATGACGTGCAGCTGGTTGGGCGTGCCGTCGTCCTGGAGGCCGCCGACCACCGTCTCCCAGGCCAGTCGTGGGGTGCCGTCGGCGGCCCAGACGACCTTGCGCGGCGCCTGGTCGGCCGCGGTCTTCGTGGAGCCGAGCGACTTGGCCGCGGAGACCGCCTTGCCCGCGGCGGTGGCTGGGGCGACCTTGGCGGTGGTGGAGGGCACCGCGAGGGCCTTCTTGAGGGCCTTGGTGGTGCTCTTGACCGCACCGGTCTTCGCGGTGTGCACGACGAGGTCGCCGCCGAGTACCGGCAGGCCCTCGTAGGTGCGCTCGTAGCGGGTGTGCACGGTGCCGTCGACGTCCTTCTCGACGTCCTTGACGACCAGCTTCTCCTGGGCGCCGAGCTGGAGCCGCCGGGCGGTGGCGGCGGTGGTGCCGTTCGCCGTGCGGATCAGTTCGGCCCGCTGGGACGGGGAGAGCTTGGCGGGCAGCGCACCGGCGGCGGGGACCGCCTGCGGGCCCGGGCGGGCGGCGGGAGCGCCCTGCGGGCTGGCCGCCGCGCCGGTACCGGCCTGGACGCCGACGGCCAGCAGTGCGGTGACCGCGACCAGCGCGCCGGTCGCCACGGCGCGCCGCTGCGGGGTGGATCTATGGGGGGTGCGTCTCACACTGACTCCTTCTGCGGGGCCGCGACATGAGGGGGGCGGCCAAGGGGGACCGGGCGGCGGAGCGGCCGTCCGGGCAGAGCGAGGCAGAACTCGTGGAGCGTGTGTGGGGGGTGCGGTGCTGGTGGAGCTGGGGCGCGGCCGCCCGGCGCGGTGCCGTGGGGTCCGGGTGGCGGCTGCCGGGAAGAGTGCCACCACTGGCGAGTGGTTGTCAGGTGCTCATCAACTAAATGGCCGGAAAACGTCCGTTGGGCGAAATCCACGTCCGGAAAGCGGACGGGCGGGCGGGGTGTTCGGCCGAGGGGATCCGGGGCGCTCCGGTGCCTCCGGCGCGGCCGCCGGGTCAGCCCACGCTCTCCCGCCAGGCCCGGTGCAGCGCCGCGTACCGGCCGTGGCCGGCGGCCAGCGCGGCCGGGGCGCCGTCCTCCACGATCCGGCCGTCCGCCATCACCAGCACCCGGTCGGCGGACTCCACCGTGGACAGCCGGTGCGCGATCACCAGCGCCGTCCGGCCGTGCAGCACCGCGCCCATGGCCCGCTGCACCGCCCGCTCACCGGGGATGTCCAACGAACTGGTCGCCTCGTCCAGGAGGAGCACCGCCGGATCGGCCAGCAACGCCCTCGCGAATCCGACGAGTTGGCGCTGGCCGGCGGAGAGCCGGCCGCCGCGCTTGCGGACGTCGGTGTCGTAGCCGTCCGGCAGGGCGGCGATGAAGTCGTGGGCGCCGATCGCCCGCGCGGCCCCCTCGACCTCCGCACGGTCGGCGTCCGGGCGGCCCAGGGCGATGTTGTCGGCGACCGTGCCGGAGAACAGGAACGCCTCCTGGGTGACCATCACCACCGCGCGGCGCAGCGCGGCGCCGGACAGCTCGCGCAGATCGACCCCGTCCACCTCCACCCGGCCCTCCGAGGGGTCGTGGAAGCGGGCCAACAACCGGGCGAGGGTGGACTTGCCGGCGCCCGTGGCGCCGACCACCGCGACGGTGCTGCCGGCCGCCAGCGTCAGATCGAACCGCGGCAGCACCTCGCCGCCCGTGCGGTACCCGAAGCGCACGCCGCGGAAGGCCACCTCGCGGCCGGGCCGGCCCGGGGTCACGGGCGGCAGCGCCCGGGGCAGCGCCGGCTCGGGCACCGACGGCCGCTGGGCCAGCAACCCGGCGATCTTCTCCAGCGAGGCGGCCGCCGACTCGTAGGAATTCAGGAACACGCCCAGCCGGTCGATGGGGTCGTAGAGCCGGCGCAGGTAGAGCGTCGCGGCGGCCAGCACGCCCAGGGCGAGCGCACCGGTGGCGACGCGGTAGGCGCCCCACAGGACGAGGGCGGCGATCGCGACGTTGGCCGTCATGCGGGAGCCGACGACGAAGCGCGCCATCGCCAGGATCGCATCGCCGTTGAACTGCCGGTGGCGGGCGTTGAGGTCGGCGAAGGCCGCGTCGTTGGCGGGCTCGCGGCGGAACGCCTGCACCGGACGAATCCCGCCCAGCGTCTCGGTGAACCGCACGATGACGGCGGCGATGGCGGTGGACTTGGCGCGGTAGGCCCGGTGCGAACTCCGCTGGAACGCACGCACGAGGAGCGCCAGCGGCACCGCGGAGAGCAGCGCCGCGACGCCCAGGCCCAGGTCCAGCCAGAGCAGCAGCGCGCTGATGTAGAGCGTCGACAGGACGACCGTGACCAGCTCCTGGAGGCCCTCCTCCAGGAGTTCGCGCAGCGCCTCCACGTCGGTGGTGGCGCGGGATATCAACCGGCCGGAGGTGTAGCGCTCGTGGAAGTCCAGGCCGAGGTCCTGGGCGTGCCGGAAGATCCGGCCGCGCAGGTCCAGCAGCACGTCCTGGCCGGCCCGGGCGGACAGCCGGACGAAGACCCACTGGAGGCCGCCGGCGACCGCCGCGGACAGCGCCGCCGCCACGGCCAGGACCAGCAACGGACCGCGGTCGCCCGCCCGCAGGGCCGGCACCGCCCGATCCAGGGCGTAGGCGACCAACAGCGGGCTGGCCTGCGCGGCGGCCTGCTGGAGCAGCAGGGCGACGGTGGCGGCCCACACCCGGCCGCGGTGCGGGGCGAGCAGCGAACCCAGCAGGGCGCGCGAGGCGCCCTTGGGGGTGGGCAGCAGGTCCGCCTCGAAGGCGTCCGGGGCGCCGCCCGGCGGGACCGGCCGCCCGTCCGCGGCGGGCGGTGCGGCCGACGGGCCGGTGCCGCAGCCGTCGCCTCCCGGGCCGTCGACCGGTCGGCCGGTCTCCGTCGTCGTCATCGCCCGTCCTCCCCCTCGTGCCGCTCCGTGGCGCGCGCCGGGCCGCCGGACATCAACGCCGCGTAAAGCGCGTTCTCCCGCAGGAGTTGGTGGTGGGTGCCGACGGCGACGATCCGGCCGCCCGACAGCAGCGCCACCCGGTCGGCCAGCAGCACCGTGGACGGCCGGTGCGCGACCACCAGCGCGGTGGTGGTCGCCAGCACCTCCCGCAGCGCCGCCTCCACCCGGGCCTCGGTGTGCACGTCGAGCGCGGAGAGCGGGTCGTCCAGGATCAGGCAGCGCGGCCGGCCGACCACCGCGCGGGCCAGCGCCAACCGCTGCCGCTGCCCGCCCGACAGGGTCATCCCCTGCTCGCCGACCCCGGTGGCGGTGCCCTGCGGGAGGGCGGCCACGAACTCCTCGGCCTGCGCCACCCGCAGGGCCCGCCGCAGCGCCGCGGCGCGCTCCGCCGCCGGTCCGTCCGCCCCGCCCATCAGGACGTTCTCCGCCACCGTCGTGGAGAACAGGGTCGGCTCCTCGAAGGCCACCGCGACCAGCGTGCGGGCCTCCTGGCGGGTGAGCGTCGCCAGGTCCCGCCCGTCCAGGGTGATCCGGCCCGCGGTCGGGTCGTACAGCCGGGGGACCAGCGCCGTCAGGGTGGTCTTGCCGCTGCCGGTGGCCCCGACCAGCGCCATCGTCTCCCCGGGCCGCACGTGCAGGTCGACGCCCCGCAGCGTCGGCGGGGAGCCCGGGGGCGCGTCGGGGTAGCGGAACTCCACCGCTTCGAAGACCAGGCCCCCGCCGGGTCGTTCGCCGTCCGCGGTCCGGCCGCCGCGGGCGGCGCCGTCCTCGGCCACCGGCGGCTCGTCCAGCACCTCGAAGTACCGGTCGGCCGCGGTCGCCGCCGCACTGCTCATCGCCAGCAGGAAGCCGATCGAGTCGACCGGCCAACGCAGCGCCAGCGCCGTCGACAGGAACGCGACGAGGGTGCCCGCGGAGAGTTGCCCGTCGGCCACCTGGACGGTGCCGAGCACCAGCGCGGCGCCCAACGCCAGCTCCGGAAGGAGGGTGTTGACGCCCCAGATGGCGGCCAGCAGACGGGCCTTGCGCAGCTCGGTGCCGCGGACCGCGCCGGCCAGCTCGCCGAACGCCCGGGCCTGGGCGCGGTGGCGTCCGAACCCCTTGACGATCCGGATGCCGAGCACCGACTCCTCGACGACCGTGGTCAGGTCGCCGACCTGGTCCTGGGCCCGGCGGGCGGCCTGCCCGTACCGGGCCTGGAAGACCGAGCACACCACCATCAGCGGCAGCACCGGCGCCAGCAGCACCAGTCCGAGCGTCCACTGCTGGACCAGCAGGAGCACTCCGCCCACCACGATCGTCGCGCCGTTGACCAGCAGGAACGTCATCGGGAAGACCAGGAACAGGCGTAACAGCTGGAGGTCGGTGGTGGCCCGGGAGAGCAACTGCCCCGTGGCCCAGCGGTCGTGGAAGGCGACCGGCAGCCGCTGCACGTGGCGGTAGAGCGCCTCCCGCATCGCCGCCTCCACCGCGGCCGTCGGCCGGGAGACCAGCCACCGCCGCAGCCCGAAGAGCAGCGCCTCGGCGACCCCGAGCAGCAGCAGGTACCCGCCGCCCCGCCACACCCCGCCGGTGTCCCCGTGCGACACCGGCCCGTCCACCAGCCACTTGAGCACCAGCGGGATGACCACCGAGAGGCAGGACGCCACCACCGCCACCCCGGCGGCGAGGAACAGCCGCACCCGCACCGGGCGGACGAACGGCCACAGGCGGAGCAGCGAGCGCACCGCGGAGCGCCGTACCGCTCCGGTCCGCTCGCCGGGCGAGGTCGAACACGTGGTCGTGGCCATCACCGCGAGCGTACGGCGTGCCACTGACAGCGCTCACGTGGTTTTCGCCGAGGCGTCCGGAACGGGGTCGGGGCGGGGCCGGTTCCCGTCCTCGGCCCAAGTGGTGCTGATCTCCCGTCAGTTGGCACGGAAGTGGACGATGGCGCTCACCCCGGCACCGCCCGGAACAGCAGCACGGTCCGCCCCGGCACGGTGAGTTCGCCGCCGGCCGCGCACGTCGCCCGCTCCGGCGGCGGTTCGGCCTCCCCGTCCGGCGGCGGTTCGGTCGAGGTGTCCACCAGGAGCTCGTAGGAACCGGCCCACGGCAGGCCGGGCAGGACCACCGTCCGGGGCGCGGCGTCGGCGTGCAGCACGGCGAGGAAGCTGTCGTCGGTGACCCGGACGCCGCGGGCGTCGCGCTGCGGGATGTCGTTGCCGGAGAGGTACATGGTCAACGTGGCGCCGGGTGCGTACCAGTCCGCTTCGGTCATCTCGGCGCCGTCCGCACCGAACCACGCCAGGTCGCGCAGCCCGCCGCGGTGCTGCGGGCGGCCGGAGAAGAACGCCCGGCGGCGCAGCACCGGGTGGGTGCGGCGCAGCGCGATCAGCCGGGCGGTGAGCCCGGCCAGGGCACGCCAGTGGGGGTCGGCCAGCAGCGACCAGTCCACCCAGCCGGTCGGGTTGTCCTGGCAGTAGGCGTTGTTGTTGCCGTGCTGGGTGCGGCCCATCTCGTCGCCGGCCACCAGCATCGGCACGCCGGTGGACAGCAACAAGGTGGTCAGCAGGTTGCGGAGCTGGCGGCGGCGCAGCGCGGTGACGTCCGGGGCGTCGGTCTCGCCCTCGGCGCCGCAGTTGAAGGACCGGTTGTCGTGGGTGCCGTCCCGGTTGTCCTCGCCGTTGGCCTCGTTGTGCTTGTGCTCGTAACTGACCAGGTCGCGCAGGGTGAACCCGTCGTGCGCGGTGAGGAAGTTGACCGACGCGTACGGACGCCGGCCGCCCCAGGCGTAGAGGTCGCTCGACCCGGAGAGCCGGTAGCCCAGGTCGCGGACGTCCCCGGTGGCGCCGCGCCAGAAGTCCCGGACGGTGTCCCGGTAGCGGTCGTTCCACTCCGTCCACAGCGGGGGGAAGGCGCCGACCTGGTAGCCGCCGGAGCCGACGTCCCACGGCTCGGCGATCAGCTTGACCCGGCGCAGCACCGGGTCCTGGGCGATCACCGCGAGGAACGGCGAGAGCATGTCGACGTCGTGCATGGAGCGGGCCAGCGCGGCCGCCAGGTCGAAGCGGAAGCCGTCCACGCCCATTTCGGTGACCCAGTAGCGCAGCGAGTCGGTGATCAGCCGCAGCACGTGCGGCTGGACGACGTGCAGGGTGTTGCCGCAGCCGGTGTAGTCGGCGTAGCGGCGCGGGTCCCCCTGGAGGCGGTAGTAGCCGCGGTTGTCGATGCCGCGCAGGGAGAGGGTCGGGCCCCGTTCACCGGCCTCCGCGGTGTGGTTGTAGACGACGTCGAGGATCACCTCGATGCCGGCGTCGTGCAGCGCCCGCACCATCCGCTTGAACTCGCCGACCTGCTGCCCGCGGGTCCCGGTGGCGGCGTAACCGGCGTGCGGGGCGAAGTAGCCGAGGGAGTTGTAGCCCCAGTAGTTGCGCAGCCCCCGGCGCACCAGGTGGTCCTCGTGCGCGAACTGGTGGACCGGCAGCAGCTCGACGGCGGTCACCCCCAGCCGGGTCAGGTGCGCCAGTGCGGCCGGGTGGGCGAGCCCGGCGTAGGTGCCGCGCAGCCGCTCCGGGACGCCCGGGTGGCGCATGGTGAACCCGCGCACGTGCAGCTCGTACAGGACGGAGTCCGGCCACGGCGTCTTCGGGCGCCGGTCGTCCCGCCACTCGTCCTGCCCGTCGTCCTCCTCGCCGACCACCACGCCCTTGGGGACGTACGGTGCCGAGTCGCGGTCGTCCCGCACGGTGTCGGCGACCTGCTGCTCGGGCCAGTCGCGGACGTGCCCGTACAACGGGGCGGGCAGCGCCGGACCGCCCGGGCCGGTCTCGGTGCGGGCGCCGAAGTCCCCGTCCACGGCCCGGGCGTACGGGTCCAGCAGCAGTTTCGCCGGGTTCCAGCGGGCGCCGGTCCAGGGGTCCCAGCGGCCGTGCACTCGGTAGCCGTAGCGCTGCCCGGGGTGGACGCCGGGCAGGAAGCCGTGCCAGATCTCGTGGGTCAGCTCGGTGAGGGGGTGGCGCATCTCCGCCCCCTCGTCGTCGAAGAGGCACAGCTCGACGGCCTCGGCGCCGCCCGCCCACAGGGCGAAGTTGGTGCCCGCCGCCCCGTCCGGCCCGGTGCGGTAGCGGGCCCCCAGGGGCGTCGGGGTGCCGGGGCGGACGTCCGCGGGCGGGGCGAGCGGTTCGTCCGCCACCGCCTCCTGCTCGGGTGCGCTGGACACGTGCCGGCCTCCTGCGGCTCAAGGGCTCGTCGGGCGGCGGCGTCCGGGCCCGGGGGAGCCTTCCCCGCGCGAGCCGGGGGAGTGTCCCGGCCGGGTCCGGGGCCGTCGCCCGCGGTGCGGTGCATGAGGGTGCACCGTTGTTCTGCCCGCAACCGGGCGTTGCCTCACGCTTTCCGTCGTCGCGGACTCCCGTTGCCGCAGAGCGGCGCGGGCGGGCCCGGCGTGCGCCCCGCGCGCCCGCCCGGCCCACGGGACGGCGCAGCGATGACATTCCGTTTCGCGGCATACCGCCCAACTTGCGAATCATCCGTCACAATCCGGCGTATGACCGGCCATCACCAGCACCGACCAGGGGACGACACCGGCGGCCGCACCGCGGACCGCGCACCGGCGGCCGGCCGCGCGCCCCGCGGCACGACGACGCACCCGCCGTCCCGCCTCCGCCGCGCCGCCCGCACCCTGCTGGTCGTGCTCACCGGCGTGGCGGCGCTGGCCGGCTGCGGCGACCGGGACGTCCTCTTCGGCGGCGGACCGCCCAGCCCCGAGGAGATGATCCGGATCCTCCCGGGCGACGGCGCGCGCGGCGTACGGGCCAACGGGCGCCTGGAGGTCCGGGTCCCGGACGGCAAGCTGGAGCGGGTCGAGGTCAGCCGCACCGGCAGCGCCGGCCGGCAGCCGGTCGCCGGCCGGATCTCCCGGGACGGCACGATCTGGCGGCCGATCACCGACTCCCTCGAACTCGCCTCCCAGTACACCGTCGACGCGGTCGCCCGCGACGACACCGGCCGCCGCACCACCCGGCACACCACCTTCAAGACCTTCTCGCCCCCGCACCGGGTCATCGGCTACTACTCGCCGGAGAGCGGCGCCACGGTCGGTACCGGCCTGATCTTCTCGCTGGTCTTCAACCGGCCGGTCCTGGACCGCGCGGCGGTGGAACGCGCGGTCACCGTCAGCGCCCGCCCCGCCGTCGAGGTCGCGCCGCACTGGTTCGGCCCCCGAAGGCTGGACTTCCGGCCCCGCGAGCGCTGGCGGCCGGGCACCCGCCTCACCGTCGACCTGCGCCTGCGCGAGGTGCGCACCGGGCCGGGCGCCTACGGGATCCAGCGCAAGACCCTCCACTACCTGGTGGGCCGCGACCAGGTCAGCACCGTCGACGCGGCCCGGCACACGCTGACCGTCCGCCGCGACGGCCGGGTGGTGGCCACCCTCCCGGTCACCGCCGGCAACGCCGAGAACCCCACCTACAACGGGACGATGGTGATCCTGGAGCGGCACGCGGTGACCCGGATGGACGGCGACACCGTCGGCTTCGGCACCGAGTACGACATCCCGGACGTGCCGCACGCCATGCGGCTGACCCGGTCCGGCACCTTCCTGCACGGCAACTACTGGGCGCGGCCGGAGGTCTTCGGCGGCCTCAACACCAGCCACGGCTGCGTCGGACTGCGGGACGTCCGCGGCGGCGGCCCGGACACCCCCGCCGGCTGGCTCTACCGGAACTCGATCGTCGGCGACACGGTGGAGGTCCGCAACTCCCCGGACCGCACCGTCGCCCCCGACAACGGCCTGGGCGGCTGGAACCTGCCGTGGGCGGCCTGGCGGGCGGGCAGCGCGCGGCACTGAACCGGCCCGCGCCCGCGCGCGAGCGCAACACCCCCCGGCGCTCGTACGCATGCCCGCGCGGCCACCCGCGGCCCGGGACTAAACCCCTGTCCCCAGGGGGAGTTCACTGTCGGTGCGGTGTGGTTATCTAGCGGCACGCACCCGGCCGACAGCGTCCGGGCGCGGGGCACCGCGGGCCGTGCGAGGGGGAAGGGGCCAGTCGTGAACGTCCGATCGATGGCGGGGGAGCCGGAGTACCGGCGGCGGGTGCGCCGCCCGGGCGCGCCACTCGCCCTGTTGCTCGCTCCGCTACTGCTGTTGCTCGCCGCCTGCGGGGGCGACAGCGGCGCAGCGCCCTCCCGGCGGACCGGGGAGGACGCCGCCGCCTCACGGGCCGCCGTGGTGATAGCCCCCCGGGACGGCTCCCGCGACGTGACGACGAGCGGCGCGCTGCGGGTGACCGCCCAGAAGGGCAAGCTGCGCTCCGTGAGGGTCACCGACGCCAAGGGCCACGCGGTCGACGGGAAGATATCCGGCGACGGCGCCCAGTGGCAGCCCGCCGGCCACCTCGGCGCCTCGACGCGGTACACCGTCGACGCGGTCGCGGTGGACGATCGGGGCCGACAGGCCGCCGAGCACGCCACGTTCACCACGCTCGTCCCGAAGAACACCTTCATCGGCCAGTACACCCCGGAGAACGGCCAGCGGGTCGGTGTCGGGATGCCGGTCTCGATCCGCTTCACCCGCGGCATCACCGACCCCCGGGCCGTGGAGCGGGCCGTCACCGTCACGGCGCGGCCCGCCGTCCCGATCGCCGGCCACTGGTTCGGCAACGACCGCCTCGACTTCCGCCCGGAGAAGTACTGGGCGCCCGGCACCAAGGTCACCCTCCGGCTCGACCTCGACGGCGTCGAGGGCCGCCCCGGCGTCTACGGCACCCAGGCCAAGGAGGTCTCGTTCACCGTCGGCCGCAGCCAGGTGAGCACCGTCGACGCCCGGTCGAAGCAGATGACCGTGGTCCGCGACGGCAAGACCCTGCGGACCGTCCCGATCACCGCCGGCGCCCCGGGCACCGAGACCTACAACGGCCAGATGGTGATCAGCGAGAAGCACCCGGTGACGCGGATGAACGGCCAGACCGTCGGCTACGGCGGCGAGTACGACATCAAGGACGTCCCGCACGCCATGCGGCTGAGCACCTCCGGCACCTTCATCCACGGCAACTACTGGTCGGGCCGGGCGGCGTTCGGCACCCGCAACGCCAGCCACGGCTGCGTCGGCCTCTACGACCAGCGCGGCGGCGGCGACCCGGACACCCCGGCGGCCTGGTTCTACCGGAACTCCCTCATCGGCGACGTGGTCATCGTCAAGAACTCCCACGACCGCACCGTCCAGCCGGACAACGGCTTCGGCGACTGGAACCTCTCCTGGGAGAAGTGGCGCTCCCGGTGAGGCGGCGGCCCGAGCGGAAGGCCGGCCGGTGGCGGGGCGGCGCGCGACGTTAACGCGTACTAACCTGCCGGCATGACTGTGCATCTTGAGGTCGCCGACGGCGTCGGCACCATCCGCCTGGACCGCCCGCCGATGAACGCCCTGGACGTCGCCACCCAGGACCGGCTCCGCGCACTCGCCGAGGAGGCGAGCCGCCGGGACGACGTCCGCGCCGTCGTGCTCTGGGGCGGCGAGAAGGTGTTCGCGGCCGGGGCGGACATCAAGGAAATGCAGGCCATGGACCACGCCGCCATGGTGGTGCGGTCCAAGGAGCTCCAGGACTCCTTCACGGCGGTGGCCCGGATCCCCAAGCCGGTGGTCGCCGCGGTCACCGGCTACGCCCTCGGCGGCGGCTGCGAACTCGCGCTCTGCGCCGACTTCCGGATCGCCGCCGAGAACGCCAAGTTGGGCCAGCCCGAGATCCTGCTCGGCCTGATCCCGGGCGCCGGCGGCACCCAGCGCCTGGCCCGCCTGGTGGGTCCGTCCAAGGCCAAGGACCTGATCTTCACCGGCCGTCACGTCAAGGCCGCGGAGGCGTTGGCCATCGGCCTGGTGGACCGGGTGGTGCCCGCCGACGAGGTCTACGCGCAGGCGCACGCCTGGGCGGCGCGGCTGGCGGCCGGGCCGGCGTTGGCACTGCGGGCCGCCAAGGAGTCCGTCGACGCCGGCCTGGAGGCGGACATCGACACCGGGCTGACGATCGAACGCACCTGGTTCGCCGGGCTGTTCGCCACCGAGGACCGGGAGATCGGCATGCGCAGCTTCGTCGAGGAAGGCCCGGGCAAGGCCCAGTTCCGCTGAGCCGTGACCAAGTTCTGCTGAGGTCAATGGTGTTGATGGGATGTTTGGGGTTTGGCCGGTACGCCATGCCTCGTGTGGGCGAATTGCGGAAAACTTAATTACGCCTTAAAGAGGCCGGGTTGACGACTCCTGGTGGTCCGTCGCCCGTTCGAGGTCTGTGCAGGTCAGCGCCGTGTGGTCGCCCCCGGCTGCCGTTGGCATATGTCGCGCGGGGGGTGTGGAGCCACTGATTCCGGACAACGGATTCCCGAGGTTCCGCCCCCCGGTGCGGTAAGGGGCGGCCATTATGGAGGGCATGGCGGGCCTCGAAGGAATGGAGCAGCCGCAGCCGCGGAGTGAGGCGGCTGCCGCGCACGGGGAGTGCCCCGGTGTCGACGCGGAGACGGTCCCGGCCCCGGTCGGTCCGGCACCTGCCGCCCCCGACCTGGTCGGCGATCCGACCCTGGGCGAGGTCAGACTCCCCTCGCGCCCCCAGTCCGCGCGCACCGCGCGCCGGTTGACCGCCGCCATCCTCCTCAAACAGTGGACCCTCTCGCCGCAGCTCGCCGAACACGCGGTGCTCCTCGTCTCCGAGCTGGTCGGCAACGCGGTGCGGCACACCGGGGCCCGCACCTTCGGGCTGCGGATACTGCGCCGTCGCGGCTGGATCCGGGTGGAGGTGCGCGACCCCTCGCGCGGACTGCCCTGTCTGATGCCGGTCCAGGCGCTGGACGTCAGCGGCCGGGGGCTCTTCCTCGTCGACAAACTCTCGGACCGCTGGGGCGTGGATCTGCTGCCGCGCGGCAAGACGACCTGGTTCGAGGTCCGGGTCAACGACCGCTGACCCGGCCGGCCGCCCCTCGGGAAACGGCACTGGACCCCTCCCGTGAACGGGACTGGGGCCCTCCCGCGGGATGCCGCGGGGTGAGCCCCAGTGCCCGGCCGTGCGCGGGCGGAAGGGGTAGCCCGCGCGGCCGGCGGCGACCGGCCCGCCGTCGGCGGGGGCGCCGCGGACGACTATGGCAGGCCGGACCGCCGACGACCAAAGCCGACACATCGGGCATAAGGGGGCGCATCGGGATCAAATTCGGCGCGTTCTCGGGTGAGCTATGCCACCGCCGTCGCCCGGCGCCGGCGATCCGTAGGATAAGAGGTTCCCGACGACACGGACCGACAGCGAGGGGGAGGGACCATGCACCGGCTGCGCCGCTCGGCGACGCTGACCCTGCTGCTCCTCCTCGCGGTCGCCTTCGGACCGTTGCTGTGCCGGATCGGCGGCGACCAGGCATGGCTCGCCGGCCGCGCGGCCGCCGCCGCCGAGACCTGGCGGACCGGCCCCGCGGGCCCCGCGGGCCCCGCCGCGGCGTCCGCCGCGCGCCCCGCCGCCACCGCGCCGATCGCGGTGGCCGACGCCGTCAAGAACTGCTCCGGGCGGCACGCCCCGAGCCAGGGCGAGGCCGCCCCGCTGCCCGCCCCGCACCGCGCCGAGCTGCCCGCCCCGGACGCCACCGCCCCGGGGCCGCTCGCCGCCGACCTCCCCCACCGGTTCGCGCTGGCCCGCCCGCCCACCGGCGCCGCACCGGCCACGGACCACACCGCACTCCTGCCCGTACTGCGGATATAGGACGCCCGGCCGGCACTCCGGCCGCCCGCCCGTCCACACCCCTCCCGTACGACAGGAGCTTTCGCATGCCCACGTCCGCCTCACCCACCCGCAAGGTCGCCGCCGTCGGTGCGGTCCTCGCGCTCGTCGTCGCGGTGATCGCCATCGCCGTCGCGGTCGGCAAGGCCGTCGAGAACGGCCGGGACGCCTCCGCCGCGCCCACCGCCCCCGGAGCCGCCTCCGTCGAGCCGCAGGAGGACGCCGGACAGCAGAAGCTGTACGACGACCTCGCCGCCCGCACCAGCCGGCGCACCGCCGGTGACCCGCTCGCCGTCGGCAAGCCGGACGCCCCAGTCGTCCTCGTCGAGTACGCCGACTACCAGTGCTCGTTCTGCGGCCGGTTCACCCGGGAGACCCAGCCCGCGCTGGTCAAGAAGTTCGTCGACGCCGGCACCCTGCGCATCGAGTTCCGCAACTTCCCGGTCTTCGGCGCCGACTCCGAGCGCGCCGCCCGCGCCTCCTGGGCCGCCGGCCAGCAGGGGAAGTTCTGGCAACTGCACGACGAGCTCTACGCCGAGACCCGCAAGGGCGACGCGCTCGCCGAGGACAAGCTGGTCGAACTGGCCCGCACCGCCGGCGTCCCGGACCTGGCGAAGTTCCGGGCCGACCTCGGCGGCCCCGCGGCCCAAGCGGCGCTGAAGAAGGACCAGGACGAGGGCTACCAACTGGGCGTGCAGTCCACCCCGTCCTTCCTGGTCAACGGCCGGCCGATCGCCGGGGCGCAGGAGACCCAGGTCTTCGAGCAGGCGATCGAGCAGGCCGCTGCGCAGGCCGGCAAGTCCGGGAAGCACGGCGGTGCGGGGGCCGGGAAGTGACCACCGACATCGGCTACCTCGCCGCCTTCCTGGGCGGCGCACTGGCGCTGGTCAGCCCGTGCAGCGCCCTGCTGCTCCCGGCGTTCTTCGCGTACTCGCTGGCCAGCCCGGGCCGGCTGCTGGCCCGCACCGGGGTGTTCTACCTGGGGCTGGCCACCACGCTGGTGCCGCTGGGCGCGGCCAGCACGGCCGCCAGCCGGCTCTTCAACGGCCACCGCGACCTGCTGATCGCGGTCGGCGGCTGGGTCGTCATCGCGCTGGGACTGGCCCAGATCCTCGGCCTCGGCTTCGCCTCCCGGCGGGCCCAGGCGGCGGCCGCCCGGATCACCCCGCGCACCGCCCTGTCCACCTTCCTGCTCGGCTGCGTCTACGGTCTGGCCGGCTTCTGCGCCGGACCGATCCTCGGGGCGGTGCTGACCGTGACGGCGGTCAGCGGCTCCCCGCTCTACGGCGCCTCGATGCTCGCGGTCTACGCGCTGGGCATGGCGCTGCCGCTGTTCCTGCTGGCCCTGCTCTGGGACCGTTTCCGGCTCGGCACCCGGGGCTGGCTGCGCGGCCGCGAGCTGACCCTGGGCCGGCTGCGGCTGCACACCACGTCGCTGATCTCCGGACTGTTCTTCCTCGGCATCGGCGTGCTGTTCCTGAGCTTCAACGGGACCAGCGCGCTGCCGGGGATCCTGGACGCGGACACCGAGGCCGACCTGGAGGGCTGGGCCGCCCGGCTGGGCAACGGCGTACCGGACGCGGTGCTGCTCGCCCTCGCGGCGCTGGCCGTCGCCGCGGTCCTCGGCCGGATCGCCCTGCGGCCGGAACGCAAACCCGGCGGCGCCGAGGACCCCGGCCATGACCCGTCGGACACGCCCTAGGCGCCGCTAAGCGCTCAGCCGCCGGTGCCAGCCCGGGTGCGGCCGGGGGCGCGGGCGGGCGTGCGGGCGGACGTGCGGATGCTGCGCGTCCGCCCGGCGCCGGCGGTCGTTGCACAGCAGGCACTTGCCGTAGCCCGCCGGCAGCGGGTCTTCGGGGTCGCCGTGGAGCGGGTCCACCGCGCCGTTGGGGTGCAGTGCGCACCCCGTCGGGCCGGTGGTCAGGGCCCCCAGCGAACTGGCGGCGGTCAGCGCCTGGCGCAGGACGTCGACGAGGTGGTCGGCGTCGCGCCGGGACGGCGCCGCGCGCAGGGCGGAGGCGAGGTCGGAGGCAGTGGTCAGCGCGGTCTGGAGTTCGTGCAGGCGTGCGTCACCCATGCCGTGGAGAGTAAGCGGCCCCACTGACAGTTGATCTTCCGATCGCACTTCGTGGCTTCCCATGGCCGCATGCATGCCCGCTGCGGCCCACGGTTTAGCACCGGGCCGGTGACCGCTCCCTGGCCGGCGCATGACCGGACGGTGCGGGGCGCGACCGAGCGCGCCCCGCCCGGCTCAGGGCGCGAGCGGCAGGGCGCGCTTGTGGGCGGTGAGGCGGTACCGCCGCACGATCGCCTCGAAGGCGGCGTCCTCGACGGGCCGGCCCTCCAGGAAGTCGTCGATCTGGTCGTAGGTGACACCGAGGGCGTCCTCGTCGGGCTTGCCCGGGTCGAGGGTCTCCAGGTCGGCGGTCGGGACCTTGTGGACCAGTTCGGCCGGGGCGCCGAGCGCCTCGGCGACGGCCCGCACCCGGCGCTTGGTCAGCCCGGTCAGCGGGACCACGTCGGCCGCGCCGTCGCCGAACTTGGTGAAGAAGCCGGAGACCGCCTCGGCCGCGTGGTCGGTGCCCACGACCAGGCCGTTCTCCGCGCCGGCCACCGCGTACTGGGCGATCATGCGCTGCCGGGCCTTGATGTTGCCGTGCACGAAGTCCTGGTGGTGCGCGTCGCGGAAGGCGACGCCCCCGGCCACGGCCGCGGCCAGCGCCGCGTCACTGGCCGGCCGGACGTCCACGGTCAGCAGCCGGTCGGCCCGGAGGAACTCCACCGCCCGCTGCGCGTCCTTCTCGTCGGCCTGCTCCCCGTAGGGCAGCCGCATCGCGAAGAACGTCGCGTCGTGCCCCTCGGCGCGGGCCCGCTCCACCGCGAGCTGGCAGAGCCGGCCCGCGGTGGTGGAGTCGACCCCGCCGCTGATGCCCAGCACCAGCGAGCGCAGGCCCGTGGAGGTGAGCTGCGCTGTGAGGAAGGACACCCGGCGCTCGATCTCCCGTGTGGCGTCGAACTCCGCGGGCACCTGGAGTTCGCGGGCTATCTCCTGTTGCAGGGCCTTGGCCGCCGGGTCCGTCACGGGTGTTCCTCCACGCTCTTCGTCACGCACTGTCCGCCAGCCGCGCGATCGTGTCACGCGGAGTGTCCGCCAGGCGCATCCGGGTACTGCCGGAGAAGTTTATGCGGGATGCGCCCACTTCTTGAGCTCGGCATGGCTGCCGAAAGCCGCGACGTCCTTGTCGAGGGGCGAGTCGGTGTACTGGTGGATGCGCCACTTCGCCTTGATCCGCGGATGCCCGGCGGCGACGTAGTCGGCGATCCACAGTCCGTCCGCCGCGTACGACGTGTGGTCGCGGTTCAACCAGAAGTCACGGTTGCAGTAGAGCAGCACGCGGTGGGTGGGCCGGAGCTTCTTGACCTCCAGTAGGAACTGGTCCTTCTGCGCGTTGCTGGCGTAGGTGCCGGCACCGGTGGTCTCCCAGTCGGCGGCCAGCACGTCGCCCTGGGCCGAGGCGCACTTCTCCACGAAATAGCGGGCCTGGGCGGCGATGTTGCCCGGCCACAGGAAGTGGTAGAAGCCGACCACGGCGCCCGCCTCGCGGGCCCGTGCCGCCTGGGCGGACTGGTGCGGATTGACGTAGGAACGGCCTTCGGTGGCCTTGATGAAGACGAAGTCCAGACCCTTGGCGGAATATCCGGTGTTGTAGGAGCTGACATCGACACCGTGCAGCATGAGCGGCCCCCTGTCCGTCGGAGTTTCGGAATGCGAAGCGTCATCTGCTCGAAGTGGCAGTCGCCCCCTCAGCAGTTCAGCATGTTCACGACCGGAGACGCCAGATCGCCGCGCCGAAGTTCCGCTGGGCGCCGGCGAGTTGAGTAACGTACGGCACGGATGGGGCGGGAGGTGTGCAAGGGGCGGGAGTCCGGTTACACGGCGGGCGTCCGGCCGTTCAGGCCCGCTCGTTCCCCCGGGGCCCCGTGCGCAGGCGCAGCCCGATGCCGCCGAGCGCCCGGCGCACGGCCCGGGCCCGGCGGGTGGTCCGCAACTCCTCGAACAGCACCTGGTAGCGCGCGGCGGCCGGCCCCGGGCCGTGCCGGCGGGCGCTCTCCAGCGCGGCCGCCCCCAGGGCCCGCCGGCGCTCCGGGTCCTCGACCAGGTCCAGCAGCGCCCCGGCCAGTGCCCGCCCGTCGTCGCACGGCACCAGCACCCCGCCACCGCCCTGGAGGAGCTCCGTGGGGCCCGGCGGCCGGCCGGTGCCGACGACCGGGACGCCGCGCAGCATCGCCTCGACCAGGGCCGGGCCGGACGCCTCGGCGTCCGAGGCCGAGGCGGCGATGGACGCCCCGGCGAACTCCGCGCCGTCCGGTGACCGCGGCCCGGCCAGCTCGGCCCGGTCGGCCAGCCCGAGGCCGTCGATCAGGCTCCGCAGCCGGGCGCGTTCGGGGCCCTCGCCGTGAATCCGCAGCCGCCAGTCGGGGTGCTTGGCGCAGACCGCGGAGAACGCCTCGACCAGCAGGTCGAAGCGCTCGTCGGGGGCCAGCCGGCCGGCCGCGACGATGGTCCGCGGGGCGGTGTCGGCAGCTGCCCCGGGGACGGGCTCGGGCGCGGAGGCGGCCGCGGTGTCGGGGCGGGCGCCGTTCGCCGGCGGGCCGGGCGGATCCGCGGGCGGCGGGACGACGGCCGGTGCCGCCAGCACCCGCACGCCGGGCAGCGGCCGTCGGGTCCGCCAGTGGGCCGCCGCCTCGGCGGTGGTCACCAGGGCGTCCAACGCCCGGTAGGAGTGGGCGAGTTCGGCCCGCAGCAGGTCCTCGTGCGCGTCGTGACGGGGCGCCTCCTGGGCGATCCGGAGGGCGCGGCGGGGGCCGAAGCGGGCCAGGTAGGCGTTGATCCCGGGGCGGGTGCCGATCAGTACGTCGGCGTCGGTGCCGCGCAGGAACTCCGCGGCCCGCAGGTCGACCAGCCGGCTGTACTGGTGGTGGCGCCGGTCGGCGGTCGGGAAGTCCAGCGCCGGTTCGCCGAACAGCGGGTGCGCCATGTCGTCGCTGCCCACCCGGGTGTCCACCAGCGGCACCAGCCGCAGCCGGGGGTCCACCGCGCACCGCGGGACCTCGCGGTGCCGCAGCATCGAGACCACTTCGACGTCGTGCCGGTCGGCGAGCGCGGCGGCCAGGGCGAGGGCGGCGCGCAAGGGGGCGCCGACGGCGTAGGCGTTGTGCAGCAGGAGCGTGATCTTCATGCGGTGTCTTCCGGGTGGTGCGCCCACGGGTGGCCCGGGCGGTGCCCGGTGCCGGGCCGTCGTACTGCCGGCCGGACCGGTTCCGCGGCCGGTCCCCGCGGTCGGCCCGTCCGGCACCGGCCACCGTGGCGGGAGCGGGTAAGTCGAGGACGTGGCCCGGGTGAGAGACGGGTAAGAATGCGCCCCGCGGGCCGTCCGTCCGGGGGGACCGCACCCGCCCGCGGGAGCCCTTGGCAGACTTGCCGGGTGACTCACTCCGTGCTGCTCGCCGAGGACGACCGCCCCATCCGCACCGCGCTGGAACGCGCCCTGACCCTGGAGGGGTACCGCGTCACCGCCGTCGCCGACGGCATCCAGGCGCTGGCCGCCGCCCACCGCGAGCGGCCCGACGTCATCCTGCTGGACGTGATGATGCCGGGGATCGACGGGCTCCAGGTCTGCCAGGTGCTGCGCGCCGAACAGGACCGCACCCCGATCCTGATGCTGACCGCCCGGGTCGAGACCGCGGACCGGATCGCCGGCCTGGACGCCGGCGCCGACGACTACGTGGTCAAGCCGTTCGAGGTCGAGGAGGTCTTCGCCCGCCTGCGGGCGCTGCTGCGGCGCACCGCGCCGCCGGCCGGGGACGGCACCGGGACCGGTGAGGCCGGAGAGGGCCACGACCCCCGGGCGGCCGACAGCGGGCTCGTCGAGGCGGCCGACCTGCGGATCGACGGCCCCTCGCGGCGCGCCTGGCGCGGGACGCGCGAACTGGAGCTGACCCGCACCGAGTTCGAACTCCTGGAGCTGCTGGCCCGCAACGCCGGCATCGTCCTGGACCACTCCACGATCTACGACCGGATATGGGGCTACGACTTCGGCCCCGGCTCGAAGAACCTCGCGGTGTACGTCGGCTACCTCCGGCGGAAGGTCGACGTGCCGGGCAGCCGCCCGCTGATCCACACGGTGCGCGGCGTCGGCTACGTCCTCCGGGAGGACTGAGTGTCCGGGCGCCGCATCCCCCTCGTCCGGCCGTCGGCGGTCCGCCGGGCCGCGCGGTGGTCGGCGGCCTGGTTGCGCGCCCGCAAACCGGCCAGCCTGCGCACCTCCTTCGCGCTGGCCTTCGCCGCCGGCGCCGCCGGGGTGACCGTCCTGGTCGGCTTCCTCAGCTACGACTCGGCGGCCCGGCTGGTGCGGTTGGACGAGAAGTCCGTCTTCTCCGAGGTCGTCCGCGACCTGCGGGCCCAGGTGCGGGAGCGCCCGTACGTCCCCGCCGACTACACCGCCGACGCCGCCGCCGACTCCGGTGGGCCGCGCGACGAACTCGCCGGCGCCAGCCGCACCGACGTCCAGGTCCTGTCCGCCGGCGGGCGGATCGTCGAGGTCGGGCACCCCGCGCTGCCGGCCGGGGACCGCGAACGGCGGGTGGCCGCCCGGCCGGCCGCCGGGGACCACGAGGAGCGGGTGGTCGTCCTCGGCGACGCGGAGTACCACGTCGCCACCGTGGCGCTCGGCGGCGGGCGCGGCGCCGTCCAGGTCGCCCGCAAGCTCAGCGGCACCGAGGACCTGCTCTCCGCGCTCCAGCAGCGCACCGTGCTGCTGGCCGCCGGGGTGATCGCGCTGGCCGGCGCGGTCGGCTGGTGGCTGGCCCGCCGCATCACCGGGCGGCTGGTCCGGCTGACCGCGGTCGCCGAGAGCGTCGCCGCACGCGGTCGGGTGGACGTCGACGTGCCCGTCGAGGGGCGGGACGAGGTCGGCCGGCTCGGCCGGGCCTTCGACGACATGCTCGGGCGGCTGACCACCGCGGTCCACGACCAGCAGCGGCTCGTCCAGGACGCCGGACACGAACTGCGCACCCCGTTGACCTCGCTGCGCACCAACATCTCGCTGCTCAAACGGTTCGACGAGCTGCCGGCACCGGCCCGCGAGGAGCTGCTCGCCGACCTGGCCGGCGAGGCCAGGGAGCTGACCGACCTGGTCAACGAACTGGTCGCGCTGGCGGCCGGGCAGCGCGACGACGATCCGGCGTCGGACGTCCACCTGGCCGAAGTCGCCGACCGCGCGGCCGCCTCGGCCCGCCGCCGCACCGGCCGGCCGATCACCGTCCGCACCGAGCGCCCGGCGGTCGTGCAGGGGCGCCCGGCGGCCCTGCACCGGGCGCTCAGCAACCTGCTGGAGAACGCCGCCAAGTTCGACGCCGAGGGCACCGCGCCCATCGACATCGTCGTCACCGGGGCCCGCGTCGAGGTCCTGGACCGCGGCCCGGGCATCGCCGACAGCGACCTGCCCTACGTCTTCGACCGCTTCTACCGGGCACCGGCCGCCCGGGGCCTGCCTGGTTCGGGGCTCGGCCTGGCCATCGTCCGGGAGGTCGCGGTCGCGCACGGCGGCGGTGCCTTCGCCGCCGCCCGCCCCGGCGGCGGCGCCCGGCTGGGCTTCACGGTGGGCGCGGCCGGCCCGGAACCGGCCTCCGACGGGACGGCCGGCGGCACCGGTGGCCCGCGGTGACGCCCGGCCGCCCGGAACCGGGCCGTCCCGGCGCCGCTAGCGACCCGGTTGCTCGCCCTGGGCCGTTTCCACGGTCTGGTGCAGATCCGCCGCCGCGTCCACCGCGCCCGCCGCGGAGAAGGCGACGCAGGCCAGCAGAGCGGCGGCTATCAGTCGGCGGCCGACGGGCAGCAGCCGGCCGCGGGGGCGGTCGGCCGGCCGGTCGGGGCGGAGCAGCGCGGCGACCCGCCGCGGCACCGGGCCGCTGGTCGCGGCCGGGGCCGTACCCGGCCGTGGGGCGGCCGCGGCGTGCGTCCGGGCGGCCAGCGCGGCGCGGCCGATGGCCCGGGCGGTGAGCTGCCGGTCGCCCACCCGGGCGGCGGCGGACTCGTCGGCCCAGCGCTCCAGGGCGTACGCCAGCGGGGCGCGCAGCCCGCGGAGCAGCGGATGGCAGGCCCCGGCCAGCGCGGCGGTCAGCAGGAAGAGGTGGTGGCGGCCCACGAGGTGGGCGCGCTCGTGGGCGAACAGCGCCTCCCGTTCGGCCGGCGGCAGCGCCCGCAGCATCCCCGCGGTGACCACCACCCGCCCCGGGCGGCCCGGCAGGGCGTAGGCGTCGGGCTCCGCGTCCGGCAGGACGCAGAGGTCGCCGGCGAGGCCGTGGCCGTCGGCGGTGCGCCGGGCGGCGCGCAGCTCGGCGCGGTGCCGCAGGGCGCGGCGGGTGACCGCGACCGCGCAGCAGGCCAGCAGCGCGCCGGCAACCGGGGCCGCCGGGACGGTCACGGCCGCGTCGGTGCCCGGCAGGGCCCGCTCCAGATGGCCGAAGGCCGCGACCGGCGGCAGCCGCAGCGCCCCGGCGACCGCGAGCAGCCCCAGCGCCGCGGCGGTGCAGGCGGCCAGCGCGGCGGCGCAGCAGGCCAGCAGCCAGGCCGCGGCGCGCGGCGGCAACGACTCGGCGAGCCGACGGGCGGTCGGCACCGCCAGCAGCGGCATCACCAGCGGGAGCCAGACGGCGATGATCATGGGGTGGTCCCGGAGCCGGGGAGCGGGCCGCCCGCGGCGCCCGGCGCGTCCGCCTCGTCCAGCAGCGAGCGGAGCAGTTGCTCGTCCTCGCTGGTCAGCTCGGAGACGAAGCGGGCGAGCGCGGTGGTGCGGTCGTCCTGCTTGTCCAGCTCGCTGCGCATCCGCCGGGCGGTCAGGCCGGCGGAGTCGTGTATCGGTGAGTAGGCGAAGCCGCGGCCGGCCCGGGTGCGGGAGACCGCGCCCTTGTCGTGCAGCCGGCTGAGGATGGTGGTGACCGTCGTCCGGGCGAGCCGGCCGCCCAGTTCGCCCTGCACCTCGGCGGGGGTCAGTGGTCCCGCCGCCGCCCACAGGGCCGCCAGCACGCTCGCCTCCAGCTCGCCGGCGGGGCGGCGGGCCGCGGGTGAAGTCTCCGACATGGAACGCCCTCCACCATTCCTTCGTCTACAGTGCCGTAGACCGTCTACTGGTCTGTAGACGGTGGGAGTCGGCCGCTCGGCGGACACCCGCAACCCATTATGGGAGGGGCCACCGACATGGCCGTAATGGCCGCGGCACTGCACGCCAGCACCGTCACCGAGGCGGTCAACGTCCTCGACGCCGGTTCGCTGCTCGCCGCCTTCGGCGCGCTCGGCGTCGCCGTCGTCCTGTTCGCCGAGACCGGCCTCCTGGTCGGCTTCTTCCTGCCCGGCGACTCCCTGCTGTTCACCGCCGGACTGCTGTGCGCCCCCGGCGTCGGCGGCGCCGTCCACCTCGCCCTGCCGCAGGTGCTGACCGCCGCGGTCGTCGGCACCCTCATCGGCTCGCAGACCGGCTACTGGATCGGTCGCCGCGGCGGCCGGGCGCTGCTCGACCGGGGCCGGTCCCGCAAGCTCCAGGAGGGCGCCGCCCGCGCCGAGGAGTACCTGGCGCGCTACGGCCACGCCAAGGCGATCGTCCTGGCCCGCTTCGTGCCGATCGTCCGCACCGTGCTCAACCCGCTGGCCGGCGCACTGAACGTGCCGGCCCGCACCTTCGCCCTCTGGCAGGTCGTCGGTGGCCTGATCTGGGCGATCGGCCTCACCCTCGCGGGGTACGCCCTGGGCTCCTCGGTGCCCAACGTCGACCGCTACCTCCTGCCGGTCGTCGCCCTCGTGATCCTGGTGTCCCTGACCCCGATCGCCGTGGAAGTGCTTCGCAGCCGCAAGCAGCGCGGCACCGACGGGGCGGCCACCGAGCCCACCGATGCGCCGGATCACGCCACCGCGCCACCGGCACCCTGAACGACCCGGCACACTTGCTGGAGCGCACCGCGGCCGGCGCACCACCAGGGCCGCCCCGGCATCCAGCCCGCGCACCCCGCACCAATCCGCCAAGGAGTAAGCCCAGTGACCGACCTCGCCTTCGGCGGAGCCTCGATCGACGGCGGCCTGTACACCTCCGTGACCGGCTTCGCCCAGCAGATGCCGCACTTCCTCAACGTCCTGGTCTCCTACTGGACCGACCTCGGACTGAGCGTCTTCGCACTGCTGATGCTGGTCGGCTGGTGGCGCGCCCGCACGCGCCTCGGCGGCAGCACCCGCCGCCGGCTCGCCCGCAGTGAGGGACGCCACACGCCCGCCGTCCAGATGGCCATGGCCCTGGCGGTCCCCGTCATCGTGGTCCTGGCCTACGTGGTCAACGACGTGGTCAAGAGCTTCTTCCACGAGCAGCGCCCCTGCCAGACGCTGCACGTCGTCACGGTCGAGCCGTGCCCGGGGATCGGCGACTGGTCGTTCCCCAGCAACCACTCGGTGATCGCCGCCTCCGCGGCCATCGCACTGCTTCTGCTGGACCGCCGGCTGGGCGCCATCGCCGTCCCCGCCGCGCTCCTGATGGGCGCCTCGCGGGTCTGGGTCGGCGCCCACTACCCGCACGACGTCGTGGTCGGCCTGATCGTCGGCACCCTGGTCGCCGCGGTCCTGACGCCGCTCGCCCGGCGTGCCGCCCCCCTGGTCGACCGGGTCCGGGAGACCCCGTTGCGCCCGTTGGTCGCCGCCCGGTGACGCCCCCGGGGGTGCCACCGGAGCCGGCCGACGGCGCGCGCCGCGGCCCGCGCCTGGGTGCGCCCCCGCTCCGCCTGCTGCGCGCCGCGGCCCTCGGCGCCGCGCTCTTCGCCGCCGTCGCCGTCGTCATGGCCGTCCGCGACGGCGCCCCGCTCGCCCCCGAACGGGCCGCCCTGCACTGGGCCACCGCCCACCGCGGCGAACCGCTGCGCTCCCTGGCCACCGCCCTGACCGCCACCGGCACCGGCGTCGTGCCGTACCTGATGGCGCTCCTCGCCGGCCTGCTGGCCGGCCGGCGGGCCGGTGGCCGGATCCGCGCGGCGCTGGCCGCGGTGCTCGTCCTCGCCGCCTGCCAGGCGCTCCGCTACGGCCTCATGGAGCTCTTCGCCCGGCCCCGCCCGCCGGTCGCCGACTGGGCCGCCCGGGCCACCGGCCACTCCTTCCCCTCCGGCCACGCCACCACCTCCGCGCTGGCCGCCGGCCTCCTGGCCTGGGGCGTGCTGCACCACACCCGCCCCGGTACCGGCCGCGGGTGGTGCGCACTGCTCGCCCTCTGGGCCGTCGGCGTCGGCCTCACCCGCGTCTACCTCGGCGTCCACTGGGCCGGCGACGTACTGGCCGGCTGGCTGCTGGCCGCCACCCTGCTCGCCCTCGCCCTGCTCCTGGACCCCCTGGCCGTGCCGCCCACGGACCGTCCCGGAAGCTCCCCGCAGGGCTTGGACATGATTCGCTGACGAACGCCCCAGGTCTTCCCCAAGGCCGCATGGACCCCCGCCGCGGCGAGCACCACTGACGTGGGCACCGGTGACCGCGCCCGCCGTCACCGGTCCGCCTCCGCACCCGTAACCGCGCAGCACCAGGGGGACTGCCATGCACCAGTCGACGAGCGCCCCGCCCGCCGCCCGCCCGGCCACCCGGACCGCCGCCCACGACCGCTGCCCCGCCGCCGCGGCCGCCGACCCCACCCCGTGCGACGGCCCGCCCGACGCCGCCACCCTCGTCGACCGCGAAGGCCGGGAAGTGGCCGGCTGCATCCAACACTGCGCCCGCCTCCTGCCCGGCCTCGACGGCGCCCGCGTCCACCCCTTCGCCCCCACCGCCCGGGCCCTGGACATCTACTTCCGGGCCAGCGAACTCCCGCCGTTCGCCTGGGAGATCGGGCGGTAGCGGGCGTCGCCCACCCACACCAACGCCCCGGGCCCGCGCGACAGGAGTCACGCGGGCCCGGGGCGTCGTGGAGCGGGCCTCAGCACTCGATGATGTTCACCGCGAGGCCGCCGCGGGCGGTCTCCTTGTACTTGACGGACATGTCGGCGCCGGTCTCCTTCATGGTCTTGATGACCTTGTCGAGGGAGACGTGGTGGCGGCCGTCGCCGCGCAGCGACATCCGGGCGGCGGTGACGGCCTTCACGGCGGCCATGCCGTTGCGCTCGATGCACGGGATCTGGACGAGGCCGCCGACCGGGTCGCAGGTCAGGCCGAGGTTGTGCTCCATGCCGATCTCGGCGGCGTTCTCGACCTGTTCGGGGCTGCCGCCGAGTACCTCGGCCAGGCCGCCGGCGGCCATCGAGCAGGCGGAGCCGACCTCGCCCTGGCAGCCGACCTCGGCGCCGGAGATCGAGGCGTTCTCCTTGAAGAGCATGCCGATGGCGCCGGCCGCGAGCAGGAAGCGGACGACCCCGTCCTCGTCGGCGCCGGGGACGAAGTTGACGTAGTAGTGGAGCACGGCGGGGATGATGCCGGCCGCGCCGTTGGTCGGGGCGGTCACCACCCGGCCGCCGGCGGCGTTCTCCTCGTTGACGGCCATGGCGTAGAGGGTGACCCACTCCATGGCGCGGGCCGCTGCGTCGCCCTCGGAGCGCAGGGCGCGGGCGGCGTTGGCGGCGCGGCGGCGGACCTTCAGGCCGCCGGGGAGGATGCCCTCGCGGGACATGCCGCGGGTGGTGCAGGCCTCCATGACCCGCCAGATCTCCAGCAGGCCGGCGCGGATCTCCTCCTCGGTGCGCCAGGCCTTCTCGTTCTCCAGCATCAGGGCGGAGATGGACAGGCCGGTCTCGCGGGAGAGCCGCAGCAGTTCGTCGCCGGTGCGGAAGGGGTGCGTCAGGACGGTGTCGTCGAGCTTGATCCGGTCCTCGCCGACCGCGTCCTCGTCGACGACGAAGCCGCCGCCGACCGAGTAGTACGTCTTCTCCAGCAGGGGCGCGCCGGCCTCGTCGTAGGCGAAGAGCGTCATGCCGTTGGCGTGGTACGGCAGCGAGCGGCGGCGGTGCAGGATCAGCTGCGTGGGCTCGTCGAAGTCGATCTCGTGCGCGGTGCCTATCTCGGCGCCGAGCAGGCGCAGCCGGCCGCTGGTGCGGATGCGCGCCACCTCGTCGTCGGCGGATTCGACGTCGACGGTGCGGGGGGAGTGGCCCTCCAGGCCGAGGAGCACGGCCTTGGGGGTGCCGTGGCCGTGGCCGGTGGCGCCCAGCGAGCCGAACAGCTCGGCGCGCACCGAGACCGTCTGGGCGAGCAGACCGTCCTTCTTGAGCCGCCGGGCGAACATCCGGGCGGCGCGCATGGGGCCGACCGTGTGCGAGCTGGAGGGGCCGATGCCGATGGAGAAGAGGTCGAAGACGGAGATGGCCACGGGGGCTGACTCCCTTGTCTGCTCGTGGTGGACGGTGGAGCACATCGGGGCAGGATGGGGTGTTTCCGGCCCGACTCTTGAGCGTAACCCGCTCGTGGGGGATTGCCGCCGGCCGGGGAGCGGCGGGCGGGCGAAGGAGAGGTGAAGCCGGACGGCGCGGCGCCGGTGGGCGGGGAGGGGCGTCCGGGAAGGGAAGGGCGGCGGGGCGGGGCGGGCCGGGGCGGCCCGGCCGTGGGCCCGGTGTGCGGCGGCGGGCCGGAGGACCGGCCCGCCACCTGGTCACCGGGGGCCGTGACGCCCCGGTGACCGGCCCGTCACAGTGACGGGTACAGCGGGAACTTCTCGGCCAGGGCCGTGACCCGGGCCTTGAGGGCCTCGCGGTCGTAGGTGGGCTTGAGCGCCTCGGCGATGATGTCGGCGACCTCGCGGAAGTCCTCGGCCTGGAAGCCGCGGGTGGCCAGGGCCGGGGTGCCGATCCGCAGGCCGGAGGTGACCATCGGGGGCCGCGGGTCGTTCGGGATGGCGTTGCGGTTGACGGTGATGCCGACCTCGTGGAGGCGGTCCTCGGCCTGCTGGCCGTCGAGCGCCGAGTCGCGCAGGTCGACCAGGACGAGGTGGACGTCGGTGCCGCCGGAGAGCACCGAGACGCCGTGCTCCTTGACGTCGTCCTGGACCAGGCGCTCGGCCAGGATCCGGGCGCCCTCAAGGGTGCGCTGCTGGCGCTCCTTGAACTCCTCCGACGCGGCGACCTTGAAGGACACCGCCTTGGCCGCGATCACGTGCTCCAGCGGGCCGCCCTGCTGACCGGGGAAGACCGCGGAGTTGATCTTCTTGGCCAGCTCGGCGGTGGAGAGGATCACGCCGCCGCGGGGGCCGCCCAGCGTCTTGTGCGTGGTGGTGGTCACCACGTGGGCGTGCGGCACCGGGGAGGGGTGCAGCCCGGCGGCCACCAGGCCGGCGAAGTGCGCCATGTCGACCATGAGGTACGCGCCGACCTCGTCCGCGATCCGGCGGAAGGCGGCGAAGTCGAGCTGGCGCGGGTAGGCGGACCAGCCGGCGACGATCAGCTTGGGCCGGTGCTCCTTGGCGAGGCGCTCGACCTCCTCCATGTCGACCAGGTTGGTCTTCTCGTCGACGTGGTAGGGCACCACGTTGTACAGCTTGCCGGAGAAGTTGATCTTCATGCCGTGGGTCAGGTGCCCGCCGTGGGCGAGGTTCAGACCCAGGATGGTGTCGCCCGGCTTGATCAGCGCGAACATCGCGGCGGCGTTGGCCTGCGCACCGGAGTGCGGCTGGACGTTGGCCGCCTCGGCGCCGAAGAGCGCCTTGATCCGGTCGATGGCGATCTGCTCGACGACGTCGACGTGCTCGCAGCCGCCGTAGTAGCGGCGGCCGGGGTAGCCCTCGGCGTACTTGTTGGTCAGGACCGAGCCCTGGGCCTCCATGACGGCGACCGGAGCGAAGTTCTCCGACGCGATCATTTCGAGGGTGGACTGCTGACGGTGCAGCTCGGCGTCGACGGCGGCGGCGACGTCGGGGTCGAGCTCATGGAGGGAGCTGTTCAGAAGCGACATGGGACTTCCTGGAGAGAGGGGGCGGGCGGGGCGCCGTGGCCCCGCCGGTGCGGTGGCGGGGCCGCGGGCGCTCCCAGCGTGAGCTGGGGGAGTCAGCCGGCGGTGAAGGCGGTGTACGCGTCGGCCGTGAGCAGGTCCTCCGGCTCGCCGGTGATCTTCACCTTGAACAGCCAACCGCCCTCGAACGGGGCGGAGTTCACCAGCGAGGGGTCCGCGACGACGTCGTCGTTGACCTCGGTGATCTCACCGTTCACGGGCGAGTAGAGGTCGCTGACCGACTTGGTCGACTCCAGCTCACCGCAGGACTCGCCGGCGGTGACGGTGGCCCCGACCTCGGGGAGCTGCACGAAGACGACGTCGCCGAGGGCGTTGGCCGCGTGCTCGGTGATGCCGACCGTCGAGACGCCGCCCTCGGCGTCCGACAGCCACTCGTGCTCCTTGCTGTAGCGCAGCTGCTGGGGGTTGTCCATGGCTCGATTCTCCTGTACGCGCGGGTGTGATGGTGAATGGGGTCTTGCCCAGTGAGATGCGTGTGTCGGACGCGACGGCGCAGGTCCACGGCGGGCGCCGCGGACCGGCCGGCGCCGGCGGCTACTTCTGCCGCTTGTAGAAGGGCAGCGCGACGACCTCGTACGGTTCGTGCGAGCCGCGGATGTCCACCCGGACGCCCGCCGTGCCCGGCGCGGCGTGCTCGGCGTCGACGTAGGCGATGGCGATCGGCTTGCCCAGCGTCGGGGACGGCGCCCCGGAGGTGACCTCGCCGATCACCGTGCCGTCGGCCGCCACGACCGGGTAGCCGGCGCGCGGCACCCGGCGCCCCTCGGCGACCAGGCCGACCAGCTTGCGCGGCGGGGCCTGCTCGGCGCGCTCGGCGGCCGCCGCCAGCGCCGTGCGGCCGACGAAGTCGCCCTCCTTCTCGAACTTCACGACCCGGCCCAGGCCCGCGTCGAACGGGGTGAGCGCGGTCGTCAGCTCGTGTCCGTACAGCGGCATCCCCGCCTCCAGGCGCAGGGTGTCGCGGCAGGACAGGCCGCACGGGACCAGGCCGACGTCCCGGCCGGCCTCGGTCAGCGCCTCCCACACGGTGACCGCGTCCGCCGGGCGGACGAACAGCTCGAAGCCGTCCTCACCGGTGTAGCCGGTCCGGGCGATCAGCGCCTCGACGCCGGCGACCGTCCCGGGCAGTCCCGCGTAGTACTTCAGCCCGTCCAGGTCGGCGACGGGGGCACAGAGCTTCTTGAGGATGCCGGGGGACTCCGGGCCCTGCACCGCGATCAGTGCGTAGGCGTCCCGGTCGTCGCGGACCGCGGCGTCGAAGCCGGCCTGCCGCGCGGCCAGCGCGTCCAGCACCACCTGGGCGTTGGAGGCGTTGGCGACGACCATGAACTCCCGCTCGGCGAGGCGGTAGACGATCAAATCGTCGAGGATGCCGCCGTCGGGGGCGCAGATCATGGTGTAGCGGGCCCGCCCGACCTTCAGGGCGCCGATGTTGCCGACCAGCGCGTGGTCGAGCAGTGCACCGGCCTGGGGACCGGTGACGGTGATCTCGCCCATGTGGGAGAGGTCGAAGAGGCCGGCGCGGGTGCGCACCGCGACGTGCTCCTCGCGTTCGCTGCTGTAGCGCAGCGGCATGTCCCAGCCGGCGAAGTCGGTCATGGTCGCGCCGAGCGCGCGGTGCGTGGCATCCAGCGCGGTGCGGCGGGGGGCATCAGTCATCGTTCTGGGCTCCCAGGCATGGGTGACAAGACGGTCTCCCCATCTGTCATCGGAACCTGAGAGGTTCACCGGGAGTCCGCGCACGGACCCGGTTTGCACCTTGGGTGGAGCCGCCCCCTTCAGCCGGGCCGCGACTCGCTTTTCAGATCTGCCTCGCCCGCGCGGTATAGGGGCCTGAGAGATTCAAGGGAGGACTTGCTCCTTCGGCGCCCCGCCGTGGCGGCCGGGGACTCTCCCGCGCGGATTCAAGCGGCCGGTATGCAATTGGCTGGCTGTGCACGAGTGACCAGTGGTGGGCCCGTGGCGGCCACATCATTGCACGGGATCGCCGGATGCAGGAGTCCCGGCCGTCGCTCCGCGGCCGGTCACCCGTGCTCCGCGCGGCCCGCGGCCCCCGGCGCCGAGTCGCCCGACGGCGTCCCCGGACCGTCAATTCCGGTGCTGCGCTTGGCAATCGCCTTGCTGCTCATTACCTTTTCTTGACACTCTGCGGAAAGGTCGGGTCCTGATATCCGACCTGATCCGACGGGGAGGGGCGATCACGGTGCACAGCGAAGCGGCGTACGCGACGACGGCGGGGGCCGCCCCGCCGGAGCCCGCCCCGGTACCGGCGCCGATCGCGCCCCGGGCGACGCGCCGCCCCGCCGGCCGGCCGACCGCCGGGCCGCGGATCACCGACCTGCGCGGCGCCGACCGCACGCCGCGCACCGCGCTCCGCTTCCCGCCCGGCGACCTGATCGTGGTCTCCGGCCTGCCGGGCAGTGGCAAGAGCACCCTGATGGCCCGGGTGGTGCCGTGCCGCGACGGCCGCGGCGCCCGGGTGCACCGCGTGGACTCCCAGGACGCCCGGGAGCGCTGGCAGCGCGGCCGGCTGCGCCGCCTGCCCTACGCCCTGTACCGCCCGCTGGTCCGGGTGGCGCACTATCTGGCGTTGCGCCGCGCGGTGCGCTCCGGCGCGAGCGTGGTGGTGCACGACTGCGGGACGTTGGCGTGGGTGCGGCGCTGGCTCTCCCGGGCGGCGCTGCGCGACGGCCGACGGGTGCACCTGGTGCTGCTCGACGTGCCGCCCGAGGCGGCGCTGATCGGCCAACGGGCGCGGGGCCGGCGGGTCTCGCGGTACGCCTTCGCCCGGCACCGCAGGGCGGTGCGCCGGCTGGTCGCCCGGGCCGAGGCGGCCCGGCTCCCGTCGGGGTTCGGCTCCGCGGTGCTGCTGGACCGGCCCGCCGCCGGGGCGTTGGAGCGGGTCGCCTTCGGCTGAGCCGGTGGTGGACCGCCCGCGTCCGGTTCGGCTCCGGCGCACATCGGGGCCGCCGCCGGCTTCGGCGTGCGGCGCTTTCCCGGTTAGGGTCTGATCCACCGGGCGGGTCCGCGGGTCCGCCCCCAGGGTCAGGGGCCGGGGAGCGCGGCCAGTAATGGGTGGGTGAGATGAACTATCCGGACAATTACCCGCAGCACGGTGGTCCGGTGCCGGGGTGCGTCCCGGACGCGGGGATACCGCAGTTGGCCTGGCCGGCCAACGAGCTGGAGCAGGTGCTGGCCGCGTCGGTCGGACACCCCGAGGCCGGGGGACGGATCGTCGAGGTGCTGGGCCGCAGCCAGGTGTGGGTGCCGCTGCCCGAGGGCGGCGGCCCGGACAGCGCGGGTCCCGGGGCGGGCGGCCTCGACCTGCCGACCGTCGAGATCGGCGGCGCCGCGTACGTCCCGGTCTTCAGCTCCGAGCAGGAGTTCCTGAAGGCCGTCGGCGCGCACATGTCGTACACCGTCGCACCGGCCCGGGAGTTCGCCCGCGGGCTGCCGCCGCTGCTGGGCGTCGCGGTCAATCCGGGCGGCACGGTGGGCGTTCCGCTGCCGCCGCCCGCAGTGGCCGAATTGTGTCGGTCCGGGCGGTCGGATCTGGACGGCCCGCCGGCCGGCGGCGCCCGGGTGCGGCTCTTCGAGCCGGACTGGCAGGACGAGCCGGTGGACTTCCTCGCCGCCGCCGGCCTGGCGTTCTCGGCCGCCGGGTGCGTGCTGACCGCCCGGCGCGCGCTGGCCAGCGTCGAGGGTGACACGCCGGCGCTCTTCGTCGGAGTGCAGCTCGACGTCGCCCCCGAGCGGCTGCACGACGGAAGCGCCCGCGACGAGGCCCTGCACGCGTTGGGGCAGGCGCTGGGTCAGGTGCCGGTCGCCTGGCCGGTCCAGCTGGTGCTGCTCGACATCGCCCAGGGCGATCCGGTCGCCGACTGGATGCTGGAGCGCGTGCGGCCCTTCTACACCCGGGACCACTCGTAAGCTGGGGGAACGACGGGCGGGCGCAGGCCCTGCCGGCAGAAGGGACGGACCACGTGAGCGCGGGTGCGCATCAGGGAGCGGCGGCGGCCGACCAGGTCGAGCAGATGCTGCGGCAGGTCTCGCCCGGGCGCTACGACGCCTACGAGGCGTTGCTGGGGGCCCTCGCGCACGGGCAGGTCTGGATGCTCCTGTGGCACGGCCGGGCCGGGCAACCCGACGCGCAGTACGGCAACATGGAGGTCGACGGGCTGGGCTACGCGCCCTGCGTGACCTCCGCGGCCGAGCTCGCCGCCTCCGGCTGGACCCGTGACCACGAACTCGTCAGCGGCCCCGAGATCGCCGCCTCGCTCTTCCCGGACCGCTGGGGCCTGTGGCTGAATCCGCACGCTCCCGGCGGCGGGGTCGGCGTCCCCTGGCTCGACCTGCGCCGGATCGCCGCCGGCCTCGACCGCCTGCCGGCCGGGCCGCTGCGGATCTCCGAACCGGTCATCGACATCCCGCAGTTCTACGCCCTGCTCGCGCAGAACGCCCACCGGACGCCCCCGGTACGTTCGTTGCGCCGGGCATGGGTGCAACCCGCCCTCGGTGCCCCTTATCTGGCGATCGGCCTGGATCTGTACGACACCGGGCAGCCGTCGGTGGACGCCGCGCGGATGATGATCCAGCAGTCGATGGGCGCGGTGCCGGACGGACTGCCGGTCTCCACGGTCGCCATGAACGACGAGTACGACCCGGTGGGCATGTGGATGCGGGCCTGCGCCCGCCCGTTCTTCGACCGCGACGGCTACGCCCAGCCGCCCGCGCCCGGACCCACCTACGGGTACGGCTACCCCCGCCCCTACTGACGCCGGCGGGCGCCCGGACGGGCCCCGTCCGCCGTCGGCCTTGCGCCGAATTCCCCTCATCTGCACGCCGGTTGACGCCCCTCCCGAGCGCCCGGCGCACCGCTCAGTCCGCCCTGCTGTTCGTATAACGGAAAGCCGCGGACCACATCACAGTTGCGCATCCATTCACCGTCAGGGCTGGTGAGTGATCGCGACTCGGATGAAGACTCCCGGCATCGAGGACCTCGGTCCTTTGTACGAGCGTCGTCCCCGCCGTTGTCCTGCGCACCTTTGATCCGTCCGCAGTGCCAACTCCCGCGAGACCCGGAGGAGATGGCGGCAGGGGAACACCAGCGAGGTTACAGACCAGGCCGCTACCGCGGCGGGCACAGGCCGGCCACCGTCGGCCGGGAGGGGTTCTGAAGCACCGTGACCGCACCGATTGAGACCACCGGGGCGGCTGCTGAGGCGCAGCCGGAAGCGGTGCTGGAGGGCGTGGAGAGCAAGCGCATCGAGGGGCGCTCGCTGGGCCAGATCGCGTGGCTGCGCTTCCGCCGCGACAAGGTCGCGATGGCGGGTGCCATCGTTGTCATCCTGCTCATCCTGACCGCCGCGCTGTCCCGTCCGTTGCAGCACCTGTTCGGCCTGGACCCGAACCAGCCGCACCAAGACCTGATCGACCCCAACACCACCCTGCCCAAGGGCGACTTCGGCGGGATGAGCGCCGACCACCTCCTGGGCGTGGACCCCAAGTTCGGCCGCGACCTGCTCTCCCGGATCCTCGAAGGCTCCTGGGTGTCGCTGCTCGTGGCGTTCGGCGCGACGCTGCTGTCGGTGGCCATCGGCACCGTCTTCGGCGTGGTCGCCGGCTTCTACCGCGGGCGGGTGGACGCTTTCATCAGCCGGATGATGGACGTCTTCCTGGCGTTCCCGCTGCTGCTGTTCGCCATTGCGATCTCCGCGTCGTTGCAGGGCGGTGCGTTCGGACTGGACGGCCTGCCGCTGCACATCTCGGTTCTGATCTTCGTGATCGGCTTCTTCAACTGGCCCTACATGGGCCGGATCGTGCGGGCCCAGACCCTGTCGCTGAGGGAGCGGGAGTTCGTCTCCGCCGCCCGCGGGTTGGGCGCCCGCGGGCCGTTCATCCTCTTCCGGGAACTCCTGCCCAACCTCGTGGGACCCATCATCGTCTACTCGACGCTGCTGATCCCTTCCAACATCCTCTTCGAGGCGGCGCTGAGCTTCCTGGGCGTCGGCATCCAGCCGCCCCAGTCGTCCTGGGGCGGCACGCTCACCCAGGCGGTCAAGTACTACGAGGTCGATCCCCAATACATGATCGTCCCCGGCCTCGCGATCTTCGTCACCGTGCTCGCGTTCAACCTGCTCGGTGACGGTCTGAGGGACGCGCTGGACCCGCGCAGCCGGTGAGCGGCTGCCCGTCCGGACACCTCACCTTCTAGCCGTTTCGATCTGACGTTTCACGACGAACGAAGGGGTCACCGAGCATCATGCGAAGGTCACTTCCGGTCGCGACTGTCGCGGCCATCACCAGTGCGGGCCTTTTGCTGGCCGGCTGCAGCGGAAAGGGTTCCTCCGACAGCTCGGCCGGGGCCAACGCCGCCACCAAGGGCGTCGTCAACGCCTCGGACGAGAAGGGGGGCACCCTCACCTACGCGATGAGCGACGCCCCGGAGTCCTTCGACCCGGGTAACACCTACTACGCCTTCGTCTACAACTTCAGCCGCCTGTACGCGCGTCCGCTCACCACCTTCAAGCCCGGTGCCGGCACCAAGGGCGAGGAGCTGGTCCCGGACCTCGCCGAGTCGATGGGCAAGGCCAGCGACGGCGGCAAGACCTGGACGTACAAGCTGCGCAAGGGCGTGAAGTTCGAGGACGGGAACCCCGTCACCTCCCAGGACGTCAAGTACGCGGTCGAGCGCAGCAACTTCGCCCGCGACACCCTCTCCCTGGGCCCGAACTACTTCCAGCAGTTCCTCCAGGACAACGACGGCGGCTACAAGGGTCCCTACAAGGACAAGGGCAAGGAAGGGCTCAAGTCCATAGAGACGCCCGACGCCCAGACGATCGTCTTCCACCTGAACAAGCCGTTCGCCGAGTTCGACTACCTGGTCAGCGCGCCGCAGACGGCACCGGTGCCGCAGGCCCAGGACAAGGGCGCGGACTACACCAAGCACGTGATGTCCACCGGCGCGTACAAGTTCGAGAGCTACCAGGAGGGCAAGAAGCTCACCCTGGTCCGCAACCCGCAGTGGTCGGCCGCGACCGACCCGCTGCGCAAGCAGCTCCCGGACAAGATCGTCCTCAACCTGAAGGTCGCCCAGTCGACCATCGACAAGGACCTGCAGTCCGGCAACACCATGGTCGACATGGCCGGCCGCGGCGTCGACGGTCAGACCCAGGCCCAGTTGCTGACCGACCCGACGCAGAAGTCCCACACCGACAACGCGCTCGGCCAGCGCCTCGTCTACACGGCGATCAACACCAAGGTGGCGCCGTTCGACAACGTCGAGTGCCGCAAGGCCGTCGAGTACGCCATCGACAAGAAGTCCGTGCAGACCGCGCTCGGCGGCCCGATCCGCGGTGACATCGCCTCCACGGTCCTGCCGACGGACATCGCCGGCTACCAGAAGTTCGACCTGTACCCGCAGAAGTACGACGGCGACAACCTGGACCTGACCGAGGCCAAGGCGCACTGGAAGAAGTGCGGAGCCGGCAACGTCAACACCACGATCCTGGCCCGCAACGACCGGCAGGACGAGATCGACGCGGCCACCTCGGTGATCGGCTCGCTGAAGAAGATCGGCATCAACGCCAAGATCCAGTCGTACCCGACCAGCAAGTACTTCTCGGACTACGCCGGCGTGCCGGAGTTCGACAAGTCCAACAACGTCGGTCTGATGATGATGCAGTGGGGCGCCGACTTCCCGACCGGCTACGGCTACCTCCAGCAGATCCTGAACGGCAAGGCGATCAGCCAGTCCGGCAACTCCAACCTGTCCCAGCTGGACGACCCGGAGATCAACAAGCTGCTCGACGGCGCCATCGCCAACACCGACCAGGCCGCCCGCGAGAAGGCGTACGGGGACATCGACCGCAAGGCGATGGAGCAGGCGGCGATCGTCCCGCTGACCTACTTCAAGGTCCTGATGTACCGCTCGCCCAAGGCCACCAACCTGGTGTCCACCTCGGCCTTCAGCGGTGAGTACGACTACCTCAACATCGGCGTCAAGAAGTAGCAGCCCTGGAAGGCAGGTGAAGGCATTGGTGTCCGTGGGCCGGTCGCTCCCGGCCCGCGGCACCGGCGCCGCATCCCCGTGTTCTCGTACATCATCCGCAGGTTGATCAGCGCAGTGATCCTGCTGCTGATCGTCAGCGCGGTCACTTTCGGCATCTTCTTCCTGCTGCCGAAACTGGCCGGGCAGAGCACCGACCAGCTTGCCCAGCAGTACATCGGCAAGGCCCCCACGCCGGCGGACATCGCCGCGGTCAAGAAGAACCTCGGCCTGGACAAGCCCGTGTACGAGCAGTACTGGGACTTCCTCAAGGGCATCTTCGTCGGCGTCGACTACAAGTTCGGGCCCGAGGCGGCCCGGTGCCACGTGCCGTGCTTCGGGTACTCCTTCAAGACCCACCTGGAGGTCTGGCCGGAGATCCAGTCCCGGCTCCCGGTCACCCTGTCGCTGGCCGCCGGCGCCGCGGTGCTGTGGGTCCTCTCCGGCGTCGCCACCGGCGTGCTCTCCGCGCTCCGCCCCGGTTCGATCTTCGACCGGATGGCGATGGGCGTCGCCCTGGCCGGCGTCTCCCTCCCCATGTTCTTCACCGGCGCGCTGGCCCTGGCCCTGTTCACCTACCAGTGGCCGATCTTCGAACGCAGTGATTACGTCCCGCTGTTGGACGATCCGTTCGGCTGGGCCCGGACGCTGGTCCTGCCCTGGGTCACCCTGGCCTTCCTCTACTCCGCGCTCTACGCCCGGCTCACCCGGGCCGGCATGCTGGAGACGCTGAGCGAGGACTACATCCGCACGGCCCGCGCCAAGGGCCTGCGGGAGCGCCGGGTGGTCATCCGGCACGGTCTGCGGGCCGCGCTCACGCCGATCATCACCGTCTTCGGCATGGACCTGGGCCTGCTGCTCGGTGGCGCGCTCATCACCGAACAGGTCTTCTCGCTCAAGGGAGTCGGCGCCTTCGCGGTGGACTCCATCAACGCCAACGACCTGCCGAACATCCTCGGCGTCACCCTGCTCGCCGCGTTCTTCATCGTCATATGCAACCTGGTGGTGGACGTTCTGTACGCCGCCGTCGACCCGCGGGTGAGGCTCTCGTGACCGACTCTTCCGAGGACAAGACCACGGCGGCCGGGCAGCCCGCCGCCGAGGGGACCGCGCCGGCCGAGGCGTCCGGGGCAGCCACCGCCAAGGCGGCAGCGCCCGAGGCTGAGGTGCCCGAGGCCGAAGTCCCCGAGGCCGAAGCGCCCGAGGCAACCCCGTCCAAGGCGGCAGCGCCCGAGGCTGATGCCTCCGAGGCCGAAGCGTCCGAGACCGACGTGACCCCGGTCGAGGCCGAGCCCGAGGCCGAGCCCGAGGCCGCGCCCGAGCCGAAGGCCGAGGCCGCCCCCAAGCCCGTCGCCGAGCCCGTCGCCGCGTCCGGGGGCACCCCGTCCGCCTTCCTCGAAGTGCGGGACCTGAAGGTGCACTTCCCCACCGACGACGGGCTGGTGAAGTCCGTCGACGGGCTGACCTTCCGGTTGGAGAAGGGCAAGACGCTCGGCATCGTCGGCGAGTCCGGCTCCGGCAAGTCGGTGACCTCGCTGGCGATCATGGGCCTGCACCGGGCCTCCCGCCAGCAGCGCAGCAAGGTCCGGATGTCCGGCGAGATCTGGCTCGACGGCAAGGAACTCGTCTCGGCCGAGCCCGACGAGGTGCGCCGGCTGCGTGGCCGTCAGATGGCCATGATCTTCCAGGACCCGCTCTCCGCGCTGCACCCCTTCTACACGGTCGGCAGCCAGATCGTGGAGGCGTACCGGGTCCACCACGACGTCGACAAGAAGACCGCGCGCAAGCGGGCCGTCGAGATGCTCGACCGGGTCGGCATCCCGCAGCCCGACAAGCGGGTGGACGACCACCCGCACCAGTTCTCCGGCGGTATGCGCCAGCGCGCCATGATCGCGATGGCGCTGGTCAACAACCCCGAGCTGCTGATCGCGGACGAGCCCACCACCGCTCTGGACGTCACCGTCCAGGCGCAGATCCTGGACCTGATCCGCGATCTGCAGAAGGAGTTCGGCTCGGCGGTCGTCATCATCACCCACGACCTCGGCGTGGTCGCCGAACTCGCCGACGACCTGCTGGTGATGTACGGCGGGCGGTGCGTGGAACGGGGCCCCTCGGACAAGGTGTTCGCCACCCCGCAACACCCCTACACCTGGGGCCTGCTCGGCTCGATGCCGCGGATCGACCGTGACCAGACCGACCGGCTGATCCCGGTCAAGGGCTCGCCGCCCAGCCTGATCAACGTGCCGTCCGGCTGTGCCTTCAACCCCCGTTGCCCGTACGCGGACGTCCCCAAGGACAACGTCACCCGCACGGTGCGCCCCGAACTGCAGCAGGTCGACGGCCGGCACTACTCGGCCTGCCACCTGCCGCAGGAGGAGCGGCAGCGTATCTGGACCGAAGAGATTGCGCCGAAGCTGTGACCGAGACCCCCGAGACGACCGAGACCCCCGAGACCACCGGGACGCACGAGAAGGGCGAACCGGCCGCGAAGCCCGCACCGGCCGCCCAGGACCGGCCGCTGCTCAGGGTCCGCGGCCTGGTCCGCCACTTCCCGATCACCAAGGGCCTGCTCAAGCGCAAGGTCGGCGCCGTCCAGGCGGTCGACGGCATCGACTTCGACGTCTTCCCCGGTGAGACGCTGGGCGTCGTCGGCGAGTCCGGCTGCGGCAAGTCCACGATGGGGCGGCTGATCACCCGGCTCGACGAACCGACCGCCGGGGCCGTCGAGTTCGAGGGCCGGGACATCACCCACCTGTCCCCGGGCAAGCTGCGCCCGTTGCGCCGCGACATCCAGATGATCTTCCAGGACCCGTACGGTTCGCTGAACCCGCGGCACACCATCGGCGGGATCGTCTCCACCCCCTTCCGGCTCCAGGGCGTCGAGCCCGAGGGCGGGGTCAAGAAGGAGGTGCAGCGGCTGCTGGAGCTGGTGGGCCTGAGCCCTGAGCACTACAACCGCTACCCGCACGAGTTCTCCGGCGGTCAGCGTCAGCGCATCGGGATCGCCCGGGCGCTGGCCCTCAAGCCCAAGCTGGTGGTCGCCGACGAGCCGGTCTCCGCCCTCGACGTCTCCATCCAGGCCCAGGTCGTCAACCTCATGGACGACCTCCAGGAGGAGCTGGGCCTGACCTACGTGATCATCGCGCACGACCTCTCGGTCATCCGGCACGTCTCGGACCGGATCGCGGTGATGTACCTCGGCAAGATCGTCGAACTGGCCGACCGGGACGCGCTCTACGCCTCGCCCCGGCACCCGTACACCAAGGCGCTGCTCTCCGCGGTACCGGTGCCGGACCCCAAGCGGCGCACCAAGCGCGACCGGATCCTGCTCAAGGGCGACGTGCCCTCGCCGATCAACCCGCCGTCCGGCTGCCGGTTCCGCACCCGCTGCTGGAAGGCGACCGAGGAGTGCGCCACCACCGAGCCGCCGCTGGTCCAGTTGGCGACCGGGCACCAGGTGGCCTGCCACCACCCCGAGGAGGCGGACGGCGGAGTCGACGCCAACCCGGGCGCGGCGACCGAAAGTTCGGACGGTAAGGCACCAACCGGGCAGTAACTCCTGACGACTTGGCAAAGTCGCCGGTGGAGCCGGGCGGGAGAGTGCAGAGTCGGCGCGGTTGTTCTTCCCGCATCCGCGCAACCGAAGGGACGGCTCATGGCACTCTCCCGTTCTGCCCGTCGCTCCTCCCGCTGGCTCGCCCTGGCCACCGCGGTGGCCTCGGCCGCCACCATCGCCGCGGCCCCCGCCGCCACCCCGGGCGCCCCCGGGATCGGTGACCCCTACTTCCCCGGCCTGGGCAACGGCGGTTACACCCCGCTCCACTACGACCTGGGCGTCAGCTACCACCCCGACTCGGGTCGGCTCGACGGCCGGGCCACCGTCTCCGCCCGTGCCACGCAGGACCTCTCCTCCTTCGACCTGGACCTCCAGAAACTGACCGTCGACCAGGTCCGGGTCGACGGCCGGCCCGCCCGCTTCTCCAGAACCGGCGACGAACTCGTCGTCCGGCCCGGTCGCCCGCTCGCCCGCGGCGAGCGCTTCGCGGTCACCGTCGTCTACCACGGCGTCCCGCAACCGCTCAGCGGCCCGATCGTCTTCGGCTCCCAGTACGGCTGGATGAAGACCAAGGACGGGGTGTTCGTGGCCTGCGAGCCCAACGCGGCCTCGACGTGGTTCCCCTCCAGCGATCACCCGGACGAGAAGGCCACCTACGACATACGGATCGACGCCCCCAAGGGGCTGACCGGGGTCTCCAACGGGCGGCTGGTCGGCTCCGGCGAGCGCGGCGGCCGGTCCTGGTTCCACTGGCGCGAGAGCCGCCCGATGGCGCCGTACCTGGCCACCGCCACCATCGGGAAGTTCGACGTGCGCACCGGCACCACCCCGGGCGGCACCCCGATCTACGTCGCCACCGACCCGAGCCTGCCGACCGGCAAGGTCGACGTCTACGGCATCACCGCCGAGGCCACCGACTACTGGTCGAAGCTCTTCGGGCCGTACCCGTTCGAGGAGACCGGCGCGATCGTGGACGACATGCCGCAGGCCGGCTTCTCCCTGGAGGTGCAGTCCAAGCCGGCCTACTCCGCGGTGCGCAACGAGGGCACCATCGTCCACGAGCTGGCCCACCAGTGGTTCGGCGACTCGGTGTCGGTCCGGCAGTGGAAGGACATCTGGCTCAACGAGGGCTTCGCCACCTACGCCCAGTGGCTGTGGTCCGAACACCGCGGCACCACCACCGCCCACGACGCCTTCCGCAAGGCGTACCGGGCCGCCCCGGCCGACGACGCGTTCTGGAAGATCAAGGTCTCCGACCCGCAGCGGGACACCATGTTCTCCGACGCGGTCTACGAGCGCGGGGCGATGGCCCTCCAGGCGCTGCGCGAACGCATCGGCGACCGGGCCTTCTTCCGGCTGCTGCCCGCCTGGACCGCCCGGCACCGCTACGGCAACGCGGACACCGCCGACTTCATCGCGCTGGCCGAGAAGATCTCCGGGCAGCGCCTGGGCGACCTCTTCCACACCTGGCTGGACACCCAGAGCCGCCCCGCGCTGCCGGGGGAGTGACCGGCTAGTCGGCCTGCTTGCCGCCCCGGGCGCGCAGTTGCTGCGGTCGGGGCAGGTGCAGCCCCAGATAGAGGGCGCCCATCCGGAGCGCGAACACCAACCCCGCCGAGACCACCGCGGCGGGGTTGGCCCCGGCGCCGAGGCGGTCCATCAGCAGGTAGCAGCAGGCGCCGGCCAGCGCCGCGATGGCGTAGACGTCCTCCCGCAGCAGCAGCGGCGGGAACTCCCCGCACAGCACGTCGCGCAGGACCTCCCCGGCCACGCCGGTCAGCACCGCCAGGATGACCACCGCGAGCGGGGTGGCGCCCGCCGAGATCGCCGCCCGGGCACCGATCACGGTCACCACGGACAGTCCGATCGCGTCCACCACCAGGAGCGACTTGCGCGGCAGGGACCAGAAACGCAGGTAGACCATGGTGCCCACGCCGACGCAGATGATCACCGTCAGCAGCACCCAGTCGTGCGTCCAGTACAGCGGCCGCCGGTCGAGGATCAGGTCGCGCAGCGTTCCGCCGGAGATGGACGCGGCGAACGCGAGGACCAGACCGCCGAACGGGTCCATGTTGGCGCGGTAGGCCGCCAGCACGCCGCTCGCGGCGAAGGCCGAGACGCCGACCAGGTAGAGCACATGAAGCATGCGGTCATGATGGCAGCCGCGGAGTCGATCACTCCGGGCGCGTGCCGAGTCCGACTCCCGTCCCGTTCCTTGAAATTGACACTACCGGTCGGTAATGGATCCGTGTAGCGTGCCGCCATGGCATCGGTGACCGCAGGAAACAGCGAGTTCGACCGCGACACCGCGGTCACCCGGCGCGCCCCGGGCGTCTACGACGCCCACCTCTCCGCGGGCTGGACGATCATCAACGCCGTCAACGGCGGCTACCTCCTCGCCCTGCTGGGCCGCGCCCTGGGCGACGCGCTCCCGCACCCGGACCCGCTCACCCTCACCGCGCACTACCTGACGGCCTCCGCCCCCGGCCCCGCCGTCGTCCGCACCGAGGTGGTCCGCACCGGCCGCACGCTGTCCACCGGCACCGCCACCCTGGTCCAGTTCGCCGACGACGGCACCGAGGTCGAACGGATCCGGGTGCTCGCCACCTACGGCGACCTCGCCGCCCTTCCCGACGACGTCCGCACCACCGCCAAGCCGCCGGCCATCCCGCCCTACGAGCACTGCCTGGGCACGGACAGCGCCCCCGGCGACCGGCCGGCCATTCCCGGCAGCACCGCGATCACCGAGCGCCTGGACATCCGGCTGGACCCGGCGACTGTGGGCTGGGCGGTGGGCGCGCCCTCCGGCAAGGGAGAGATGCGCGGCTGGTTCGGCCTGGCCGACGGCCGCGAGCCCGATCCGCTCTCCCTCCTCCTGGCCGTCGACGGCCTGCCGCCCACCGCCTTCGAGATGGGCCTGAGCGGCTGGGTCCCCACCGTCGAGCTGACCTGCCACGTCCGGCACCGCCCGGCCCCCGGTCCGCTGCGGGTCTCCATCGTCACCCGCAACCTGGCCGGCGGCTTCCTGGAGGAGGACGCCGAGGTCTGGGACTCCGCCGACCGCCTGGTCGCCCAGTCCCGCCAACTGGCCCGCACGGTCCTGGCACAGTAACCGCCCGCCGGCCCCGGCGCGCCGGACCGCCCCGCGAACTCCCGCAACGCCACCGACCGTTCGCCCGGTGCCAGCCCCTGCATGAGCCGGCCCGCGCCCCCGATCGGCCGCAGCCGCGCCCCGGGGGCGCGGGCCGCCAAGGCGTGCCCCTTGGTGGCCGGGGCGACGGGCGCGGTGTCCCGTGCAGCAGCCCCACCGGCGCCGCCGCTTCGCCTCCGTCCCCGAGGACGGTCCACCGCACCTCGCCCGGGCACTGGGGAAAGTTCGGTCCGCGAGCCACTGTGTCATGAGCGTCAGGTGGGTGACTGCTTATCTCGGGTGTCGAGGGGTGGGTGCAGCGTGCGCCCTGGGGGATGCGCCCCCGCGCGGGGCACGCGCCCCCGGGGGGCTCGTAGAATCGGCGCACCATGGTTTACCTCGACCACGCCGCCACCACCCCGATGCTTCCGGAGGCGGTGCAGGCGATGACCGCCCAGCTGACCGTCACCGGCAACGCCTCCTCCCTGCACGCCGCCGGCCGGCGGGCCCGGCGCACCGTCGAGGAGGCGCGGGAATCACTCGCGTCCTCCCTGGGTGCCCGCCCCAGCGAAGTCGTCTTCACGGCGGGCGGCACCGAGGCCGACAACCTCGCGGTGAAGGGCCTGTACTGGTCCCGCCGGGCGGCCGATCCGGCGCGGACCCGGATCCTGGCCAGCCCGGTCGAGCACCACGCCGTCCTGGACGCCGTCGAATGGCTCGCCGAGCACGAGGGCGCCACCGTCGACTGGCTGCCGGTCGACGCCCTCGGCCGGGTGCACGCCGAGGCGCTGCGCGAGGCGCTCGCCCGCAACCCCGCCGACGTCGCACTGGCCACCGTGATGTGGGCCAACAACGAGATCGGCACGGTCCAGCCGATCCGCGAACTCGCCGAGGTGGCCCGGGAGTTCGAGGTCCCGCTGCACGCCGACGCGGTCCAGGCCGTCGGCCAGCTGGACGTCGACTTCGCCGCCTCCGGGCTGGCCGCGATGACCGTCTCCGGCCACAAGATCGGTGGGCCGTACGGGATCGGCGCGCTGCTGCTGGGCCGCGAGCACGCCCCCGTACCGGTGCTGCACGGCGGCGGCCAGGAGCGCCACGTCCGCTCCGGCACCCTCGACACCCCGGCCATCGCCGCGTTCGCCGCGGCCGGCCGGTACGCCGTCGCGCACCGGGCGGAGTTCGCCCGCGAGATCGGCGCGCTCCGCGACGACCTCATCAAGGCCGTGCGGGCCGCCGCGCCCGACGCCCTCCTGGGCGGCGACCCGGACCCGGCCGGCCGGCTGCCGGCCAACGCCCACTTCACCTTCCCCGGCTGCGAGGGCGACTCCCTGCTGCTGCTGCTGGACGCCCAGGGCATCGCCTGTTCCACCGGCTCCGCCTGCACTGCCGGCGTCGCCCAGCCCAGTCACGTCCTGCTGGCCACCGGGATGTCGCAGGACCTCGCGCGCGGCACGCTGCGCTTCTCGCTGGGCCACACCTCCACCGCCGAGGACGTCGCGGCGCTGGCGGAGGTCATCGGTCCGGTGGTGGAGCGGGCCCGCGGCGCCGGACTCAGCTAGCGGGGCCGGGCCGGCCGGGCGTCACGCCCGGCCCGCCGGCCGGCGCAGCTCCGCCCGGACCAGCGCCAGGTAGCGGTCCCAGTCCCAGTGCGGCCCGGGGTCGGTGTGGTCGGTGCCCGGCACCTCGACGTGCCCGACGACGTGCTCGCGGTCGGCCGGGAAGGCGTACCGGCGGCAGATCCCGGCGGTCAGCCGGGCCGACGCGGCGTACATGTCCGCGGTGAAGGACTCCGGCCGGTCCACGAACCCCGCGTGCTCGATGCCCACGCTGCGCTCGTTGTAGCCGCGGTTCCCGGCGTGGAAGGCCACGTCCAGCTCGCGGACGGTCTGCGCGACGTGCCCGTCACCGCGGACGACGTAGTGCGCCGACGCCTCGTGGAAGGGGTCCTGGAAGACCTTCAGCGCGGTGGCGAAGCTGCCCTGCACGACGTGCACCACCACCCGGTCGACGGTGTAGTCGTCCGGCCGGCTGGCCTGCCGGTAGTTGGCCGGGGACGCGGCCGACCACTGCGCCCCGGCGAAGTCCACCTCGCCCTCCTTGCGGGGCCGGCCGTTCCCCGGCAGCCGCCACCACCAGTACGCCAACTCCTCGCGGGCGGCGACCGCAGCCGCCCCGGCGGCCACCGCGGCACCGCCGCCGAGCAGCAGCGCCCGCCGCCGGGTGAGCCGCCGCCCGGCCGGCCGGGCGGCGCCCCGTTCCCCGTCTGCGGGCTGTCGTTCCCCGGCCGCAGGCCGTCGTTCCTCGCCCCGCGCCTCATCCGTCGCCGCCATGCCCTCCACAACGCTTTTCGGGCGCGTTCCGGTTCCGTCTACTCTTGAGGGGCTATGACTGATGCCGCCGCCCCCCGCCGTCTCCGCGTCCTCGCCGCCATGTCCGGCGGTGTGGACTCCGCCGTCGCCGCGGCCCGCGCCGCCGAGGCCGGCCACGACGTCACCGGGGTCCACCTCGCGCTGTCCGAGAACCCCAAGTCGTTCCGCACCGGCGCCCGCGGCTGTTGCACCATCGAGGACTCCCACGACGCCCGCCGCGCCGCCGACGTGATCGGCATCCCGTTCTACGTCTGGGACCTCGCCGAGCGCTTCCGCGAGGACGTGGTCGAGGACTTCGTCGCCGAGTACGAGGCCGGCCGCACGCCGAACCCCTGCCTGCGCTGCAACGAGAAGATCAAGTTCGCCGCCCTCCTGGACAAGGCGCTCGCCCTGGGCTTCGACGCGGTGTGCACCGGCCACTACGCCCAGGTGATCCTGCGCGAGGACGGCTCCCGCGAGCTGCACCGCGCCGCCGACATGGCCAAGGACCAGTCCTACGTCCTCGGCGTGCTCGACGACCGCCAGCTGGCGCACGCCCTGTTCCCGCTCGGCGACACCCCCACCACCAAGTCCGAGATCCGCGAAGAGGCCGCCCGCCGCGGCCTGTTCGTCGCCAAGAAGCCCGACAGCCACGACATCTGCTTCATCGCCGACGGCGACACGCAGGGCTTCCTCGCCAAGCGCCTGGGGGCCGCCGAGGGCCCCATCGTCGACGAGTCCGGCGAGGTCCTGGGTACCCACGACGGCGCCTACGGTTTCACGATCGGCCAGCGCAAGGGGCTGCGCATCGGTACCCCGGCCGCGGACGGCAAGCCGCGCTACGTCCTCGACATCTCCCCGGTGGACAACACCGTCACGGTCGGCCCGGCCGCCTCCCTCGACGTGACGGCGCTCACCGCGATCCGCCCTCGCTGGTGCGGCCGCCCGCCGGCGTCCGGCCCGGCCGGCTACACCGCACAGCTCCGCGCCCACGGCGGCGAGACCGAGGTCAGCGCGGAGGTCGTCGACGACACCCTGCGCGTCACCTTCACCGAACCGGTCCGCGGCGTCGCCCCCGGCCAGGCCGTCGTCCTCTACGACGGCACCCGGGTGGTCGGTTCGGCGACGATCGCCACCACCACGCGCCGCCCGGCCCCCGCCGCGGCGGCGCCGCAACAGGCCGGCTGACCCCACCGACACCACGGGCCGCACCAGGCCGTCCCACACCAGGGCCCCGGCCCGGCACTGACAAATGTCACCGCGAAGACGGGACGGCCGGGACTGCCGGCCGGGTGCCACGCTGCCGGAAGCTTGGGACGTCCGACACGGCGCACCCGGCGCCGTGCGGAGCCCAACTCGGGGGAGTCCGTGGTGAGTCAGCAGCAGTCCGCCGGCCGTCAGCTCGTGCAGGCCCTCACGCCGCTGGTGGTCGACGCCGGCATTCCGACGGCCGCGTACTACGTCCTCAGCGGCGGCTTCGGCATGTCCGACGTCGCCGCGCTGGCCTGGAGCAGCGTGGCCCCGGCGGCCCGCACGGCCTGGGGCCTGGTCCGCGAGCGCAGCGTCAACGGCCTCGCGCTGCTGATCCTCGTCGTCAACGCGGTGGGGCTGGCGACCAGCACCCTGACCGGTGACGCCCGGCTGATGATGGCCAAGGACAGCGGCGTCAGCAGCGTCGTCGGGATCGCGGTGCTGGTCTCGGTGGCCGCCGGCCGGCCCCTGATGAGCGCCGGGCTCAAGCCCTGGGTGACGAAGGGCGGCCCGGCGGCGGAGGCGGCCTGGGACCGGCTGCGGGGCGGGAGCGCGCGCTTCCGGCAGTTGGAGCGGCGGTTCTCGACGATCTGGGGGAGCGTGCTGCTGACCGAGTGCGGGGTCAAGATCGTCGGCGTCTACCTCCTGCCGGTCCACACCATGGTCTGGCTGGGCACGGTGCTCACGGTGGTCGCGCTGCTGCTGGCCATGGTGATCGCCGGCGGAGCCAGCGCAGCGCCGATGGAGCAGCTGGTCACGGCCGAGGCCGAGGCGGCGAACGGCCCCGGGGCCGGCTCCGGCACGCCCGGGGAGGCACCGCCCGCGCCGGCCGCCGCGCCCGCCGTCGTCTGAAACGGAGCGGCGCGGGAGTTGGGGAAATCGCGTACAGGTTGGCGTGGCGGGTACCCCCGCCCTCGATCCTCCGGGGCTCGGCGCATAAAGTCGGCGCAGCGCGACGGGACATCCAAGGCCCCGCGTCGACGGTTCAACGGCGATCCGGACGGCACGCGGCTTTCGTCGGCCACGAAGGGAACGGAAGTCATGTCGACTGTTCAATCTGAGGTCAAGCACGGTGGTCTGACCACCGGGCTGGCTTCCCTGCACGCCGAGTTGATCCGTCGGAACCCCGGCGAGGCGGAGTTCCACCAGGCGGCTCTGGAGGTCCTGGAAACCCTGGCGCCGGTGCTCGACGCCCGGCCCGAGTTCGCGGACGCCAAGGTTCTGGAGCGGCTGGTCGAGCCCGAGCGGCAGATCATGTTCCGGGTGCCCTGGCAGGACGACGCCGGGCGGATCCGCGTCAACCGCGGCTTCCGGGTGGAGTTCAACAGCGCCCTCGGCCCGTACAAGGGCGGCCTGCGGTTCCACTCCTCGGTCAACCTCGGCATCGTGAAGTTCCTCGGCTTCGAGCAGATCTTCAAGAACGCCCTGACCGGGCTGAACATCGGCGGCGGCAAGGGCGGCAGCGACTTCGACCCGCACGGCAAGACGGACGCCGAAGTGATGCGCTTCTGCCAGTCCTTCATGACCGAGCTCCAGCGCCACCTCGGCGAGCACACCGACGTGCCCGCCGGCGACATCGGCGTCGGCGGTCGGGAGATCGGCTACCTCTTCGGCCAGTACCGGCGGATCACCAACCGCTGGGAGGCCGGCGTGCTGACCGGAAAGGGCCTGGAATGGGGCGGTTCCAAGGCCCGCACCGAGGCCACCGGCTACGGCAACGTGCTCTTCACCGAGGAGATGCTCAAGCAGCGCGGTGAGGAGCTGGACGGCCAGCAGGTGGTGGTCTCCGGTTCCGGCAACGTCGCCATCTACACCATCGAGAAGGCCCAGGCGCTCGGCGCCAACGTGCTGACCGTCTCCGACTCGGGCGGCTACGTCGTCGACGAGAAGGGCATCGACCTCGCGCTGCTGAAGCAGATCAAGGAGGTCGAGCGCGGCCGGGTCAGCGACTACGCCGAGCGGCGCGGCGCCTCGGCGAAGTACGTCGCCGGCGGCAGCGTCTGGGACGTCGCCTGCGACGTGGCCCTGCCGTCCGCCACGCAGAACGAGCTCGACGCGGACGCCGCCCGGATCCTGGTCCGGGGCGGCGTCAAGGCGGTCTCCGAGGGCGCCAACATGCCCACCACCCCGGAGGCGGTGGCGTTCCTGAAGGAGGCCGGCGTCGCCTTCGGCCCGGGCAAGGCCGCCAACGCCGGCGGCGTGGCGACCAGCGCGCTGGAGATGCAGCAGAACTCCGCCCGTGAGGCGTGGACGTTCGAGCGCGCGGAGGGCGAGCTCGCCGCCATCATGCGCGGGATCCACGACACCTGCTTCCAGACCGCCGAGCGCTTCGGGCTGCCCGGCGACTACGTGGCGGGCGCCAACATCGCCGGCTTCGAGCGGGTCGCGGACGCGATGCTGGACCAGGGCCTGATCTAAAGGTCCGGTGCCGGGCCCGACCGCGGGGACCCCCGTGGCCGGGCCCGGCACCGTTCCCGCCCCTGCGGGGCGCCGGTACCACGCCCCGTAGGCTGAACGGCATGAACATCTGCGTCTTCTGCTCCGCCGCCGACCTCGACGACCGTTACGTGCAGCCCGCCCGGAAGTTCGCCGAGGCGATCGGCGAGGGCGGTCACGCCCTGGTGTGGGGCGGTTCGGACACCGGCCTGATGAAGGTCATGGCGGACGGCGTCCAGGAGGCCGGCGGCGCGCTCCTCGGCGTCTCCGTGGAGTTCCTCGCGCACAAGGTGCGGGCCGGCGCCGACGAGATGGTCGTCACCAAGGACCTCGCCGAGCGCAAGGCGCAGCTGCTGGCCCGTGCCGACGCCATCGTGGTGATGGTGGGCGGCACCGGCACCCTGGACGAGGCGACCGAGATCCTGGAGCTGCGCAAGCACGGGATGCACACCAAGCCGGTGGTGCTGCTGAACACCGCCGGTTTCTACGACGGGCTCAAGGCCCAGTTCGAGCGGATGGAGGCGGAGGGCTTCCTGCCGATCCCCCTCTCCGACCTGGTGTTCTTCGCCGACGACGGGGCGGCGGCGCTGGCCTACCTGGAGGAGCAGGTGCGCGTCCGGAAGTGACCCGCCGTCCCCCGGGCACGCCGTAGGATCGCTGCCATGGGTACGCACTTGATCACGGGCGCCGGATCCGGCATCGGAGCGGCGGTCGCACGGCGGCTGGCCGAGCGCGGCGAGGAACTCTGGCTGTTGGCCCGGGACCTCCGCCGGGCCAAGGAGCTGACCGAACAGTTCCCCGGGGCGCAGCTCCTCGTCGGCGACCTCGCCACCCCCGAGAAGCTCGACTGGGCGCTCGGCCACCAGAAGCTGCCGACCCGCCTCGACTCCATCCAGCACGTCGCGGGCGTCATCGAGTTGGGCGCGGTCGGCGACCTGCCGGCCAAGGCGTGGCAGCGGCAGCTCGCCGTCAACCTCGTCGCGCCGGCCGAGATCACCCGCCTGCTGCTGCCGCTGGTGCGGCTGGCGCAGGGGCACGTGGTCTTCGTCAACTCCGGGGCCGGGCTGGAGGCGCACGCCAACTGGGGCGGGTACGCGGCGAGCAAGCACGGCCTGAAGGCGCTCGCCGATGCGCTGCGCGCCGAGGAGCACGGCAACGGCGTGCGGGTCACCTCGGTCTACCCGGGGCGCACCGCCACGCCCATGCAGGAGAGCACCCACCGCCAGGAGGGCAAGGACTACGACCCGACCCGGTGGATCGACCCGGAGTCGGTGGCCACGGCCATCCTCACCGCGATCGACCTGCCGCGGGACGCGGAGCTCAAGGACGTGGTGGTCCGGCCGGGCCGGTGACCGTCTGCGGCCCCGGGGTCCCGGGACCCCGGGACGGCTCCGGCGGCCCGGCCGCCCCTCGCCCCCGTGCACCGCACGGGGGCGACGTACGCTTTCGGGGTGACCACGTCTAGGGCGAGCACCGAAGCGAAGACCTCCGCCGCGGCGGGGTGCGGGTTCCGGGAGATCCGGGGGCTCGTCACCGAGTTGGGCCGCCGCCTGGACGCCCACCAGCGCAGCCGGATCGCGGAGCTGGACCTGACGCCGACCCAGGCCAAGGCACTGGAGGAGCTGGGCGAGCCGAAGACCGCGCGGGAGCTGGCCGCGGTGCTGTGCTGCGAGCCGCCGAACGTCACCTACGTCATCTCCAAGCTGGAGAAGCAGGGCATGGTGGTGCGCCGCCCGCACCCCGCGGACGGCCGGGCCAAGCAGCTGGTGCTGACCGAGGCCGGTCGCGAGCTGCGGCTGGACCTGCTGCGGCGGATGGGCACCGCGTCGCCGCTGGACCACCTCTCGCACGACGAGCGCGGCGCGCTCCGCGACGAACTGCTCAGGGCGCTGGGCAGGATCGCCGGCTAGCCCGCTCCTCACCGGCCCCCGGGGCGCACTCCGGGGGCCTTTGGTATGCCTTCAGTAAAGTTATAGCTGTAACTATCACGGCGGCAATTAGATACAGCTATAACTAATTGCATGATCACTGAGACAGCGGCGCCGCGCGGCACGGCGAGCACCCCGACCCGTCCCGCGCCCGCCCGCGGCGGCGTCCAACTCGTCGTCCTGGCACTCGGGTTCGTGATGGCGAGCCTGGACACCGGCATCATGAACGTCGCCGCGCACGACCTCCAGGCCCGACTCGGACTGACCATGTCCGGCCTCACCTGGGTCGTCGACGGCTACGTCCTCTCCTTCGCCGCGCTGCTGCTGCTCGCCGGCTCGCTGGCCAAGCGGTTCGGCGCCCGGCGGACCTACCTCGCCGGGCTCGCCGTCTTCACCGTCGCCTCCCTGCTGGGCGCCGCCGCGCCGGGCGGCGGCGCGCTGGTGGCGGCCCGCCTCGCCCAAGGCGCGGGCGCCGCACTCTTCATGCCCAGCTCGCTGTCGCTGCTGATGAACGCCTTCCCCGAGCCGGCCCGCCGGGCGAAGGTGCTCGGCATCTGGTCCGCGATCGTCTCCACCTCCGTCGGACTGGCCCCGACCCTCGGCGGCCTGCTCGTCGGCACCCTCGGCTGGCGCAGCATCTTCCTGGTCAACCTCCCCATCGGCATCCTGGGACTGCTGCTCACCCGCCGGGTGATCACGCCGGTCCCGGGCACCGGCGCACCCCTCGGCGGCAGCGGCCACGTCCTGGGCCTGCTCGCCCTCGGCGCCCTCAGCTACGCGCTCATCGAGGGCCCCGCCACCGGCTGGACCGCGCCCGCCGTCCTCGCCGCCTTCGCGGTCACCGTCCTCGCCGCCGCCGGGTTCGTACTCCGGGAACGGACCGCCCGCACCCCCGTCCTGCCCGTCGCGCTCTTCGCCGACAGCCGTTTCAGCGCCGCCAACGCCGTCGGCTTCCTCTTCAACTTCGCCTTCTACGGCGCCCTGTTCGTCCTCGGCCTCTTCCTCCAGACCGGACGCGGCGCGAGCGCGGTGACGGCCGGCCTGCAGATGCTCCCGGCCGTCCTGGTCCTCCCGCTCGGCAACGTCCTCTACACCCGGATCGCCCCGCGCACCGGCAACCGGACCGCGCTCACCGCCTCCCTGGCCTTCTCCGCCGCCGGCTACCTGCTGCTCTTCCTCGTCCTGTCGCCGTCCCTGCCGTACGGGGTGATCGCCGCGGTGCTGGCCGTCACCAACCTCGCCGGCGGCATCAGCTCCCCGGCGATGACCGGCGTCCTGATGGAGGCCGCCGGCCGCGAGCACGCCGACATCGGCAGCGCGACCCTCAACGCCAACCGGCAGGTCGGCTCGCTGGTCGGCATCGCCGGCATGGGCGCGGTGCTGACCGGCGCGGGTGGCGCCTACCAGGGGACCGGATACGCCTTCGCCCTGACCGCCCTGGCCCTCGCGGCCGCGGCGCTGCTCGGCTGGCTCGGCCTCCGCCGGCGGAGCTGACCGCCCCACGGACCGGCCGGTCCCACCACCGGCGGACCGGGTGCGGGCCGGGTGCGGGCCGGGTGCGGGCCGGGTGCGGGCCGGGTGCGGGCCGGACGGGGCTGGGGCAGCCCGCCCGGCCCGCCGCCGCATACCCTTCCTGGGTGAGCGAGAACACCAGGCACAAGTGGGCCGCGGGCGCGGCGACCGGCATCGGATCGATGCCGGGCGGCGACGCGCGCGAAGCGGCGAAGACCGTCACCGGATCGCTGGAGGACTTCCCCCATCTGCCCGAACTCCCCGCCCGGGGGCCCGGCGCCGACATGATCGGGCGGACCCTGGGCCTACTCGTCGAGCTCTACGCACACGTGGAGCCCAGCGGCTGGCGGATCAGCGACCGGCCCGGCCGCGACACCCGGCGCTCGCGCTCCTGGCTCGGCGAGGACCTCGACGCCCTGGAGGAGTTCACCCAGGGCTACACCGGACCGCTGAAGGTCTCCGCGGTCGGTCCCTGGACGCTGGCCGCCGCCCTCGAACTGCGCAACGGCGAGGTGGCGCTCGGCGACCCCGGGGCCTGCCGCGACCTCACGGAGTCCCTCGCCGAGGGGCTGCGCGGCCACCTCGCGGAGGTCCGGCGCCGGGTGCCGGGCGCCGAGGTGGTCCTGCAACTCGACGAGCCGTCACTGACCGCGGTGCTCCAGGGGCGGGTGCGGACCGCGAGCGGTTACCGCACCCACCGGGCCGTGGACCGCGCGGTCGTCGAGGGCGCGCTGCGCGACCTCGTCGGGGTCGCGGACGGCGCACCGGTCGTGGTCCACTCCTGCGCCCCCGAGGTGCCGTTCGCGCTGCTGCGGCGGGCCGGCGCCACCGGCGTCTCGTTCGACGCCGCGCTGCTCACCGAGCGTGAGGACGAGGCGCTCGGCGAGGCGGTCGAGGGCGGGACCGCACTGTTCGCGGGCGTGGTGCCGGGCGTGGACGGTCGATTGTCAGACCCTGCCGGTAGCGTCATGGGTGTCCGGACGCTGTGGCGCAGGCTGGGGCTGGCACCGGGGCTCCTCGCGGAGTCCGTGGTGGTCACCCCGTCGTGCGGTCTGGCGGGCGCCTCGCCCGCCTACGCCCGAGAGGTCCTCGCCCACTGCGTCCGGGCGGCGAGGTCACTCGCGGACAACCCTGAGTGACCGCCCTGACAGGACACGGGAGGACAAGACGGTGGCTGGCGAACAGCACGCAGCGGCATCCGAGGTGCCCGCCGCGGCACGGGAGGAGCACGCGCAGCTCGCTGAGCAGATCGAGGAGCACCGCTTCCGGTACTACGTGAAGGACGCCCCGGTCGTCAGCGACGCGGAGTTCGACAAGCTGCTGCGCGCCCTGGAGGCCCTGGAGGAGACCCATCCCGGGCTGCGCACGCCGGCCTCGCCGACCCAGAAGGTCGCCGGCTCCTACGCCACGGAGTTCACCGAGGTCGCGCACCGCGAGCGGATGCTCTCGCTGGACAACGCCTTCGACGACGAGGAGCTGTCGGCCTGGGCCGAGCGGATCGCCGGCGAACTGGGCGGCGACCCGAAGGGCGCCGGCTACCACTTCCTGTGCGAGTTGAAGGTCGACGGCCTCGCGGTCAACCTCACCTACGAGCACGGCCGGCTCACCCGCGCCGCCACCCGCGGCGACGGCCGCACCGGCGAGGACATCACGCCCAACGTCCGCACCATCGCCGAGATCCCGCACCGCCTCACCGGCGACCGGGTCCCCGCACTCGTCGAGGTCCGCGGGGAGGTCTACTTCCCGATGGAGAAGTTCCTGGAGCTCAACGAGCGCCTGGTGGCCGACGGCAAGCCCCCGTTCGCCAACCCCCGCAACGCCGCGGCCGGTTCGTTGCGCCAGAAGGACCCCAAGGTCACCGCCACCCGCCCGCTGCACATGGTCGTGCACGGCCTCGGCGCCCGCGACGGCCTGGAGATCGACCGCCTCTCCGAGGCGTACGACCTGCTCCAGGAATGGGGCCTGCCCACCGCTTCGCACAACCGCGTCGTCGACTCGCTCGCCGCGGTGCGGGAGTTCATCACCCACTACGGCGACCCCGAGACCCGCCGCACCGCCGTCGAGCACGAGATCGACGGCGTCGTGGTCAAGCTCGACGAGATCCGGCTCCAGGGCCGGCTGGGCGCCACCTCGCGGGCGCCGCGCTGGGCGATCGCCTGGAAGTACCCGCCGGAGGAGGTCAACACCAAGCTGGTGGACGTCCGCGTCGGCGTCGGCCGCACCGGCCGGGTCACGCCGTACGCGGTCGTCGAACCGATCACCGTCGCCGGGTCCGAGGTGGAGTTCGCCACCCTGCACAACCAGGACGTGGTCAAGGCCAAGGGCGTCCTCATCGGGGACACCGTCGTCATCCGCAAGGCCGGCGACGTCATCCCGGAGATCCTGGGCCCGGTGGTGGACCTGCGGGACGGCACCGAGCGGGAGTTCGTGATGCCCGCCGAGTGCCCCGAGTGCGGATCGGCGCTCCAGCCCGCCAAGGAGGGTGACATCGACCTGCGGTGCCCCAACGCCCGGTCCTGCCCCGCCCAGATCCGCGAGCGGCTGTTCTACCTCGCCGGCCGCAAGTGCCTCGACATCGAGAACTTCGGCTACGTCGCCGCCACCGCGCTCAGCCAGCCCCTGGAGCCCGCCGAGCCGCCGTTGACGGACGAGGGCGGCCTCTTCGACCTCTCCATCGAGCAGTTGCTGCCCATCAAGTCCCACGTCCTGGACCCGGACACCGGTCTGCCCAAGCGCGATCCGAAGACCGGTGAGGAGAAGGTCGTCACCTTCTTCGCCAACCAGAAGGGCGAGCCGAAGAAGAACACCCTCGCCATGTTGGAGAACATCCAGGCCGCCAAGGAGCGCCCGCTGGCCCGGATCCTCACCGGCCTGTCGATCCGTCACGTGGGCCCGGTCGCGGCGCAGGCGCTGGCCCGGGAGTTCCGCTCGATCGACCGGATCCGGGACGCGAGCGAGGAGGAACTGGCCGCCGTGGACGGTGTCGGCGGCACCATCGCGGCGTCGCTCAAGCAGTGGTTCGCCGTGGACTGGCACCAGGAGATCATCGAGCGCTGGCGGGCCGCGGGCGTCCGGATGGAGGAGGAGCAGACGGGTGACGCGGGCCCGCGTCCATTGGAAGGCGTCACCGTCGTGGTAACGGGCACACTTCAGTCACACACGAGAGATGGCGCGAAAGAAGCGCTGCAGGCTCTCGGAGCGAAGGTGACCGGATCCGTTTCCAAGAAGACCGGATTCGTAGTGGTGGGCGACAACCCCGGTTCGAAGTACGACAAAGCCATGCAGTTGAAGGTCCCCGTGTTGGACGATGATGGCTTCGCTGTGCTGCTGGAGCAGGGTCCCGAGGCAGCACGAGCGGTAGCTGTCACTCCGCCTGAGGAGGAGTGAGGTGTCACCCCATCGGCGCATACCAGATTGATCCGGGAGGCCGGGTCGCATTCGGGCAACCGCTGCGGATCGCTGCCCGCAACAGCCTTCCGCGGCCTACTGTTGACGTGTGCGCCTGCCGTGGCGCGGGCACAGCCGGCTGTGAGAGGGATCGGAATGAAACCGACCGACAGCGCCGCTCCGGCGTCGCGGCTCCGCCGGCTCGTGGTGCCCGCGTTGCCCGCGGCCCTCGTCATGGCGGCGGGCGTGACGCTCGCCGCGGGAGTGCTGTACACCCTCGGCGGCGGCGAGCCGCTGTTCCCCTCCGGGCCCGTCGGTTGGGCGCTGGCCGTCCTGACCGGCGTCCTCGTCGGCCACCTGGTCGCCCTCGGCCGGGACCGGTGGTGGGGCGGCACCGGCTCCGGAGCCGCCCTGGCCCTCGCCGTACTGCTCCTCTACGGCTGGGTGCCGGCCGTCCTGGTGAGCCTCTCCGTCGTGATCCTGGTCGGCGTCGCCCGACGCCAGCGCTGGCGACAGGCCCTGGTCCACGGGGCCGTTGACGTCCTCGGCATCGGTGCGGCGGCGCTCGGCCTGGCCGTCTGCGGGGTCCACCCCGGCGTCCGCCAGCCCTGGACACCCGAGGCGTGGGACCTCTCGGTCCTGCCCGAGGTCGTCGTGACGGCGGGCGGCTACCTCCTCGTCAGCCGGGGGCTGCTCTGGTGCAGTCGGCTGCCGCTCGACGGCGGCCTGCCGGCCATCGCCCGCACGGCGGTGGTGCGCCAGGCCCTGGTCGGCGTCGCCCTGCTCGGCATCTCGCCGCTGATCGCGGTCTGTGCGGTGGGCGCCCCGCTGCTGCTCCCGCTGTTCGCGGTCCCACTGATCGCGTTGGACTCCACGCTCTGGATAGCCCGGGCCAGGGCCGAGGAGCAACTGCGCGACCCGCTCACCGGCCTGCCCAACCGTCAGTGGCTGCTGGAGCGCACCTGGACGGCCCTGGACGAGGCCGAGCGGGCCGGTACCCGGGCCGCCCTCGTCCTCATCGACCTCGACCGCTTCCGTTCCGTCAACGACACCCTCGGGCACCTCGCCGGCGACCGCCTGCTCCTGCAGATCGCCGACCGGCTGCGGCACGCGCTCCCGCGCGGCGCCGAGGCCGCGAGGCTGGGCGGCGACGAGTTCGCGGTCCTCCTGCCCGCCACCGACTCCCTGACCAGTTCCCAGCGGGTGGCCCGCAACCTCGTCGCGGCCCTCAGTTCCCCGCTGGACCTCGACGGACTGACCCTCGTGCTGGAAGCCAGCGCGGGGGTCGCGGTCTACCCCGAGCACGCGCTGGACGCCGAAGGGCTGCTGCGCCGCGCGGACGTGGCGATGTACCAGGCCAAGCGGGACCGCAGCGGCGTCGAGCTCTACGAGGCCAAGCGGGACGGCAACACCCCCGACCGGCTCGGCCTGCTGGGCGACCTGCGGCGCGCCCTGGACGCCGGCGACGTGGAGCTGCACTACCAGCCCAAGGTCCGCTTCGACGGCCACGTCTCCGGACTGGAGGCGCTGGTGCGGTGGGTCCATCCGGACCGCGGCCGGGTCCCACCGGACGAGTTCATCGCCATCGCCGAGTCCTCCGGCCTGATGCCCCGGCTGACCGAGTACGTCCTGGAGACCGCGCTCGCCCAGGTGGCGCGCTGGCGGGCGATGGGCCTGGAGGTGCCGGTCGCGGTGAACGTCTCACCGCGCGACGTGCACTCGCCGGGCTTCGCCGGTGCGGTCGCCGCCCGACTGGCCCGACATCGGGTCCCACCGGGCGCCCTCCAACTGGAGATAACCGAACACGTCCTGTTGGAGGACCCGCAGCGGGCCGCCGACACCCTGGCCGGGCTCACCGCCCACGGCGTGAAGATGTCCCTGGACGACTTCGGCACCGGCTACAGCTCACTGGTCCACCTGCGGCGCCTCCCGGTCAGCGAGCTGAAGATCGACCGGTCCTTCGTGGCTCGGCTGGCCGTCGACACCGAGGACGCCGAGATCGTCCGCTGCACCCTCGATCTCGCCCACTCGTTGGGCCTCCTGGTCGTCGCGGAGGGCGTCGAGGACGACGAGACCTGGGAGCGGCTGCGCGACCTCGGCTGCGACGCCGTCCAGGGCTGGCTGGTGGCGGCCGCGATGCCACCGGACGAGACCACGGCCTGGCTACGGGCCCGCGGTGAGCACGGGTGGCGCCGTGCGTCGGAGATGACCGCCCTCGCGGCGGAGAAGGCAGCCGAGCGCCCTTCGGGACAGGTCGTCAACTGACCCGGCCTCCGGCCGTCCCAACTCCCCGCTCCGACACCGCCGCTCAGCCCCCCGCCCCGGACCAGCCGGTCCCGGACCCGCCCGCACCGGACCGACCCGCCCCCGATCACCGCGAACCCGACCACGGCGCATCCGACCACCGCGCATCCGACCTACGCGAACCTGACCCACGCGAACCCGACCGAGCCGAACCGGACCGAGCCACGACCGGCGCAGCGCGACCCGACGAAGCGGCACCGAGCGAGCCGCCGGCCGGCACGCCGGCGGTGCCCGGGGCGGCGGACCCCGTGCCGGACGTCCCCGAGCCGGACGGTGCGGACTCGGACGGTGCGGACTCGGACGGTGCGGACTCGGACGGTGCGGACTCGGACGGTGCGGTACCGGACCGTCCCGGGCCGGACGCGCCGGGCGGTCCGGCACGAGCGCCGGCCCGTCCGCAGGAACCCGGTGCGGTCGGGGCGAGGACAAACGATCCGCCTCCGGGCGTCCCGGCGGCGGACACCGCCGTTCCGCCGGGTGACGAGCCCGGTCCCGCCGGCCTGGACGGGGGCCCTGGCGGCGGGTGAGGAGGCGCCGCGCGGGGCCGCGGGCGGGCCCCGTCGTCCGGCCCCGCGGGGCGCCGCCGTCCGGCCGTCCGAGCCCCCGCGGGGCGGTCGGGCGAAAGCGTTTCGCGGCAGCGTTCCCGTACGCCATAGGATTGGGCCGGAATACTCCGCCGGAGAATTCGCCCAGAAATCTCCTTCCGGAACACTCCGCCCAGAATTTTCGCCGAAAACACCAGAGGATCGCTGCATGCCTGGCATCACGCGCGAGGAGGTCGCCCACCTCGCCCGGCTGGCACGTCTGGAGCTGAAGGACGAAGAGCTCGACCACTTCGCCGGACAGCTCGACGACATCATCGGCGCGGTCGCCCGCGTCTCCGAAGTCGCCGGCCAAGACGTCCCTCCGACGTCCCACCCGCTGCCCCTGACCAACGTGATGCGGCCGGACGAGGTTCGTCCGTCGCTCACCCCCGAGCAGGCGCTCTCCGGCGCCCCGGCCCAGGAGCAGCAGCGTTTCAAGGTGCCGCAGATCCTGGGGGAGGAGTGACCGACATGGCTGACCTGATCAAGCTCACCGCCGCCGAGATCGCGGCGAAGATCGCCGCCGGCGAGGTCACCGCCGTCGAGGTGACCGAGGCCCACCTGGCGCGCATCGAGGCCGTCGACGAGAAGGTGCACGCCTTCTTGCACGTGGACCGGGAGGGCGCACTGGCCCAGGCCCGCGCCATCGACGACAAGCGCGCCCGCGGCGAGAAGCTCGGCCCGCTGGCCGGCGTCCCGCTGGCGCTGAAGGACATCTTCACCACCCAGGACATGCCGACCACCGTCGGCTCGAAGATCCTCGAAGGGTGGATGGCGCCGTACGACGCCACGCTGACCAAGAAGCTCAAGGACGCCGACGTCGTCATCCTCGGCAAGACCAACATGGACGAGTTCGCCATGGGGTCGTCGACGGAGAACAGCGCCTACGGGCCGACCGGCAACCCCTGGGACCTCACCAAGATCCCCGGCGGCTCCGGCGGCGGCTCCTCCGCCGCCCTGGCCTCCTTCCAGGCCCCGCTCGCCATCGGCACGGACACCGGCGGCTCGATCCGCCAGCCCGCCGCCGTCACCGGCACCGTCGGCGTCAAGCCCACCTACGGCGGGGTCTCCCGCTACGGCATGGTGGCCTTCTCCAGCTCCCTGGACCAGGGCGGCCCGTGCGCCCGCACGGTGCTGGACGCGGCGCTGCTGCACGAGGCCATCGCCGGCCACGACCCGCTGGACTCCACCTCCATCGACGCCCCGGTCCCGGCGGTCGTCGAGGCGGCGCGCAACGGCAGCGTGGACGGCATGCGGGTCGGCGTCGTCAAGCAGTTCCGCGGCGAGGGCTACCAGGCCGGTGTCCTGCAGCGCTTCGACGAGTCGGTCGCGCTGCTCACCGAGCTGGGCGCCGAGATCGTCGAGCTGGACTGCCCGTCCTTCGACCTGGCGCTGGCCGCGTACTACCTGATCGCGCCCTCCGAGTGCTCCTCCAACCTCGCCCGCTTCGACGCCATGCGCTACGGCCTGCGGGTCGGCGACGACGGCACGAAGTCCGCCGAGGAGGTCACCGCCCTGACCCGCGAGGCCGGCTTCGGCCCCGAGGTCAAGCGCCGCATCATGCTCGGCACGTACGCGCTCAGCTCCGGCTACTACGACGCGTACTACGGCAGTGCCCAGAAGGTCCGCACGCTGATCACCCGCGACTTCGAGCGGGCCTTCGAGCAGGTCGACGTGATCATCTCGCCGACCACGCCGACCACCGCGTTCCCGATCGGCGAGCGCACCGACGACCCGATGGCGATGTACCTCGCCGACGTGTGCACCATCCCCGCCAACCTGGCGGGCAACGCCGCCATGTCGCTGCCCTGCGGACTGGCCCCCGAGGACGGGCTGCCGGTGGGGCTGCAGATCATCGCCCCGGCCCTGGCCGACGACCGGCTCTACAAGGTCGGTGCCGCGGTCGAGTCCGCGCTCACCGAGAAGTGGGGCCACCCGCTCATCGAGGAAGCGCCGGCGCTGTGAGCGGAGCTGTCAACGACCTGCTGGAGGAGACGCTGTGAGTGGAAAGCTGGCCAAGGCCAAGAGCTTCAAGAAGTCCAAGCCCGGCACCTACCTGTCCATCGGCACCACGCTGTTCGGCGCGGTGAGCGTCGTCAAGCAGGCGAAGAAGGCCAAGGGGGAGCACGACACGCTCCAACTGGTCGACGCCGTCGTCTCCGCCGCCGCCATCGTCACCGGTGTCGCCCTGCTCGTCCGCGAACTGCGCCGTCTCAACGACGACGACGTCCTCGCGGGCTGACCGGCGCCGGACCTGAGAGGTTAGTTTCACCGTGACTGTCACCGACCTGGTGCCGTACGAGGACGCGCTGGCCACCTACGACCCCGTGATGGGGTTGGAGGTGCACGTCGAACTCGGCACCCACACCAAGATGTTCTGCGGGTGCGCAACCACCCTGGGCGCCGAGCCCAACTCGCAGACCTGCCCCACCTGCCTGGGCCTGCCCGGCTCCCTCCCGGTCGTCAACGCGACCGGCGTGGAGTCCGCCATCAAGATCGGCCTGGCCCTGAACTGCACCATCGCCGAATGGTGCCGCTTCGCCCGGAAGAACTACTTCTATCCGGACATGCCGAAGAACTTCCAGACCTCCCAGTACGACGAGCCGATCGCCTTCGACGGCTACCTCGACGTGCAGCTGGAGGACGGCGAGGTCTTCCGCGTCCAGATCGAACGCGCCCACATGGAGGAGGACACCGGCAAGTCCACCCACATCGGTGGGGCGACCGGCCGGATCCACGGCGCGCAGCACTCGCTGCTGGACTACAACCGCGCCGGCATCCCGCTCATCGAGATCGTCACCAAGCCGATCGAGGGCGCCGGCGAGCGCGCGCCCGAGGTCGCCAAGGCGTACGTGGCCGAGCTCCGCGAGCTGATCAAGGCGCTGGGCGTCTCCGAGGCCCGCATGGAGATGGGCCAGATGCGCTGTGACGTGAACCTCTCGCTGCGCCCCCTGGGCACCGAGAAGTTCGGCACCCGCTCGGAGACCAAGAACGTCAACTCGCTGCGCTCCGTGGAGCGGGCCGCCCGGTACGAGATCCAGCGGCACGCCGCGGTGCTCTCCTCCGGCGGCACGATCATCCAGGAGACCCGGCACTTCCACGAGGACGACGGCTCCACCACCTCCGGCCGGGTCAAGGAGGAGGCGGAGGACTACCGCTACTTCCCCGAGCCGGACCTGGTGCCGGTGGCGCCGGCCCGCGAGTGGGTCGAGGAGCTGCGGGCCACCCTGCCCGAGCTGCCGCGGGTCCGCCGCAACCGGCTGCGCGAGGAGTGGGGCGTCTCCGCGCTCGACATGCAGTCGATCCTCAACGCCGGGGCGGTCGACCTGATCGTCGCCACCACCGACGCCGGCGCGGACGCCGCCTCGGCCCGCAAGTGGTGGATGGGCGAGCTGGCCCGCCGCGCCAACGAGGACGGCGTGGAGCTCGGCGCGCTGCCGATCACCGCGGAGCAGGTCGCCCGGGTCGCCGCACTGGTCGCCGAGGGCTCGCTCAACGACAAGCTGGCCCGGCAGGCCATCGAGGGCGTGCTGGCCGGCGAGGGCGACCCGGACGCGGTCGTCGAGAAGCGCGGCCTGAAGGTCGTCTCCGACGAGGGCGCGCTCGGCACCGCCGTGGACGAGGCGATCGCCGCCAACGCCGCGATCGCCGACAAGATCCGCGGCGGCAAGGTCGCCGCCGCCGGTGCCCTGGTCGGTGCGGTCATGAAGGCCACCCGCGGCCAGGCCGACGCCGCCCGGGTGCGGGAGCTGATCCTGGAGAAGCTCGGCGTCGAGGGCTGATCCCGGCACGTCCTGCTCGCGCAGCGGCCGTTCCTCTTCGGAGGGGCGGCCGCTGCGCCCTATGCGGCCCGGGACGACGCCGCGGCTCGTGACCGGGCGGCCCGTGCCCCGCGCCGGTCCCGCCCTCCGGACGAACTCCCGATCTTCCTCCGCCGGCGAGGAATGCCACGGCCGCCGGGGACGCTGTCACTGGAAAAGGATCACCGGATGCGGACGCCCCCGGGGGCACCGTCCGCCGGACAGCGGAGGAACGAGCAATGGCGCAGCAGGACACACCGGTTCAGGACCCGCGTGCGATCGCCGGACGCCTCGGCCGGGTCGGAGTCTGGCACGGCGGACTCGGCCGGGTGTCGGCGGCGACGGAACGGGAGTTCGCGGCCGAGGTCGAGCAACTGGGGTACGGCGCGCTGTGGTTCGGTGAGGCGCAGGCCACCAAGGAGGCGTTCGCCCACGCCGGGCTGCTGCTGGCCGCCACCGAGCGACTGACCGTCGCCACCGGCATCGCCAACATCTGGGTCCGCGACGCCACCGCGATGAACGCCGGCGCGCACACCCTCGCCGAGGCGTACGACGGCCGGTTCCTGCTGGGCCTGGGCGCCAGCCACGCCCCGCAGGTCAACGGGCGCGGCCACGCCTACGCCAAGCCGCTCGCCGCGATGCGCTCCTACCTGGCGGCGATGGACGCGGCCACGTACGAGGGCCCGGTGGCCACACCGCCCGCCCGGGTGCTCGCCGCGCTGGGCCCCAAGATGGTGGAACTGGCGGGGGAGCGGGCCGCGGGCGTGCACTCGTACTTCGTCACGCCCGAGCACACCGCCGGCGCCCGCGAGATCCTGGGCGACACCCCGCTGCTCGCACCCGAGCAGGCCGTCCTGTTGGAGACCGACCCGGCGACCGCCCGGGCCCTGATCCGCGAGCACCACCTCGGCTTCTACCTTGCGCTGCCCAACTACGTGAACAGCCTGCGGCGGCTGGGCTTCGGCGACGACGACTTCACCGGCGGCGGCAGCGACCGCCTGGTCGACGCGATCGTGGCCTGGGGCGACGTGGACGCGATCCGGCGGCGGGTGCAGGAGCACCACGACGCGGGCGCCGACCACGTGTCGCTTCAGCCGGTCGCCGCCAACCGCGGCCTGGGCATCGACCAACTCCGGGAACTTGCACCGGCGTTGCTCGCCGACTGAGCTGCCGCGGGCCGGTGCCCCGGTCAGTGCCCGAGGCGGGCCAGGGCGGCGAGCGGGTAGCGCTCCCCGGCCACCGCGCCGTCGGGCACGGCCGCCCGGAGCCGGTCCGCCTGCTCCGGGTTGAGCACGAGGTCGGCCGCGGCGGCGTTCTCCTCCAGGTACGTCCGGCGCTTGGTACCGGGGATCGGCACGAGGTCCTCGCCCTGGGCGAGCAGCCAGGCGAGGACGGCCTGCGCCGGGGTGCAGCCGAGGGAGTCGGCGGTGGCGCGGATGGCCCGCACCAGCGCCAGATTGCGCGCGATGTTCTCGTCCGCGAACCGCGGCCAGCGGCGCCGGGCATCGTCGGCGGTGAGGTCGTCGCGGGAGGCCAGCGCGCCCGTCAGCATCCCGCGCCCGAGCGGTGCGTACGCGACGACGCCGACGCCCAACTCCCGGCAGGTCGCCAGCATCTCGCCCTCCAACACATCGCGGGTGAAGAGGGAGTGCTCCAGCTGGACGGCGCTGATGGGGTGGACGGAGTGGGCCCGGCGCAGCGTTTCCGGACTCACCTCGCTGAGCCCGAGATGGCGCACGGAACCCTCCGCGACCAACTCCGCCATGGCGCCGGCCGTCTCCTCGATGGGGACGGCCGGGTCGCGCCGGTGCATGTAGTAGAGGTCGATCCGGTCCGTGCCGAGGCGGCGCAGCGACGCGTGGCACGCCGTGCGCACCCAGGCGGCGGAGGTGTCGACCTCGTTCACCCGCCCGGTGGCCGCGTCGTGCCGCAACCCGAACTTGGTCGCGACGACCAGTCCGTCCCGCAGGGCGGCCGACCGGCTGCCCAGCCACCGCCCGAGGAACTCCTCGTTGGCGCCCCGCCCGTACGCGTCCGCGGTGTCGAGCAGCGTCACGCCGAGCTCGACCGCGCGGTCCAGGGTGCGGACGGACTCGGCGTCGTCCGGTACGCCGTACGACGTCGACATCCCCATGCAGCCCAGGCCGAGCGCGGAGACCGTCGGTCCGTGGGAGCCGAGCCGCCGCCGCCTCACGACCGCACGACGTCCGCGACGAACGCGCCCCAGGCACCGGCCGGGAGGGTGAGCACCGGCCCGTCGGGGGTCTTGGAGTCGCGGAGGTGGATGGTGGTGGTGCGGTCGCCGGGGGAGGGGCAGGTGGCCACTTCGAGGCAGTTGCCGCCTTCGTCGCTGCTGTAGCTGGACTTGAACCAGGCCAGATCGCTCATGCCTCTCCCGCCAGTTGGTCGAGCAGGCTGACGCTGTCTTCTGGTGTGAGTGCCTGCGATCGCAGCATCCCATATTTCTGTTGGAGCAGACTGACCTCATCTGGGGCGTCCACGAGGTAGCTGACGCGTTGACCTTCGATATAAGCCAGTTGGCCATGGTCCGATGTTTCGAGCAGGACGATCGGGCCGGCCAAGCCCGCATGCTTCTTGCGGCACGTGGCCATGACCTGGAGGCCGATGAACGGCAACTCCGCACACTGCCGCAGGTGCCTGATCTGCTCCCGCAGCACCTCCGCATCGCCGATCGGCCGACGCAGGACCACCTCCTCCAGGATGAAGTTCAGGACCGGCGGCGGGGTCCGTTGCAGCAGTCGCTGACGGTCGAGGCGGGCCGAGAGTCGTTCGGCGGCATCGGCTTCGCTGATGGGCGGAAAGAGGCACGAGAAGACGGCCTGTGCGTAGTCCGGCGTCTGGAGCAGGCCGGGCATGACGTGGTTCTCGTACGAGAGCAGGGAGATCGCGTCCGCCTCGTACTCGACGAAGTCCTGGACGAAGGCCGGAAAGCGCTCCCTGCCGGGGACTTTCTCCACCGCGACCGCCAACGCCCCCTTCGTGCCCAGGATTTCGTCGAACGCCTCGGCCAGGTCGATCTTCAGGGCTCTGCGGCCCTGTTCGATCGAGCCGATGGTGTCCTCGTGTACGCCCACGGCCTCGGCCAGTGCCGGTTGCGTCAACCTGGCGGCCTTGCGGAAGTGGCTCAGCTGGGCGCCGATCACGTGCCATGACGTGATCCGCTTCGGTTTGTTCGCCTGGTGCATGCGGCTTGCCTTCCCCCCGTCGTGACCGTCTGATGCGGCGTGAAGTCGTACATCGCATCTGTACGACTTCACGCTGTGGTCCAGCGTAGTCACGGGCAGTGACATTGGTGGCATGGAAGAGGAGATTCAGGCCGTCCGGGTCCGCACGGCGTTCTCTCGGCGGGAGCGCCGTTCCGTGTCGCTGGCCAGGGAGTTCGCGCGCAGCGCGCTCGCCGACTGGGACCGCGAGCGCGGGGCGGACGAGGTCGTGCTCTGCGTGAGCGAATTGGCCACGAACGCGGTGCTGCACGGGGTCCCGCCGGGGCGCGGATACCGGTTGTGGCTGGCGCTGGGGGCGGAGGACGGAGTATTGCGGGTGGAAGTGCACGACAGCGGGGACGGGGAGCCGCGGGTGTCGGAGCGGGGTGGCGCGGAGGACGCGGAGTGGGGGCGCGGGCTGCTGTTGGTGTCGGCGCTGGCAGACGCGTGGGGCGTCGAGGAGCGGGTGCCGGGCAAGATCGTGTGGTGCGAGTGGCGGTCGGCTGGGGGAGCCCGGGGCCTTCCGTGAGGGGGGCGCCGGCGAGCTGTTCCCAAAGATGTCACCCCGATACCTGTCGGATGTCACGGCGGTCCATTACCGTCCCCGTCGCACCATCTCAATGGGCCGACCGAAGACCATTGGAAGGCCGTTGACTGTCGACTGGGAGGTCGGGCGTGGCACCGGAGGTATCTCGTAGACGGGTACTGGGAGTTGGGGCGGCGGCGGCCGGCGCGGCGGTGGCCGGGTCGCTGCTGCCGCCGTCGCTCCAGCAGGCGCTGGCGCAGGACGCGGCCCGCCCCGCGTGGCACCGCGGGGGCGGGCTCCGCGACATCAAGCACGTCGTCGTGCTGATGCAGGAGAACCGTTCCTTGGACGGTCGGAGCCTCCTGGAAGCATAGACCGAGCGGCTGACCGGCACACAGAAGTGCCCCGCCCGAGCGCCAAGGTGCAGCGCAGGGACGGGGCTGGTGAGGGCGTCAGTCTTCAGGCGGGATGATGAAGCCCCGCGCAGGACCCGACTGTCGCTTCCCGGGCGGCTCCGGATTGGCCTCCCTGAACTTCGCCACGAAGGCGGCCAGGACGTCAGCGGTGATGTCCTGTCGGGTCGCGGGATCGGCACTGTCGTACACCCGCCACTTCCCCGCAGCGCGCTCCGGATCCTCCGGGCCAACAACTCCCAGGATGCCCAGCCGCCGGAGTGTGGCGTCCACCTGCCGGGCCTCTTCCGCGTTCATGAGCTCACCCTTCCGCCGTGCGTCCGGGGAGCCTAGTCACCATCCCCGCCGTGCGTGGCGCAGTTGCCGGGGTTGATCGGTCCGCAGCCTCCCGGCTGTGGCGTGTGGGAGCAGTTGGCCGCGACGGCCACCAGGGCTTCGGTCGGGCCGGTCCACAGTTCGTGGTCCACCTGATGTCCGGCTTCCTCGATCAGGGCCACCGTGCGTGTGAGCGCCTGCGGATCGTGGCGTTGGGCGTCGGGTCGCTCCGGGTAGTGGTGCACGAAGCGCCCCAGGCCGTTGCACAGCTTGGCGTACGGCCCGGTGTGCAGGATCAGGGCGTGCCAGCCCTCGTCCACCACGTTCGACGGTGTGATCCTCATGGTGGGGAACCTGGCGGCCGTGTGGACGAACTTCAGTGCTTCCGTGCTGATCCGGACCGCCGTAGCCTCGTCCATGCCGGGGTTGTTGTCGCGCACCGTTGCGACGACACCCCCGAAGGCGGCAGGGGTGCCGCGTCACGGCGCCCGGGGAGACCAGCCATTCGACGCCGCCACCCTCGGGGCGCAGGAAAGCGGTGGGGCGCTTACGGCGCCTCTGCGGCGGGTCGGCCGGGTCCACGTAGTCGGTGATCACGTCGCGCAGTACGCCGACTCTGCCCGATGTGTCCCCCACACGTCGGCCGATGTCCGCTTGGGTGATCACTTGTGCCCCTCGGGGTGCTTGCGGATGAGGACGTTGCAGTCGGTCACCGTCGTCATGTCGCCTCCGGCCCGCGCACGGTCGCGGACCTCGGCCAGTTCGGCGCATCCCGCGCAGCCCTTCATCGGAGCGGGCTCACGGCCCAAGGGAAGCGGCGGCTCAACGGCTTCCACGCGGTAGCGCGTCGGTTCGGTCATGACGGGATCGTGTCTCACCCTGGGGGACGTATTGGGCCCGCGCAGCGGGCAGTTGGGACGTTGGGCGCTACGGATCGGAGAAAGCCCAAAAGGTCGAGGCAGGGGGATTGACTTGAACGCTGCTCTTCAGTCAGCCATGGATGACGCGGGCCTGTCACCGCGTCAGCTTGCCTACCGGGTGGGGGTATCCGTGAAGCGGGTGGAACGATGGCTGGGCGACGCTGAACTGAGACCACACACAAGGAGTCGAGCGGACGCCTGCCGGGCGCTGGGAGTGGACGAAGAGATGTTGTGGCCAAAGGCCGTACAGGACCGCATGAAGACCGGCAGTGACCGTGAACTGGTCCACAGTTACCCCTACCGGTCCGCGTGCCCGTCAACGATCTGGACCGAACTGGTGGAGTCCGCGAGCACCGAGATCTTCCTCGCCGGCTACACGAACTACTTCTTCTGGACCCAGGTGCCCCACTTCGCGGACACGATCCGACGCAAGGCCGAATCCGGTTGCCGCGTGCGCTTCCTGGTCGGAGATCCGGACGGCGAGGTGACCCGCCAACGTGAGGAGATCGAAGACGTCGCGCTGTCCGTCTCCACGCGCATCCGGATCACACTGGAGCACCTGGACCGCCTCGGGCACGTGGAAGGGCTCGAAACTCGCATCTCCGCCCCACTGGACGCCGTCAACCACGTCGGCCTGTCGGTGTTCCGCTTTGACGACGCCGCCTTGGTCACGCCTCACCTCGCGCGCCTGGTGGGACACGACTCCCCTCTGCTCCACCTGCGCCGCCACGGAGACGGTGGCATGTTCGACCGCTTTGCAGAGCACGGCGACGAACTCTGGGAACGGGCGTCGGCGCGGGTACCTGAGACCCGCGCGTGAGCAACACTGCCAGCCAGGCATCCAAGGCGTGTAGCCGGTCGCGACATCGACCGCCCGCTGTCCGCTGGTACGTCTCCATGAGCGTCACGCGGGCCGCCTCCGCCGCGTCCTCTCCGGCCGGCTCCCGCTCCAGCTCCACCCGGGCCCGCCGTCGGGCGCCCTCCGTGGTGAGGAACCACCGCTTCGCAATGGGGTGCCAGCCGCCGGACGCCCCGGGAATCGTCGGGGACTTACCGGCCTCCGCCTTCACCAGGGTCGGACCCTCCGGTTCGTTGCGCCTCCCGCGCTGATCGCTTCGCTTCGGGACAGGGCCCGGCAAGGTGTCACCTCCATCAGCGCGAATCCAGAAACTGAGCGCTCGTCTGTGGTCAGCTCGGCATACCGGGACAGCGCAAGAGGCAGCGGCCCGCTGTGCATGAGGAGATCACTTCCGTACGAAAGAAACGTGATGAAGCTGGCTAATGCGGCAATGATCCGAGGCTTGCAAGGCATAGACGTCAAATTTTCCTGAGAGCGTATGCCCTGGTCAGCGCCTACCTCGCGACGATTCGCCATGTTTCGCCAGGGTGTGCCAGATGGCTTGCCACCGGTGGCCCGGGGTGAGATTTGCAGTACATCGCCCGAAGGGGGACCCATGACCACTCGCCGTGCAGACCAGCAAGACACGAGCCCACAATTCGAACTTCGCCTGGGTGGGCTCCACTTGACGATCCAACGCATTCCGGCATGGCTGCTCACACTGGTGGCCACGGCAACAGGTAGCGGAGTCGCTTGGTGGACCCGCTGATGAAGCAGGGTGGGCTGACCCCAACTGTCGCTACCACCGTCCCTCATGTCGACGGGAAGCCGCGCCTACTGGCACAGGGCGCGCGGTTGCACCGCGTCCGTGGCGACCTTGGAATCCGTACAGAAGCCGAGCCGCTATCACGCTTCGGTCTCCCTGCCGGACCGGAAGGGGTATCCCCCAGGTCGGGCCGCCAGCACTCCCTGTAGTTCTCACTCTGGAAGCAGAACGCGACGAAGACGCCGCGGATACCTCAGCCCAGCTCACCCGGATACCGCCCGACCGGCCGTCACCTGGACACCCACCTCCGCCGAGCCGCCGCACCCTCCGGGGACGACTTCCCCGCGTGATGCCAGCGGCGCAACGCTTGAAGGTTCGCCGGGTCGTGGTCGTCGCCGGGGACGATGTGGTCCACGTCGGTCGCCGGTGCCGTACACCGCGCCCCCGTGTCCCGCAGGATGGCCCGGCGCTGGAAGCCGTCCCGTTTCAGGACGGACAGGCGCCGGACCGGCCAGTCCGCGGGGAGGCGGGAGCGTCGGCTGCTGCCATGCCAGGACATGACGAACTCCTTCCCCAACATCCCGGAAGCGGGGGCAGCGGCCCGTATCGCGTCGTGACGGGCACCGGTCCGACCGCTTGTGAGATGGTGCAATCCTGGCTTACGAGAGCTGCCCGCGGAGGTCCATCGGGGCCTATCCCGTTGCAGCATGGATGCATACTCGAAAGGGTTTAACAAATGGCCAAGGCGACCGCACGTCACATTTTGGTCCCCAGCGAAGACAAAGCGAACGAGCTGAAGGCGCAGATCGAGGCGGGAGCAGATTTCGCAGAGGTAGCCAAGGTCAACTCCACCTGCCCTTCAGGTCGTCAGGGTGGTGACCTCGGATCTTTCGGTCCCGGGCAGATGGTCAAGGAATTTGACGCAGTCGTCTTTTCCGCACCGACCGGAACTGTTCAGGGGCCTGTGCAGACGCAGTTCGGCTACCACCTTATTGAGGTAACCAGCCGTCAGGACTGACGTGGCGTTCCGGGGCTGCGTCCCTGTGGCGCGGCCCGGTTTACCCACGCAAGGACCGGAATCCGACAGCCCCACAAGCGACCCCGACCGGAATCGAACCGGCGACCACCCGACCGACGATCGGGCACTCTCCCACTGAGCTACGTGGCCAGGGGCTCAACTCCCGCGCGGCATCCCGGAAGACACCGGGGCGCGCGGGAGGAGCCGGGGCAGGCGGAGTGCTCACGCCTCCACGTCGAACGCTGGAGTCCGGGGCACGGGCCGGCCTTCGCATGCATTAGCTGGGGGTCGTGACAGCCTTGTTCGCCAACGGGTCGGCCTCGCTTTCCTTGAGGGTCAAAAAAGCTGCCCTTTACTCCTTCTTTTTCGTGTGAGTCATAAGAAAGAAGGAGCAAAGGGCAGCTTTTTTGACCCCTAGACCTCTGGCCTGGCGACGCACTGTCAGTGCGCAACCGCAAAGAGGGAAGGGGGTCGAATCCGTGGTGGCTCCGACCCCTCCCTCGCTAATGTTGTGGACGTGAACACGTCGCACTTGTAGTCAGTTGATCAAGCCTTGCTGAGGCTGATGTGCTGAATAGCTGCCGGCTGCGGGAACGCATGCGCCACTCGCATGGTGGCCTTGATGGCGACCTGGTCGCTGGTGAACCGGGCGTGCTTGGACACGTCCAGGGTCACGTTCCGGCGCATGACGACCGTGACGCGGTCACGCGGGATGCCTCATACGGTTCCGGGAGTCACGGTGTTGGAGACGTACAGCGGGACGCCGAGGACGGTTCGCCTGGTCGGGGTGGTCGGGTCGCTGCCCAGCAGTGGGACGTTGCTGTCCTTGGCCTGCTTGAGCTTGGCCAGTGTCAGGGCGTCCGCAGGGTTCGCGGCGAACGCCGTGATGGTGGCGCCCACGTCTTCCGCGCGGTTGATGGCTTCCTGGAACGCATCCAGGTTGGAGAACGTGGCCCCGGCGTCCACGGTGCCCACGCCGTCGACGTTCTCCAGTCCTTTCGGAGCGCGGGCGGGCAGGCTGTTGAAGAACGAGTGGTCCAGGACGCGGGCGATCGACCGGGCCAGGCCGTCGCCTAGGAGCTTCTGGGCGTCCGGGTCGCTGTCCTCCGCCAGTTCGGAGGAGACGATGGACAGGCCGGCGCACGTGGCGGGCCTGACTTCCAGCTCTCCCATGGTGGCGTCCGTGGGAGCGATTTCATCGCCTTCCAGCACGAATGAGGCGCCCGCGTCGGTGTGGACCATCGGGATGTGCACCTTCGTGCTGTTGGTCTTGAGGGTGCTGGCCACTTGGAGCGCGACGCTCTGCCGTTCCACGGGTTGGACGATCAGCGGGCCGTAGTCATCGGGGGTGATGCCGGAGACACCGGCGGTGGTGGTGAAGAGTGACAAAAAGGTTCCTTTGCGTCGGAGTTGGCGAGATCAGAGGGCGGAGCGGAACAAGCCGTCCCAGGTGGCCCGGCGCTCCTGGGCCGGGGTGAGTCCACCGCGTCCCATTCCCGGTGGGTTCAGGGCCGTGTGCATGGCTTGGTTGATGGCAGCGGCCACGGCCTCCACACGGTCCGCAGGGAGGTCTTCGGGGAGGGATTGGACGATCTCCTCCGAGATGTAGTGAAAGCGGCGCACGGCAGCTGTCAGGGTCTCCGAGCGGAACCGCTCGGCCTTCTCTGCTGCCAGTTGGTCCCGCTCCGCCTCCAGCTCCCGTACGCGCGGCCGGCCCCGCCCTTGGAGGCGCGCCGCACTCTGCCCGGTAAGGGGTATTTGGCACGGTATTTGACGGTAGTAACCGGCCCATAAGCAGGCGAGGTTGCCTCCGGCGCCGTCTCTGTGGGGAAGTCCACAAAGAGGACAAAGGATCTCTTCCGGCTGACACTCTGCACTCGGAAGCGGGGCCCGGGCGCCGGCGACGACCGCCGCGGTCCCGCGCCGTCCCCCTTCCCCGACCCCGTCCGTCCGCGTTCGGCACCACCCGCTCCCGGGAGATATCGGCGCACGACCCGGAAGCAGCCCGTGACCGCTCTGGCTCGCTGGTGCCTCAGGCGCCGCCTCCTGGTGATCCTGCTCTGGCTCGCCGCCCTCACCGGGACGGCCGTCGCCGCGGGCGTCGCCGGGAGCGCGTACTCCACCGACTACGCGGTCCCCGGCACCGAATCCGGGCAGGCCGGTGCCCTCCTGGCGAAGGCGTTCCCGGACCGCGCCGGCGACGCCGACACCGTCGTCTGGCACACCCCGGACGGCACCGTCCGCGCCACCGCGGTCCGCACGACCATGACGCGGACGCTCGCCAAGGTCGCCCGGCTGCCGGGCGTCGCCGACGTCCAGGGCCCCTACGGGCCGGGCGGCGCCGGGCAGATCAGCCACGACGGGCGCACCGCCTACGCCACGGTGACCTTCCGCAGTTCGCCCGACGACCTGCCCGCGGCGCAGGCCCGTGCGGTCGTCAGCACCGCCCGGGCGGCGGCCGGCCAGGGCCTCCAGGTGGAGTCGGGCGGCAGCGGCGCCGCCCTCACCCAGACCCCGCACGAGCGGCTGCCGGAACTCATCGGCCTGGCCGTGGCGGCCGTGGTGCTCTTCCTCGCCTTCGGGTCGCTCGCCGCGACCCTGCTGCCGCTCGTCACCGCGCTGGCCGCCGTCGGCACCGCCGCCTCCGGCATCAGCCTGCTCGGCCACGTGATGACGGTGGCGGACTTCGCCCCGATGCTGGGCATGCTGATCGGCCTCGGCGTGGGCATCGACTACGCGCTGTTCATCGTCACCCGTCACCGCAAGGGGCTGCGTGCCGGACTCGGTGTCCAGGAGTCCGCCGAGCGCGCGCTGGCGGTGTCCGGGCGGGCGGTGGTCTTCGCCGGAGCCACCGTCTGCATCGCGCTGCTCGGCATGCTCACCCTGCGGCTGGACTTCCTCAACGGCGTCGCCCTGGCCGCCTCGCTCACCGTCGTCCTCACCGTCGCCGCCGCCGTCACCCTGCTGCCCGCGCTGCTCGGCGTGATCGGCACCCGTGCCCTGGGCCACCGCGAGCGCCGCCGACTGGCCGCCGAGGGACCCCGACCCGACCCGGGCACCGGTCCGGCCGTCCGCTGGGCCGGCTTCGTCGAACGCCACCCCCGCCTGCTCGGCGCCGTCGCGGCGGCCGTCATGCTCACCCTCGCGCTGCCCACCCTCGGCCTCCGCCTGGGCACCTCCGACCAGGGCAACGATCCGGCCACCGCCACCACCCGCAAGGCGTACGACCTGCTGGCGGACGGTTTCGGGCCCGGCTTCAACGGGCCGCTGACGCTGGTCGGTTCGCTCGACGGCGCCACCGACCGGCTCGCCTTCGACGAGCTCCCGCACACCCTCCGCGACACCCCCGGCGTCGCCCGGGTCAGCGGTCCGGAGTTCGGCGCCGGCCACGCCACCGGCGTGATCACCGTCGTGCCGGACAGCGCACCGCAGTCCGAGCGGACCTCCGACCTGGTCGACCGGCTGCGCACCACAGTGCTGCCGGCCGCGGCGGACGGCACCACGCTGAAGGTGCGGGTCGGCGGCGTCACCGCCGGCTACGACGACTTCGCCGCCGTCATCGTCGGCAAGCTGCCGCTCTTCATGGGCGCCGTCATCGGCCTCGGCTCGGTCCTGCTGCTGCTCGCCTTCCGCAGCATCGGCATCCCCCTCAAGGCCGCGCTGATGAACCTCGCCGCGGTCGCCGCGTCGTTCGGCATCGTCGTCGCGGTCTTCCAATGGGGATGGGGAACCGAGGCGCTGGGCCTGGGCAGCGCCGGCCCCATCGAGCCGTTCCTCCCGGTCATCATGGTCTCGGTGCTCTTCGGGCTCTCCATGGACTACCAGGTCTTCCTGGTCAGCCGGATGTACGAGGAGTGGCGGCGCACCGGGGACAACCGGCGGTCGGTGCGGGTCGGCCTCGCCGAGACCAGCCGGGTGATCAACTCCGCCGCGGTGATCATGATCGCGGTGTTCGGGGCCTTCGTCCTCAGCGGCGACCGGATCATCGCCATGTTCGGCATCGGCCTCGCCGCCGCCGTCGCCCTGGACGCCTTCGTCCTGCGCACGCTGCTGGTCCCGGCCCTGATGCACCTGCTGGGCGGCGCCAACTGGTGGCTGCCGGCCTGGCTGGACCGCCGACTCCCGCGGCTGAGCATCGAGCCGCCGGCGGAGCCCACCGCGGAACGGACGGTCGGGCGGAGCGACGCGCGGGCACCCCAGGAGGTCTAGGGGCGGGCCCGTCCCCCTCAGAGTTCGTCCGCGTGCGGTGGGTTTTTCCCCGCCGACCGCCCCGACGCCAGCCAGGACCGGGCGGGCCGGGCCGCACGGGCGGTGTCCACAGTGAGGTGGAGGCGGGTTCCGCCATCGTTGCCCGCCGGGTAGCTGCGCTGTTCGGTGGTCGCGTAGTTGCGGCGCAGGTTGTCGGCGACCCGGCGCGCGGCCTCCGGTGTCGCGGCGACGATGCGGACCTCGGCCTGGCTGCTCCGGGGCAGGGGCTCGGCGGACTTCGTGGCGGCCTCGTGGTCGGGGGGCGGTGAGCCGGCGGCGTCGGCCGGGGGCGTCAGCACCCTGCCGCGGTGGAACGTCGCGCTCCGGGCGCTCGGCCCGACGCCGAGCAGTTGGATCAGGAAGCCGGCAGCGATGATCATGACGATGATCGCGGTCACCGTGACGGTGTTCGTCATGTCCTCACGTCCTTCGGGCGGTGTGCGGGATCCGGGACCGGCTGTGCGTGCACGCTCGCGGCGCAGCCGCCGCCGCACGGCCCTCCGGCTCCCACGTCGGCTCGCGCCGCGTCCCGCGGGACGCACGGGACGCACGGGACGCCGAGCGTGCGGACACGCTCCCCGGTGGTGCCGCACGGTCAGTGATCAGAGTCATGGCGCGAACCCGTCCCCAGGCCCGCTCCCCGCCACGGCCCCGGTGTCGTCGCTCGCCGGAAACGACACCCGCTGCGGAGCCGGTGTACGACGTGCCTCCGGTTTTTCCACCGTACTCCGGCACGGCGTGCCGGCTGCCTGTCTGGGCAGCGCCCCTTACCGGGACGTGCCCGCGGAGTACGGTGAAGCCACCGAGACTTCCCGACGTCGGCAACCCCGCCGGCGGGGCACGGGCGAACGGCGGCACATGTACCTGTACCGCAGGCGGGCGGACCACCATGACCGGCAACACGGACACCCCGGACACGCCGAAACTCCTACCGGATGCGCTCGATCAGACTGTCGAACCCGGTACGGCCCTGCTGAGGCTGGCGACCACCCGGTCCCGCGAAGGGATCCTCGACGGTGCGTGGTGGCCGCGCTCCCGCGACATCGGCGCCGAGTTGCCCGGCCTGATCACCGCACTGACCCGGCACCTGGGACCCGTGTTGCGCGTCGGTCTGGACGCGAGCGCCTGGGAGGATCTGCCGACCCGGCTCACCATCGATGACCGGATCGTCCACATCGACTCGTTCCCGATCGGCGACGACACCGCGCTCATCACCCGCGGCGACCGCGACCACTTCTCCCTGCTGGTGGTCCCGCCGGAGACCCCGCCGGACGCGGCCCGCGCCGCGATGGGCCGGGCCGTCCGGGCGGACAACGTCACCGAGGCCCAGCAGATCCTGATCGACACCACCACCGGAGCGGCCCGCCAGCGCCCCGTGCAGGGCCCGCGCACCGACCGGGACCACGGCCAGATGGCCTGACGGCCGGCGGTCAGGCCAGGGACCGGCGCCCGCCGCCCCTGTTATTGAGCCATTCCCCGCTCGGCACCCCTCGCGCGCAGCGGCTCTCATACGACTCTCAGACGCGGCCCCTACGGTCGCGCCCATGGGAACGACGACCGACAAGCGAACCGACGACGAGACGACCGGCGCCGAGGACACGGGGACCGCGGCGGCCGGAAAGGCCACGGAGACCACGAAGACCACGAAGACCACGAAGACCACGGGGCAGACCCCGCAGGCCGGGGCAACAGCCGCGGCGGAGGAGAAGCCGGAGGCCGGCGGGGAACCCGAGACCACCGGGGCATCCGTGACCGGTGATGCGGCCGACGCGGCGGAGGCCGGGAGCGGCGCCGCCGAGGACGACCAGGAGGAAGCCGGCGACGAGACCGCCGACGAGACCGCGGCCGACCCCGCCGGAGCCCCCGCCACCGGTGCGGCCGCCGGCGCCGGTGCCGTGGTCGCCGCCGGACTCGGCCTGGCCTCCGTCACCGGCACCTGGCTGAGCACCCTGCTCGCCGAACGGCAGACCCTGCTGGGCCAGATCAAGCTCCAGTCCGGCAAGGCCACCGACCAGATCGCCGCCGTCTACGGCGCCCCCTGGCACACCACCGCCCTGGTCAACGGGGTGTTCGCGGTGCTCGCCATGCTCGTCGCCGCGGTGGTGCTGACCGGACGGCGCCCCGCGTGGGTGCGGGCCGTCGCCTGGGGCGGACTGGTGCTCGGCCTGCTCGGGCTGGTCATCTCGGCGGGCATGTACCTCGACCTGTTCGCCAGCATGCCCAGCCTTCCTAAGGGGGCCGGCGGCGGCGCCTGAGCCCTCCTGAGGACCGCGGCGGGCACCGCCTAAGGACCCCCGCGCGTTCCGGAGCGTTTCTAAGGCGCCGGGTGGCCGGGACGCGCGTTCCTAAGCTCCCGGCCGCCCACCGCCCCGGAACCCGGGCCCCGAACCGGCCCGAAGATCGGGAACCCGCCCGATGTGGCGGACCCCCCTGCGCAACGAGAGTGGAGGCCATCGGCGCCCGGCGAACGGACCGGGCACCGCCACCACCTCACCCAGGGGGAACCACCATGTACACCTCCGAACTGGAGATCCGGATCCGCTACGAGGAACTGCGCCGCGAGGCCGACCGCCGCCGTCTGGTGCGCGAGGCCACCCAAGGCGCGCGCGGCGCCGCCGTCTTGGCGAGCGACGACCCCGAAGGGCGGGTGAGACCCTCCCGGGCCCGGCGCTGGCGCGTGCGCCGCGCCGCCGCCTGACCGGCCCGCCGCCGCCAGGACCCGCGCACCATGACCGTGCGGACCAGCGGGAACGGCCCCGGTGTGCCGGAAACCACTGCCGCAGTGTCGGACCCCTGTGCGATGCTCGGCACCGTGGAGAGCAGACCCATCAGCCCCGTCTTCGTCGGCCGCGCGCCCGAACTCACCGAGTTGGGCGACGCGCTGGCGCGGGCCGGCGCGTCCCGCGAGCCCCAGGCCCTGCTGATCGGCGGCGAGGCCGGGGTCGGCAAGACCCGCCTCATCGAGGAGTTCTGCGAGACGGCCCGCGGCAGCGGCGCGCAGGTCGCGCTCGGCGGCTGCATCGAAATCGGCTCCGAGGGCCTGCCGTTCGCCCCGTTCTCCTCGATCCTGCACACCCTCAACGCCCACCTGCGCGACGAACTCGCCGCGGCCGTCGCGGGCCAGGAGGGCGAACTGGCCCGCATCCTCCCGGAGCTCGGCGAGACCGCCGGGGAGATCAGGGACGAGGAGATCGGCCGGGCCCGGCTCTTCGAGCTCACCGCCCGCCTGTTGGAGCGGCTCGCCACCCACCGCACCCTGGTCATCGTCGTCGAGGACCTCCACTGGGCCGACCGCTCCACCCGCGAACTGCTCGCCTACCTCCTGCGCGCCCTGCACGACGCCGGCATCGTCCTGATCGCCACCTACCGCTCCGACGACATCCACCGTCGCCACCCACTGCGCCCCTTCCTCGCCGAGATCGACCGGATGCGCACCGTCCGCCGCATCGAACTGGGCCGCTTCAACCGCGACGAGGTCCGCTCCCAGATCGCCGGGATCCGCGGCAGCGAGCCCGCGGAGGACACCGTCGACCGCGTCTTCAAGCGCTCCGAGGGCAACGCCTTCTTCGTCGAGGAACTGGCCCGCGGCCTCGCCGACGGCTGCCTCTACGGCCTCAGCGACCCGCTGCGCGACCTCCTGCTGGTGCGCGTCGAGGCGCTGCCCGAGGACGCCCAACGGGTGGTGCGGATCGCCGCCGAGGCCGGCTCCACCGTCGAGCACGAACTCCTCGCCGCCGTCTGCCAGATGCCCGAGGACGACCTCATCGAGGCGCTCCGGGCCGCCGTCGGCAGCAACACCCTCGTCCCCACCCAGGACGGCACCGGCTACCGCTTCCGGCACGCCCTGGTCCGCGAGGCCGTCGTCGACGACCTGCTGCCCGGTGAGCGCACCCGCCTCAACCGCCGCTACGCCCAGGCACTGGAAGCCGACCCCGGCCTGGTCCGCGCCGAGGTCGGCGCCACCCGCCTGGCCAGTTACTGGTACAAGGCCCACGACGCCGCCAAGGCACTGCCCGCCGTCCTCGCCGCCTCCGTGCAGGCCCGCCGCCGCCACGCCTACGCCGAGCAACTGCGCCTGCTGGACCGCGCCCTGGAGCTGTGGGACGACGCCCCGCCGGAGGTCCGCCGGGGCGTCCGCCCGCTCGACTACGCCGAGGGCTACCCGGCCTGCGGCTGCGACGACGACGCCCTGCGCTTCCTGGACCTGCTCGCCGAGATCGCGGTGGCCGCCCGCCTGTCCGGCGACAGCGAGCGCGCCTTCATGATCACCAAGCGGGCGCTGCGCCGACTGCGCACCGAGAACGACCCCCTGCGCACCGCCTGGTTCCTGATGCAGCGCTCCCGGCTCTGCCAGGGCACCGGCCGCGGCGACGGCTGGGAGGACCTGGGCCGCGCCCAGGAGCTGATGCGCGGACTGCCGCCGTCCTCCGTGCACGCCACCGTGACGGCCGCCGTCGCCAGCTGGCAGATGCTCCACGAACCGGGCCCCGGCACCTTCACCACCGCCGAACGGGCCGTGGAACTGGCCCGATTGGTGGGCGACGAGGAGGCCGAGCTCAACTCCCGGGTGACGCTCGCCGGACTGTCGGTGGACGCCGGGGACGTCGAGGCGGGCCTCACCGAGTTCCGCACCGCCCTCGACCGGGCCGTCGAGCGCGGCTACTTCGCCGTCATCGGCCGCGGCCACGTCAACCTCCCCGGCACCCTGGAGGGCGTCGGCCGCTCCCGCGAAGCCGTCGAGGTCACCGACCAGGGCACCGAACTCACCACCCGCTACGGCCTGAAGAACTCCACCAGCTGGGTGCTGAGCAACCGCTCCGAATCGCTCCAGTCCCTCGGCCGCTGGCCGGAGGCCGGGCAGGCGGCCACCGAAGCCCGCCGCCTCGCCCAGAACTCCCTCGCCCTCGCCCTGGCCGCCAGCCGCCTCACCGTCCTCGCCCTGGACACCGGCGACCTCACCGCAGCCGAGCGCGAACTGGCCTTCGCCCAGGAGCACTACGGCACCCACGACCCCCAGCCACAGCACGCCCTGCCCATGGTCCGGCACGCCCTGCGGCTGGCCGCCCGACAGGGCCGGATCCTCGACGCCCGCACCCTCCTCGTGCGCTCCGCGCTGGACGCCGGCTTCGCCCCCGGCCTGCACCGCTACGCCTGGCCGCTGCTGTGGTCGGCGGTCACCGCGGAGGCGGACGCCCGCGGGCTGCCCGCCGCCGACCCCGGCCGGCCCGAGATCCTCGCCCGCATCCGGGACGCCGCCAAGCGGCTGGCCCGGCTCTCCCCGGTGTGGGACGCCTACGGCACGGCGGTCGCGGCGGAACTCCGCCGCGCCGAGGGCCGGGACTCCCCGGACGCCTGGGCCGAGGCGGTCGCCGCTTTCACCCCGGTGGAGCGGCCGCACGAACTGGCGTGGTGCTGCCGCCGCTGGGCCGAGTCGCTGCTGCACGGCACCGAGCGGGCCACCGCCGGTCTGGACGGCCGCACCCCCCGCGAGGTCGCGGTGCTGCTGCTCGGCCAGGCGCACACCGCCGCCGTCGACCTCGGCGCCCGCCCCCTCGTCGGCGAACTCGAACTCCTCGCCCAGCGCGCCCGGATACCCCTCGCCGGCCGACCGGCACCGGGGACGGCCCGCGCCGCGGCCGGCGCACCGCCGCCCGCCGCCCCCGCCGAGTCCCTGGGGCTGACGCCCCGCGAGCGGGACGTGCTCCGTCTCGTCGCCGACGGCCGCAGCAACCGCCAGATCGCCGACACGCTCTTCATCTCGCCGAAGACCGCCAGCGTCCACGTCTCCAACATCCTCGCCAAGCTGGGCGTTTCCGGGCGCGGCGAGGCGGGCGCGGTCGCCCACCGGCTGCGGCTGTTCGCCGAGCCGGCGCCGGAGAAGGACCCGGCGCCGACCGCGTAGGCCCGGCCGGGCGGTCAGCCGCCCGCGCCGCCGTCCGGTGCGGGCGGCTGCGGCCGCGACCGGACGACCACGACCCCGGACGCCAGGTCTATCGGCCCCGTCCCGGGGTCCCCGTCGCCGACGTCGTCGAGCACCAGCGACATCCGCTGGCGCTCCTCGTCGGTGTGCTTGCGGCCGGGCGCGAACAGTTCTTCCACGACGTTGAACACGGTGCCCCCTTCGGCGCGATCACTGCGGATGCACCCGTCCCCGGCACCGAGTCTACGCAGACCGCCCACAAGGGGATCAGCTCACCACCAGGCGGAGGATCCGGTCGTCCCCCTTGCGGGGCCGGCCCCGGCCGTCGGTGTTGCTGGTGACCAGCCACAACGCCCCGTCATCCGCCGCCACCACGGTCCGCAGCCGCCCGTGGGCGCCGGTCAGGAACGCCTGCGGTGCGGCCACCGGCTTCGTCCCGTCGAGCGGGATCCGCCACAGCCGTTCGCCGCGCAGCGACGCCATCCACAGCGAGCCCCTGGCGTACGCCAGTCCGCTGGGCGAGGCGTCCGCGGGCTTCCACACCAGCACCGGATCGGCGTACCCCGGCGGCACCGCACCGCCCTTCCGCTTCCCCTCGACCTGCGGCCAGCCGTAGTTCCGCCCCGGCTCGATCAGATTGAGCTCGTCCCAGGCGTCCTGCCCGAACTCCGAGGCCCACAGCCGCCTGTCGGCGTCCCAGGCGAGCCCCTCGACGTTGCGGTGGCCGTAGTCGTACACCACCGAGTCGGGCTCCGGGTTGCCGTGCGCCGGCTCGCCGTCCGGGGTCATCCGCAGGATCTTCCCGGCCGTCGACTTCTTGTCCTGGGCCAGCGCCTTGTCGCCGGTCTCGCCGGTGCTCGCGTAAAGCATCCGGTCCGGGCCGAACGCCAGCCGCCCGCCGTTGTGGAAGCGGCCCTTGGGGATGCCCTTGAAGACGGTGTTGGGCGCGCCCAACTGGTTGCCGGGGTCCCGCCGCTCGTCGTAGATCATGCGCGCGATGCGGTTGTCGGACGCGGTCGTGAAGTACGCGTACACCTGGTGGTCGGAGCCGAACGACGGGGCCACCGCGAGCCCCAGCAGGCCGCCCTCACCGCCGGGCGCCGCCCCCGGGACCGAGCCCACCTCGGTGACCTTCCCGCCGTGCGCGGCGACCCGCACGATCCGCCCGGTGTCCCGCTCGCCGACCAGCAGGTCCCCGCCGGGCAACACCGCCACCCCCCACGGCGACTTCAGGCCGGTGGCCAGCGTCCCGGTGACCCGCACCGTCCCCTTGGCGGGCGGCACCACGGCGGACGCGGACGGACTCGGCGCCGGCGACCCGGGCCGGTGCGCCGGCCCGACGGACCCCGTACCCCCCGCCGCCGGCCCCCCGCCGGACGAACATCCGGCCACCAGCAGCAGACAGGCGGCGGCCAACACGGCCTTGCGGGAACGGCGTTGCACGGCAGGATCCTCTCGTCGGCGGCGGGCCGGACCAGGACACCACATCACCCGCCACCCACCGGACCCACGCGCCCGACCCGCCGCACGGTCCCACCCGCTCAACCCCGCCCGGCGCCCTTCCCACCCCTCACGGGAGGCACACCCCGACACCCCGCGCGGTGCCCTAGTACCACGACTCCCGAGCCCGCGGCAGCGCGGCGATCTCCCGCAGGTCCTCCGGGGCGAGCGCCAGCTCCGCGGCGTTGGCGTTCTGCGCCACCCAGCGCTCCTTCTTCGTGCCCGGCACGGGGACCACGTGGCTGCCCTGCGCCAGCACCCAGGCCAGCGCCACCTGCCCGGGAGTCGCCCCGTAACGGGCGCCGACCCGGCGCAGCCCGGCCACCACCGGCTGGTTGGCGGCCATCATCTCGGCGGTGAACCGCGGGTGCCGGGCCCGTATGTCCTCCGGTTCGAAGCCCTGCCCGGGGGTGAGGGTGCCGGTCAGGAAACCGTTGCCCAGTGGCATCGCCGCCAGCAACCCCACCCCGCGCGACTCGCACCACGGCAACAGCTCCACCAGCGCCTCCGGCGACCACACCGACAGCTCCGCCTGCACGCTGCTCACCGGGAACACCTGCTGGACGCGCTCCAGTTGGCGCAGCGTCCCGGCGTGCAGCCCGGAACCGCGCAGCCCCCGGCCCCCGGGCACCAGCCGCCCGTCCCGAAGGGCCCGCGGCGTGCGCGCGGCGCGCGCCCCCACCGCGCACAGCCCCAGCGCCCGCACCTTCCCGGCCGCGACCAGCTCCGCCATCGCCCCCCAGGTCTCCTCGACGGGCACCTCGGGGTCCGCGCGGTGCAGTTGGTAGAGGTCGATGTGGTCGGTCTGCAGCCGCCGCAGCGACGCGTCGCAGGCACGCTTGATGTAGCCGGGGCGCCCGTTGGCGACGATGTGCTGATCCCCGGCGAGCAGCCCGCACTTGGTCGACACGAAGGCGTCCTGCCGCCGCTCCTTGAGCACCCGCCCCACCAACAACTCGTTGGTGAACGGGCCGTACATGTCCGCGGTGTCCAACAGGCTGCACCCCCGGTCGAGGGCGGCGTGCAGCGCCCGCACCGACCCCTCCCCGCTGCGCTGCGACTCGCTGTAGCCCCAGCTCATCGGCATGCAGCCGAGCCCGATCGCGCCCACCTCCAGGGCCGCCGCGCCGATTGTCCTGCGCTCCACCTGGTCGTGCCTCCGTCCCTCGCCCCCCGATCAAGGGCCAGTCCAAACTAACGTCTGAACCAAACGTCTCTTCGCATAGCCTCGGGCCATGGCAACAGCAGACCCGCACGCAGCCTCCGGCGACGTATGGCTCCCGATCCCGCCGGACGAGATCGACGGCCTCCCCGACGGCCTCCACTACGTCCACTGGGACGCCGGCCCCACGTACCCGGCCGACCCCGCCCGGTGCGTCTTCTACGTCGTCCCGTACATGAAGCCCGCCGACGTCTGCCTGCGCCCGCTGCTGCGGATGGACCGGGTGCGCGTGGTGCAGACCCTCACGGCCGGCGTCGAGCACATGCTCCCCGCACTCGACGGCCTGCCGTCCGGCGCCCAGTTGTGCAACGCCCGCGGACTGCACGACGCCAGCACCGCCGAACTCGCGCTCACCCTGACGCTGGCGGCCCTGCGCGGCGTCCCGGGCTTCGTCAGGGCGCAGGACGCGGGGGAGTGGCGGCCGGAGTTCCGACCGGCGCTCGCCGACAAGTCGGTCCTCATTGTGGGCTATGGTTCGATCGGCAGTGCCATCGAGGACCGGCTCATGCCCTTCGAATGCGCGCGGGTCATGCGCATCGCGCGCACCGCCCGTGACACCGTGCGCGGTCCGGTGCATCCACTGTCCGAGCTGACCGCCCTCCTGCCCGCGGCGGACGTCGTCATCCTCGCCACCCCCCTCACCGAGCAGACGCGTGGCCTGGTCGGACGCGATTTCCTGGCCCGGATGAAGGACGGCGCACTCCTCGTGAACGTCGCCCGCGGCGCGGTCGTCGACACCGCGGCGCTCCTCGCCGAACTGGAGTCGGGACGACTCCGGGCCGCCCTCGACGTCACCGATCCGGAACCCCTGCCCGCCGGCCACCCGCTGTGGCACGCTCCCGGCGTGCTCGTCACTCCACACGTCGGGGGTCCCAGCTCTGCCTTCCTGCCCCGTGCGAAGCGGCTCCTGCGCGGTCAGTTGGCGCTTTTCGCGGCCGGCGAGCCCGTCCGGCACGTCGTCGCCACCGCACCGGAATCCCGAGTGGATCGCTCTACGAGGCCGTAGGACTGCGCTCTGTATCCACAAATCCCCAGGTTGTCACGCTCCGTAGAGGCACTATGTCCCTGAGTGACGGATCTGGTGTATCGTCCCGAGCGGGGATGCGCCGGGATCGTCACGGCGCGATACGAAAGATCCGGAACCGAGGGGGGCGACGGGCGATGTACTGCCGATGGATGATCCGCGAGCCACGCGATCCACGACCGCCCGCAGCAATGTCACCGGGGCCACGGACGCGCCGTTCCCGACGCGGCCCGGCACGGAAGAACGGAAGAGCACGGTGAGCGCCCCGGGGGCCATGCTCTCGCGCTCGCCCGCGCAGACCTCAGGTGCCCCGAGCCCGGTGCCGCAGGTCGCGCTGGCCGTCGTCTGCGGGGGCTATGCCGTGGGCTCCACGATGGGCTGGGGGTCGCCCCGGACCGCCGCGATCATGGGGGACTTCGGGCTCAGCTTCGCGGCCCTCGTCGCGGCCGTCTCCTGCGGCCTGTACGCCCGCAAGTACGCCACCCCCTTCCGCCCGGCCTGGGTCCTGTTCGCCATCTCCTCCGGGATGGCCGGCCTCGGCAACGGCGTCTGGGGCTGGTACGAAGTCGTCCGGGTCGCCGAGGTCCCCAGCCCGTCCATGGCCGACTTCTGCTTCCTGCTGTTCGCGCCGCCGGCCATCGTCGGTCTGCTGGTACTCGCCAAGCGGCCGGTGACCAGGGCCGGTTGGGTCTGCCTCGGGCTCGACGCCTGGCTGATCGCCGGCTCGCTGCTGACCCTGTCCTGGAGCCTCGCGCTCGCGCACACCGCGCACTTCCAGGGCCGCACGGTCGCCCAGAGCGCCCTCTCGCTGGCCTACCCGCTGCTGGACATCGTGTTGGTGAGCATGGTCCTGGCGCTGCACTTCCGGCGCTCCTCCGTGCACCGCTCCGCGATCAACACCGCGATCGCCGCGCTCGCGGTGACGGTGCTGTGCGACGCGCTGTTCAGCTCCCCGCTGCTGCACGACCACTACCGCTCCGGCCAGATCCTCGACGCCGGCTGGTTCGCCGGCTCGATGCTCTTCGCCTACGCCCCGTGGGTGGGCCGCCGGACCGGCGCGGAGGCCGCCGCCGAGGAGGCCCGGCTCGCGGCGCGCCGCCCGCTGCCGTCCGGCAGCCGCCCCATCGCGGGCTCGCTGGCCGCCCTGACCCCGTACCTCGCCGCCGCCGTCTGCACCCTGGGCATCCTCACCAACGTCCTGGACGGGCGGCGCATCGACCGCGTGGTGCTCTTCACCGGGTGCACGGTGGTCCTGGCCCTGGTCGTCCGACAGGGCATCATGCTGCTCGACAACATCACCCTCACCCAGGAGTTGGCGCAGAAGGAGAACCACTTCCGCTCCCTGGTGCAGGGCTCCAGCGACGTCATCATGATCGCCGCACCGACCGGGGTGCTGCGCTACGTCAGCCCCGCCGCCGCCGGGGTCTACGGCCGCGACGCCGAGGAACTGGTCGGCTCCGAGCTGGCCTCGCTGATCCACCCGGAGGACCTGGGCCGGGTCGTCCACGAGGTCCGGCGCTTCCTCGCCGCCGCACCCGAGGTCGAGCCGACCACCAGGATCGAGTGCCGCTTCCGGGCCGGCGGACAGCGCGCCGGCGGCAACGGCTGGCTCAACGTCGAATCCACGGTCAACCGCCACCACGGCGGCCTGATCTTCAACTCCCGCGACGTCACCGAGCGCGTCCGGCTCCAGGCGCAGCTCCAGCACAACGCCTCCCACGACACGCTCACCGACCTGCCCAACCGCGCACTGTTCACCGAGCGCGTCACCAAGGCCGTCACCGGCCGCCGGGCCACCGACCATGACACCGCCGTGCTCTACATCGACCTCGACGGCTTCAAGCAGGTCAACGACACCATCGGACACCAGGCGGGCGACGAGCTGCTGATCCAGGCGGCCCGCCGGCTGGCGGAATCGGTGCGCGCCGGCGACATAGCGGCCCGGCTCGGCGGCGACGAGTTCGCCGCGCTCATCACCGGTGACGGCACCCGGGACCTCGCGGCCCGCGAGTTCCGCATCCTGGAGATCGCCGACCGGCTGCGGGTGCGGCTCTCCGAGCCGTACCGCATCGACGGCCGGGACGTCCGGGTCGCGGCCAGTATCGGCGTCGCCTTCGCCGAACCGGGCATCAGCCCGGCGGGCCTGCTGCGCAACGCCGACCTGGCGATGTACCGCGCAAAGCAGGCCGGCAAGGGCCGGGTCGAGCTCTACGCGCCGCAGATGCAGGACGAGGTCGCGCACCGCGCCGAACTCGCCAGCAAGCTGCGCACCGCCCTCCAGGACGGCGAGTTCGCCCTGTTGCACCAGCCGGTGGTCGAGCTGGCCAGCGGCAAGATCACCGCGGTGGCCGCGCACGCCCGCTGGCGGTCCGCCGAGGGCATCCTGTTCACCCCGGCCGAGTTCCTCCGGGTCGGCGACCGCGGGCGGCTCACCGACGAGGGCGGCGAGCGCGCCGCCGAACTCGGCCGGTGGCAGCTGGAGGAGGCCGTGGAACAGGCCGCCGTGCGGCACCGCGTCGGCCACCAGGTCCCGGTGGCGGTCCGGCTCTCCGCCCGTCGCCTGCTGGACCGCGCGCTGACGCCGAAGGCCATCGAGGCGCTGCTCGCGCGGCACGGCCTCCCCTCGGGCGCGCTCGTCCTGGAACTGTCCGAAAGCGACCCGCGGATCCCGCTGGACGACCTGGAGCGCCGGCTGGTCACGCTGCGCCGTCTGGGGGTCCGGATCGCGTTGGACGGCTTCGGCAGCGGGGACGCCGCGATGAGCGCCCTGCGCCGGCTCCCCATCGACGTCCTGCGGTTGGACCGTGGGCTGATCGACGGGGTGGTGGAGTCCGCCCGGCTCCACAAGATCACCGCGGGGTTGCTGCGGATCACCTCCGACCTCGGCATGCACGCGGTGGCGGAGGGAGTGGACCTGCCCGAGCAGGTGCTGGCCCTGCGCTCCATGGGGTGCACGCACGGCATGGGCCTGGCCTTCTCCGGGCCGCTGGACGAGCCCCGGCTCCGCCGGGCGCTGACCCGCGGCAGTTACCCGGTGCCGGACCTGACCGGTCAGGGGCGGTCCGTGGTGCTCAGTGGCGGCCGTCCGGTCCGGCGGAGTGCCGGGGCCGGGGCCGGTGAGACAGGGGCGTCCCCCGTTGCGCCCAAATAGTGAGACCTCCGTCCCACCCACTTGACACTCGGTGCGCTAGAGGGGGAGGGTCAGTGCCATGCGCACCCGAATTCTCGTACTTGGAAAGCGCGTCGGCTGAAGCTGGGACCCTGACGAACCCAGCTGACCACACCGACGCGCTCCCCTCGCTTGCCTCACGGCACGAGGGGTTTTTTGTTGCATCGCAACCTCACAAATCCCGTCAAAACCCTCAGCTTCGAGAAGAGACGCAGATGACCGAGCAGGCCACCGGGGCCCACCATCCGCAGCCGCGGGCCCGTAACTCCGGCGGATCGCACCAGCCCGCGACCGTCGAGCACGTCACGGGCGCGCAGTCCCTCATCCGTTCGCTGGAGGAGGTCGGGGCCGACACCGTGTTCGGCATTCCCGGCGGTGCGATCCTTCCGGCCTACGACCCGATGATGGACTCCTCGAAGGTCCGGCACGTGCTGGTGCGGCACGAGCAGGGCGCGGGACACGCCGCAACCGGATACGCCCAGGCCACCGGCAAGGTCGGGGTCTGCATGGCGACGTCCGGACCGGGCGCCACCAACCTCGTCACCCCGATCGCCGACGCGCACATGGACTCCGTCCCGCTGGTCGCGATCACCGGCCAGGTGGCCTCCAAGTCGATCGGCACGGACGCCTTCCAGGAGGCGGACATCTGCGGCATCACCATGCCGATCACCAAGCACAACTGGCTGGTCACCGACCCGGCCGACATCCCCAAGACGATCGCCGAGGCGTTCCACGTCGCGTCCACCGGTCGCCCCGGCCCGGTCCTGGTCGACATCGCCAAGGACGCCCTCCAGGCGCAGACCACCTTCGTCTGGCCGCCGCACACCGAGCTGCCCGGCTACCGGCCCGTCACCAAGCCGCACGCCAAGCAGATCCGCGAGGCGGCCCGGCTGATCGCCGAGTCCAAGCGCCCGGTGCTCTACGTCGGCGGCGGTGTCCTGAAGGCCGGTGCCACCGCGGAGCTCAAGGTGCTCGCCGAGCTGACCGGCGCACCCGTCACCACCACCCTGATGGCCCTGGGCGCGTTCCCCGACAGCCACCCGCAGCACCTGGGCATGCCCGGTATGCACGGCGCGGTCACCGCCGTCGCCGCGCTGCAGAAGGCGGACCTGCTGATCACTCTCGGCGCCCGCTTCGACGACCGGGTCACGGGCAAGCTGGACTCCTTCGCCCCGTACGCCAAGGTCGTGCACGCCGACATCGACCCGGCGGAGATCGGCAAGAACCGCGTCGCGGACGTGCCGATCGTCGGCGACGCCCGCGAGGTCATCGCCGACCTGATCGTCGCGGTCCAGGCCGAGCACGGGGCCGGCCACAAGGGCGACTACAGCGCCTGGTGGAAGGACCTCAACCGCTGGCGCGAGACCTACCCCCTGGGCTACGACCTGCCGGAAGACGGCAGCCTCTCCCCGCAGCAGGTCATCGAGCGGATCGGCAAGCTCGCCCCGGCCGACACGATCTTCGCCGCGGGCGTCGGCCAGCACCAGATGTGGGCCGCCCACTTCATCGACTACGAGCAGCCCGCCACCTGGCTGAACTCCGGCGGCGCCGGCACCATGGGCTACGCCGTGCCCGCCGCGATGGGCGCCAAGGCCGGTCAGCCGGACCGCACCGTCTGGGCGATCGACGGCGACGGCTGCTTCCAGATGACCAATCAGGAACTGGTCACCTGCGCGCTCAACAACATCCCGATCAAGGTCGCCATCATCAACAACGGCGCCCTGGGCATGGTCCGCCAGTGGCAGACCCTCTTCTACAACCAGCGGTACTCCAACACCGTGCTGCACAGCGGTCCCGAGGACATCAACCCGGAGGCCCGGGGCACCCGCGTCCCGGACTTCGTGAAGCTGTCCGAGGCCATGGGCTGCGTCGCGATGCGCTGTGAGGACCCGGCCGAGCTGGACGCGGTCATCGCCAAGGCCAACGCGATCAACGACCGCCCGGTCGTCGTCGACTTCATCGTCCACGAGGACGCCCAGGTGTGGCCGATGGTCGCCGCCGGCACCTCCAACGACGAGGTCATGGCCGCCCGGGGCGTCCGTCCCGACTTCGGCGACGGCGAAGACGACTGAGCCAGGACGAACCGGACGCACGGAAGAAGAGAGAAGACGACATGTCCAAGCACACGCTCTCCGTCCTGGTGGAGAACACCCCCGGCATCCTCGCCCGGATCGCCGCACTGTTCTCCCGCCGCGGCTTCAACATCGACTCGCTCGCGGTCGGGGTGACCGAGCACCCCGACATCTCCCGCATCACCATCGTGGTGAGCGTGGAGTCGCTGCCGCTGGAGCAGGTCACCAAGCAGCTCAACAAGCTCGTCAACGTCCTGAAGATCGTCGAGTTGGAGCCCGGCTCGGCCATCCAGCGCGAACTGGTCCTGGTGAAGGTCCGCGCCGACAACGAGACCCGCTCGCAGATCGTCGAGATCGTCCAGCTCTTCCGCGCCAAGACCGTGGACGTCTCGCCGGACGCGGTCACGATCGAGGCCACCGGGTCCAGCGACAAGCTGGAGGCCATGCTGCGGATGCTGGAGCCGTTCGGCATCAAGGAGCTGGTGCAGTCCGGCACCATCGCCATAGGCCGTGGCGCCCGCTCCATCACCGACCGCTCGCTGCGCGCACTGGACCGTACGGCCTGATTCCCGCGGTCCGTTCGGACCGTATGGCGAGACCCCCCGACTTTCCCCACCCTGCCCGACATAGTGTGTGGGCACCCCGCTAGATCCAAGGAGATACCCGAAGTGGCCGAGCTGTTCTACGACGACGATGCCGACCTGTCCATCATCCAGAACCGCAAGGTGGCGGTCATCGGCTACGGGAGCCAGGGTCACGCCCACGCGCTGTCCCTGCGCGACTCGGGCGTCGACGTGCGCGTCGGTCTGCACGAGGGCTCCAAGTCCAAGGCCAAGGCCGAGGAGCAGGGCCTGCGCGTGGTGACCCCCGCCGAGGCGGCGGCCGAGGCCGACGTCATCATGATCCTGGTGCCGGACCCGATCCAGGCCAAGGTCTACGAGGAGTCCATCAAGGACCACCTGAAGGACGGCGACGCCCTGTTCTTCGGCCACGGCCTGAACATCCGCTTCGGCTTCATCAAGGCCCCGGCCGGCGTGGACGTCTGCATGGTCGCCCCCAAGGGCCCGGGCCACCTGGTCCGCCGTCAGTACGAAGAGGGCCGCGGCGTGCCGTGCATCGCGGCCGTCGAGCAGGACGCCTCCGGCAAGGCGTTCGAGCTGGCCCTCTCCTACGCCAAGGGCATCGGCGGCACCCGCGCCGGCGTTATCAAGACCACCTTCACCGAGGAGACCGAGACCGACCTGTTCGGTGAGCAGGCGGTGCTCTGCGGCGGTGCCTCGGCGCTGGTCAAGGCCGGCTTCGAGACCCTGGTCGAGGCGGGCTACCAGCCCGAGATCGCCTACTTCGAGTGCCTGCACGAGCTGAAGCTGATCGTGGACCTCATGTACGAGGGCGGCCTGGAGAAGATGCGCTGGTCGGTCTCCGAGACCGCCGAGTGGGGCGACTACGTCACCGGCCCGCGGATCATCACCGACGCCACCAAGGCCGAGATGAAGAAGGTGCTCGCCGAGATCCAGGACGGCACCTTCGCCAACAACTGGATGGCGGAGTACAACGCCGGCCTGCCGAAGTACAACGAGTACAAGAAGGCCGACGAGGACCACCTGCTGGAGACCACCGGCAAGAAGCTGCGCAAGCTGATGAGCTGGGTGGACGACGAGGCGTAAGCCCCGGGACAGGGGGTCGCGGCACCGCTCGCGGCCCCCTGTCCGCATGCGGCGGCGCCGCGTTCACGCGCGCCGCCGCACCACCTTGTCCACCGCGTAGAACCACGCATGGGTGATCCTTACGCTTCGGCACAGACCGCGCCGGGCCCCGCCACTACACTGCTCGACACAAGCGCGTCAGGCTCACAGCGTCGTGCGTCTTCCACGCGGCTTTCCCCCACACCGCCTTCGGCCGTCGGGACGGCCGTCCTCCCCCACTGCCTCCAGGGCGTGGGAGGCACCCGCAGCGGACTAGATGAGGACTGAAGACCACGTGAGCACTGCCAACCCGGGTAAACCCGTTGTACTGATCGCCGAGGAACTGTCGCCGGCCACCGTCGACGCCCTCGGCCCGGACTTCGAGATCCGGCACTGCAACGGCGCCGACCGCGCCGAGCTGCTGCCCGCCATCGCCGACGTCGACGCCGTCCTCGTGCGCAGCGCGACGAAGGTCGACGCCGAGGCGATCGCCGCCGCCAAGAAGCTGAAGGTCGTGGCCCGGGCCGGGGTGGGCCTGGACAACGTCGACGTCTCCGCCGCCACCAAGGCCGGCGTGATGGTCGTCAACGCCCCGACCTCCAACATCGTCACCGCCGCCGAGCTGGCCTGCGGTCTGCTGGTCGCCACCGCGCGCAACATCCCGCAGGCCAACACCGCGCTGAAGAACGGCGAGTGGAAGCGCAGCAAGTACACCGGCGTCGAGCTCAGCGAGAAGACCCTCGGCGTGGTTGGTCTGGGCCGGATCGGCGTCCTGGTCGCCCAGCGGATGTCCGCCTTCGGCATGCAGGTGGTGGCCTACGACCCGTACGTGCAGCCGGCGCGCGCCGCCCAGATGGGCGTCAAGCTGCTGACGCTGGACGAGCTGCTGGAGGTGTCGGACTTCATCACCGTCCACCTCCCCAAGACCCCCGAGACCCTCGGGCTGATCGGCGACGAGGCGCTGCACAAGGTCAAGCCGAGCGTCCGCATCGTCAACGCCGCGCGCGGTGGGATCGTCGACGAGGAGGCGCTGGCCAGCGCGCTCAAGGAGGGCCGGGTGGCCGGCGCCGGCCTCGACGTGTACGCCGTCGAGCCCTGCACCGACTCGCCGCTGTTCGCCTACGACCAGGTCGTGTGCACCCCGCACCTGGGCGCCTCGACGGGTGAGGCGCAGGAGAAGGCCGGCATCGCGGTCGCCAAGTCGGTGCGGCTGGCGCTCGCCGGCGAGCTGGTGCCGGACGCGGTCAACGTCCAGGGCGGTGTGATCGCCGAGGACGTCAAGCCCGGGCTGCCGCTGGCCGAGCGACTGGGCCGGATCTTCACCGCGCTGGCCGGTGAGGTCGCCATGCGCCTCGACGTCGAGGTGTACGGCGAGATCACCCAGCACGACGTCAAGGTGCTCGAACTCTCCGCGCTCAAGGGCGTCTTCGAGGACGTCGTGGCCGAGACGGTGTCCTACGTCAACGCCCCGCTGTTCGCGCAGGAGCGCGGCGTCGAGGTGCGGCTGACCACCAGCAGCGAGTCGCCCGAGCACCGCAACGTGGTCACCGTGCGCGGCACCCTGGCGGGCGGCGAGGAGGTGTCGATCTCCGGCACCCTCGCCGGGCACAAGAACGTCCAGAAGGTCGTGGCGGTCGGTGACCACTCCATCGACCTGGCGCTCGCCGACCACATGGCGTTCCTGCGCTACACCGACCGCCCCGGCGTCGTCGGCACCGTCGGCCGGATCCTGGGCGAGGCGGGCATCAACATCGGCGGCATGCAGGTCGCCCGCGCCGACGTCGGCGGCGAGGCGCTGGTCGTGCTCACGGTCGACGACACCATTCCGGCGAACGTGCTGGCCGAGATCTCCGAGGAGATCGGCGCGACCTCGGTGCGCGCGGTGAACCTCACCCACTGATCCACCGGTTCTCGCAGGTCAACGGGCCCGGTCCCCGCTTCGGCGGGGGCCGGGCCCGTTGCCGTCGGGGCCCGTGGGGACGTTCCGGCTCCGGTACGAGCGACGGCTGATCCATCAACGATTCACCCGAACGGCGTAGTGGGGGGCGGTGGTGGGCGGCCCACCAGTGCCGTCGCGCGGCTGCCGGGGCCCGGTGTCGGCGGTGCCGCCGGGTCGCTGGGGCGACGTTCGCGGCGCGCAATGGGAAGTGCGCGTGCCGTGGAGCGGGTGCGCGCGGAAGGAGGCAGGACGTCATGAACGCACCCCTGGGTGGCACGCCGCAGAGCCTGACCGGGTTGCACGTGGTGGACGTGGAGGGCGCGAAGGTGGGCCTCGTCCAGCAGGTGTACCGGGACGACGCCACCAACGAGCCCGAGTGGATCACCGTGCGGACCGGGTTGTTCGGGATGAAGGAGACCTTCGTGCCGCTGGCCGGGGCCCGGCGCACCGATGACGAGCTGCACGTCCCGCACACCAAGTCGACGATCAAGCAGGCACCGCGGATCGACGCCGAAGGCCATCTCGATCCGTCCGAGGAGGAGCGGCTCTACCGCCACTACGGGCTGATCCGGCCGGGGGCGACGGAACCGACGGAACCGAGGGGAACGACTGGGACGGCCGGAACGGCCGGAACGACCGGAACACAGCGCGGGCCCACCGGGGCGGCCGGCACACGGGGGCCGGTGGGGGAGGAGGCGGGGCAGCCGGGCCGGGCGCCCGCGGAGCCCACCGAGCAGCACCGCACCCGGGCCGGTGGCGAGCGCAACAAGCTCACCGACGCCCGGACCCGGGACGACTCCCGCCCGATGGCGGTCTCCCGCGGCGCCGAGGATCCCCACGACACCGGGCGTTCCGGGGAGCAGTTGGAGTTCGACACCGAGGCCGACGAGGCCGGCGGACCGCCCCGACGGAAGGCGGCGGCCGACGACGAGCGGCCGTGGCGCGGCCGGGACGAGCGCGGCGGACCGGGGACGGACCGGCCGCGCTGAACCGGACCGGGCGCGCTCACCGGGAACCGGAACCGGAACCGGAGCCGGGGCCGAGGCCGGGGCCGAGGGACCCGGGCCGGTGCCCGGGTCCCTCGGCTCACTTCCCGGGACGGGTGAGCAACAGCTCGGTGTTGTGGTCGGCGGCGGTGCCGAGCTTGGCGTCCGGGGTGGCGTAGGGGTCGTTGTAGGACAGTTCGCGGTAGAGGGCGGCCAGCCCGGCGTCGGAGGTGTCCGTGACGTCGGTGGTGTACGGGGCCGCGGACTCGATGAGGGTGGTGAACAGGGACAGCGTGCCGTCACCGTTGTCGGCCAGCTCGATGATTCGGGCGTGCTGCGGATAGTCGACGTGCGAGGCGGTGTTGATCTCCCAGAAGGCGCGTTCCGGCGCCGGGTGGCCGTGCGGGGTGATGCGGTTCTCGTGGGTGTGGCCGTTCACCCAGGCGACGACGTTCGGGTAGCGCTGGAGCAGGTCGACCAGGGCCTTGCCGTCGTGCCGCGCCTCGAAGGGGTGGTAGGGGTCCGGCAGCAGGTTGCCCATGCTGGTGCTGGTGTGGTGGCTGAAGAGGACGACGAGTGCGTCGCCGCCGCTGCCGCGCACCGTACGGCCGTCGGCGTCGTACCAGCGGCCGCTGTGCTCCTGGAGGACCGACTCCAGCCAGCGCAGCTGGGCGGTGCCCACCGAACCGTCCGCCCAGCCCGCCCGGTTGGTGGTGTCCAGGCTGATGCCCAGGACGCCCTCGGCGAGCGGGAAGGAGTAGTAGAGGCGACCGCTGGCCGCCGCGTCGGAGGTGAAGCCGTGGCCCACCGGGCCCGCGCCGGTGTACGCCGGGTCCAGATGGGCCTTGGCGAACTCGGCCGGGGTGAACGGGCGGCGCCGCTCGTCCGGTGTGATCTTGCGGATCGCGCCGCCCCCGGACAGCAGCGCGCCGAGCAGCGTCGCGGCGTGCGCCGGGTCGTTCTTGAGCGCGTTCGCGAGCCGGGCCGCGGCGGCGTCGTCGCAGCCCTCCAGCTTCCGGTCGCCGGTGTACAGCTCGCCCAGCAGCCCGAGGTCGGGCAGGGTGCCCTCGATGCTGTCGTCGTGGTTGCCGACCGTGGTGTACCAGGGCACGGACAGGCCGGGTGCGGTGAACGGGCGGGTCGCACCGGTCAGGAAGCCGGGTATCTGCGGCAGCCCCTTGGCCTTGTAGGCGTCCTGGAGCGCGGTCTCCGGGTTCCAGTACGCCGCGTTGCCGGAGTTCTGCACGCCTTCGTAGCGCCGGGGGTCGCCGCTGCTGGGGGTGATCCGGCCGCCGCTCATCACCGTCAGGTACCAGTCGAGCTCGATCTGCTCGTGGTTGTCGGTGTTGTCGCCGGTGGCCATCACGGAGCCGAACGGCAGGTCGGTGTACGGGCCCCGGCGCACCGCGTTGACCCGCTCGACCAGTGACGAGGCGCCGCGCACGGTCAGCGCCTCCTGCGGGCGGTACGCGCTGTCGTTGAACCGCGCCAGGTACTCGAACCGCACGGGCGATTCGACGTCGGCCAGGTGCAGGTCGGTGAACTGCACGAACGAGGCGAGCCCGGTGCGCCGGTCGTCCCGGCCCGCGCCGGCGCCGGCCAGGTCGCCGCGCACCACCAGCGGCCAACCGGGCCCGGCCGCCAACCGCTTGTACGCGCCGGTGCCCACCGGGCGGGCGGCCTGCTCCAGCGTGGTGCCCCTGGTGCGCACGGCCCGGGCCGCGGTGACGGCCAGCGCCTGGTCGTAGGAGGTCGCCGACCACAGGGCGGCGCCCGCCACCGCGGCGGACATTCTCGACACGAACTGGCGGCGGTTCATCCCGGTCATCGAATCCCCCTGGGGCGGTGGCGCATGGCGGCAGGCAGCAGTGCCCGGCGGGCCGTCCCGGCAGCGGGGACCCTCGGTCGGCCGACACGCTACTTGCCGGTAGCGAGGTGCAACAGGTCCTGTGGACAACGGCTTCGTGGACAACAGGTGGCGTCCCGGGGCACTCCGGGGCATCCGGCGGCGCCGTCTTGGGCCTCCGCCAACGCTCCACTCCCGCAACGGAGTTCGGCGTCCCTCCCGTCACATGGCCGCGCCCCGCGCCGTCGACGACGGGAGAAATCCGCCCATGCAGCGCCAAAGCGCACGCACGTCCCCCCGCCGCCCGGGTCGACGACGCGGGCGCCTGGACGGGTGCGGCCGGCTCCACGCCCCGGCCCCGAACGCCCCGCTCCACGACACCACCGAGCAGGACATGAGCTGGCTGGGCGCGGCCGACTGGTTGCCGGATCCGGCGCTCCACGTCGACGTGGCCGAGGCGGAGTTCTGCGGCGCGGCGCCGGCCGGGGGAGACCGGCCCGCGCCGTCGCCGGCCGACTGACCCGAGGGTCGGCCGCCTTCAGAGCCGCGCCGCCTTCAGCGCCATGTGCAGCAGCAGCCGGTCCGCGCCCTCGTCCAGGTCGAGGCCGGTCAGCTTCTCGACCCGGCCCAGGCGGTAGTACAGCGTCTGGCGGTGGATGCCCAACTGTTGTGCGGTGCGCCCGGCCTGCCCCGCGCAGTCCAGGAACGCCTCGGCGGTCCGGGCGAGTTCGGCGTGCGCGGGGGCCAGCAGCGGCCCGACCGCGGGGTCGGTCGGGGTGGCCGGGAGGGCGGTCAGCATCCGGTAGGCGCCGAGGGTGTGCCAGGTGGCGACGGGGCCGAGCCGGGGTTCGGCGCGGGCCGCGCGGGCCGCGTCCAGGGCCTGCCGCCAGGAGGTCGCCAGGTCGGTGAGCTCCCGGGTGGCGAGCCCGATCCCGGCGGCGGTCCGGGAGGGGCGGGCCCCCGCCCGCCCGGCCGGGCTCGGGGGGCCGCCCGCCCGTGGGGAGCGCAGCAGGTGCTCGGCGGCCGTGTGCGCCGGTGTCAGCGACCCGGTCTGGCGCAGCCGGACGAGCGCGGCCAGTGCGGGCTCGGTCCGTGCGGGGCCGGCGTCGGCGTCGGCGTCGGCTCCGGCCCCGGCTCCGGCGGGAGCGTCCGGGCGGTCCGCGCCGGCCGGCGGGCCGCCGGCGGCCGTGGGCAGCGGGCAGGCCGCGAGCAGCCCGGGCAGGCTGGGCAGCGGAGCGGTGTCGGTGGCGGCGGCGTCCCAGGGCAGGACCGCCACCAGGGTGAGCGGGGTGCCGGGGGTGAAGCGCAGGGTGTCCCGCAGGGCGTCCCGCAGCGCGGCCGCCGCGGCGGCCCGACCGGCGGCCCGGGAGGCCAGCAACTCCCGCAACACCTGGGCGAGTTCGGAACCGGCCCGGGACTCGTCGGCCAGCAGTGCGCCGATCCGCGCGGCGATCTCCATCGCCTGGGCCATCCGGGGGTCGGGCGGGGCGCTCGTGCCGCCCAGCTCCAGGCCGGTCAGATGGCCGTCGTCCAGCAGCCACACGTACCCGTGCACCACCCCGCGGTGCCGTACGGGGAGACAGATCCGGCCTTTGAAGACCCCGGCCGCCGGGTCCGGGGGGATCCGCAGCGGCGCGGTGGCGCGGGCGATGCCGAACGCCTCGAACCATGCGCGCACCGCCGCCGAGGACCGCCGCTGGAGGATCGAACGGGTCCGCACCGGGTCCATGACCTCGTCGTCCTCGCTCTCGTGCGCGCCGAACGCGATCAGTTGGAAGTCCCGGTCCTCCAGCGTCGCCGGCGCCCCGAGCGCCGCCGAGATCTCGTCCACCAACTGTTGGTAGTCCCCGCGCACCGCCGCCCGACCCCTCTCCTGTCGCTGCCGTCACCTGCCTCCCATTCTCATACATCTGTCTGAGATGCCGGCCACGAAGGCGTGACAGCTGTCGATGGCCGGAAAGTGGCGAGATCCTTAAATTTCAGGTGGCTCATCTTGCCGCCGCGACCGCCCGATCGGCGCCGCCCCGGCATTTGTCATCCTGAATCGTGGAGGTGCCCCATGCTGGGTCCCGTGCTCCTCGCCGCCGCGCGCAGCGACAGCATCCGCCGCGTCGTCGCGGCCGCTCCGGTCACCCGCCCCGTGGTCGAGCGGTTCGTCGCGGGCGAGCGATTGGACGAGTCGATGGCGGCCGTGCGGCTGCTGGCCGCCCGCGGCATGGAGGTCACCCTCGACCATCTCGGCGAGGACATCACCGACCCGGCGGAGGCGCTGCGCAACCGCGACGCCTACCTCCAGCTCGCCGGCGCCCTCAAGGAACTGGGGCTCGGCGCCCGGGCCGAGATGTCGGTCAAGCTCTCCGCCTTCGGCCAGGCGCTGTCCGGCGGACACGACCTCGCACTGCGCAACGTCACTCCGGTGGTCGAAGCCGCCGCCGAAGCCGGCACCACCGTGACGCTGGACATGGAGGACCACACCACCGTGGACTCCACCCTCGCCATCCTCGGCGCGCTGCGCGAGCGCTTCCCCCAGACGGGCGCGGTGCTCCAGTCGTACCTCTTCCGCACCGAGGACGACTGCCGCGCACTGGCCGGGGAGGGCTCCCGGGTGCGGCTGGTCAAGGGCGCGTACAAGGAGCCCGCGACGGTCGCGTTCCAGGACAAGCGGGAGGTCGACCGGGCCTACGTGCGCTGCCTGAAGATCCTGATGGCCGGGCAGGGCTACCCGATGGTCGGCTCGCACGACCCGCGGATGGTCGCCATCGCCCAGGAACTGGCGCACCGCAACGGCCGCAAGCCCGCCGACTACGAGTTCCAGATGCTGTTCGGCATCCGCGAGGCGGAGCAGCAGCGGCTGGTCGAGGAGGGCCACCGGATGCGGGTCTACATCCCCTACGGAACCGACTGGTACGGCTACTTCATGCGCCGCCTCGCCGAGCGCCCGGCCAACCTCGCGTTCTTCCTGCGGTCCCTGGCCACCCGCGGCTGAGGACCTCCCCACACCTGCGGCCGGGGGAGACCCCGGCCGACCCGGGACCCGCCTCTGCGGTTCTTTTGGCACCGTATGGGTGGATCCTGGGGGGCGGGGGAACGTACCGGGACGGGCATCCCCACCGCCGGTCACCCCCGGCCACCCGCCGTGGCAGCGGCCTCGGCACGACCGACGTACACCGACGTACGACAACGGAAACGATCGCGAACCGACGATCGCAAGCGTAAGGAGACATGGCCACCATGGACGCTGTGACCCAGGTCCCCGTGCCGGTGAACGAGCCGGTGCACAGCTACGCCCCGGGCAGCCCGGAGCGCTTCCGCCTGGAGGCCAAGCTCAAGGAGCTGGCCGGCAACCCCATCGAGCTGCCGATGACCATCGGCGGCGCGCGGCGGATGGGCGGCGGCGAACGCTTCGACGTCGTACAGCCGCACCACCACTCCGCCCGCTTGGGCACGTACGCCAACGCCACCGTCCAGGACGCCCAGGAAGCGGTCGACGCCGCGCTGGCCGCCGCCCCCGCCTGGCGCGCGATGTCCTTCGACGACCGGGCCGCGATCATCCTCAAGGCCGCCGACCTGCTGGCCGGCCCCTGGCGCGAGACGATGGCCGCCGCCACCATGCTCGGCCAGTCCAAGACCGCCCAGCAGGCCGAGATCGACACGCCCTGCGAGCTCGTCGACTTCTGGCGCTTCAACGTCCACTTCGCGCGCCAGATCCTGGCCGAGCAGCCCCCGGCGAACGCCCCCGGCGTCTGGAACCGCTCGGACCACCGCCCCCTGGAGGGCTTCGTCTACGCGATCACGCCGTTCAACTTCACCGCGATCGCCGGCAACCTCCCCACCGCCCCCGCCCTCATGGGCAACGTGGTGGTCTGGAAGCCGTCCCCCACGCAGACCTTCGCCGCGGTGCTGCTGATGCGCCTGCTGGAGGAGGCCGGCCTGCCGCCCGGCGTCATCAACCTCGTCACCGGCGACGGCAAGGACGTCTCGGAGGTGGCCCTGACCCACCCCGACCTGGCGGGCATCCACTTCACCGGCTCGACCAAGACCTTCCAGTACCTGTGGAAGACGGTCGGCACCAACATCGAGAAGTACAAGACGTACCCCCGTCTGGTCGGCGAGACCGGCGGCAAGGACTTCATCGTCGCCCACCCCTCGGCCGACCGGGCCGTGCTGAAGACCGCCATGACCCGCGGCGCCTTCGAGTTCCAGGGCCAGAAGTGTTCCGCGGCCTCCCGCGCCTACGTCCCGGCGTCGCTGTGGAACGCCGGCCTCAAGGAGGAGTTCGCCGCCGAGGTCGACGCCCTGACCATGGGCGACGTCACCGACCTGGCGCACTTCATGGGCGCCGTCATCGACGAGCGCTCGTTCGCCAAGAACAAGGCGGCGATCGACCGCGCCAAGGCCGACCCGACCGTCGAGGTCGTCGCCGGCGGCACCTACGACGACGGCGTGGGCTACTTCGTCCGGCCGACGGTCCTGGTCTCCACCGACCCGGAGAACGAGATCTTCAAGGACGAGTACTTCGGCCCGATCCTCGGCGTCTACGTCTACGACGACTCCACCGAGGGCGGCTACGAGGCCATGCTCGACCAGATGGAGTCCGCCTCGGCCTACGGCCTGACCGGCGCCGTGATCGCCCAGGACCGCGCGGCCGCCGCCGCCACCTGCGAGAAGCTGCGCTTCGCGGCCGGCAACTTCTACATCAACGACAAGCCCACCGGCGCCGTGGTCGGCCAGCAGCCGTTCGGCGGCGGCCGCGCCTCCGGCACCAACGACAAGGCCGGCGCCAAGCAGAACCTGATGCGCTGGACCTCCACCCGCTCCATCAAGGAGACCCTGGTCCCGCCGACCGACTACCGCTACCCGCACATGGGCTGACGCCCCCTGCCCGCCCGCGGCCCGGTGCCCCTTCCAGGGGTGCCGGGCCGCGGCCGTGGGCGGCGCCGGACCGCGTCCGGACCCGGCCCGTTCATGATCGCCGTCTCAAATAGTAGGAAGCCCAAGTAATTGTGCAGACATCACGGCCGGGCTGTCCTAGCTTTGTAGGAGCCGAACGTATCGCTCCACCAGCGAATGCGGATGCGGCCCGGTGCGCCCGCGCAGGTGACCCCTGCGGCGCCGGGGCCCCCGCCCTTCCGGCCACTCGCACCACCCACCCCTCTTCATCGACGCACCCGACCGTTCTCGGGGCTTTGGCATGGGAGACGCGCATCATGGCCGACACCACCGTCCGCAGGACCCGTCACTCCTCCCGTCAGATCAACGACGCCGACCGCCGCAACGCCGCGGCCGCCCTCCAGCGCGCGCTCGACCGCCGGGACAACGGCGGCTCCACCGGTCACTGAGCAGCGCCCACCCCGCACACGCACGAAGGCGCCCGGGACCGTGGTCCCGGGCGCCCCTGGCGCGGCGGTGCGGGCGGTCAGCTCCGGCGGCGGGAGCGGGTCACCTCGAAGTGATCGACGCGCTCGCCCGACTCGGCGAGGGCGGTGACCGCCATCCGGGGACGGGCGCCCGGGGTGACCTCGACGGCGAGGAACGAGTAGCCGGTGTAGCGGACCCGGGACCACTCGACGGTCTCCTTGGCCTTCGCCCGGCCCTTGACCCAGTGGTAGGTGTCCACGTGGTCCAGGTCCTTGACGTGGCCCTCGTAGCTGTCCGGCACGGGGAAGTCGTAGAGCGACTTCCCGGCCCCGCCGGCCGTCACGTACACGATGCCCTCGTGCGCGGCGTCCACGGTCTCCCCGATCGGGACCCGCTTCGCGACCCGACCGCCCTTGATGGCGTCGGTGCGCTCGTAGACGTGGTTGTGGCCGTTGACCACCAGGTCCACCTGGTGCTTCTCGAAGAGCGGCAGCCAGGCGTCGCGGACCCCGCCCTCGGAGGCGTGCGAGTTGGTGGTGGAGAACGCGCAGTGGTGGAAGAAGACCACCACGAAGTCGATGCCGACGGTGGCCCGGAGCTCACCGAGCCGGCGGTCCAGCCAGCGGGTCTGCCGGCCCTGCGTGTAGCCCGCGTTCGCCGGGATCTCGTAGGAGACGTCGTTGGCGTCCAGGGCGACGACGGCGACGTTGCCGTAGGTGAACGAGTAGATGCCGGGCGCCCGCTCCGGGTCCGGGCCGTTGGTCGGCAGCGACCAGCGGGCGGACTGGCCGCCGTAGCCGTTGGGCGAGTACCACGCCTCCATGTCGTGGTTGCCGGTGGTCACCATCCACGGCACCGACTTCGCGACGGTCTCCGTCTGGGCGAGGAACTGGTCCCAGGCGCGGGCGTCGTAGGTGTCGTGCTCGGATCCCTGGCCGTCCGGGTCGGCGTAGCAGATGTCGCCCGCGTGCAGGTGGAACGACGGGTTCTGGCCCAGGATCAACTGGTCGTTGGCGAGGGCGTGGTAGCTGACGCCCTGGTCACCGAAGGCGGTGAAGACGAACTTCTCGGCGCGCGCCGGCGCGGTGCGGAAGGTGCCGACGGTGGAGAAGTGACGCGGATCGGCCGGGTCGAAACCGTCGTGGCCGACGCCGTAGTAGTACGTGGTCCCCGGGCGCAGGCCGTCGAGCGCGGCGTGCAGGTAGAACTGGTCGACCGCCGGCAGCTTGGCCGACAGCGACGGGGTGTGCAGGTGGCGCACCTCGGCCGGCACCTTGCGGCCCAGGTCCCACGGCTTGACGCCGACCCTCAGGTACGGCCGCTTGACCGCGAACGGCACCTGCCAGCCGATGCGCATCTGGCTCCGCGGGTCCGCGCCGAAGGCGAGGTGACGGCCGAACGGGGCCACCAGGTGACCGTCGACGGCGGTGGTGGCGGGCGCGGACAGCAGCACCGGCCCGGCGGCCTGCGCGGCGGGCGCGGCGAGCAGGCCGCCCCCGGCGACCATGCCGGCGGTCACCGCGGAGCTGCGCAGCAGCCCCCGGCGGGTCAGCTTGGTGCGGAGGTACTCGTGTTGCTCGGGCATCGTCATCCGGGCCGCGAGCTGCTCCGGTATGCCGACGCGGGGGGTGTGCGAGGGCAGCGGGCGCTCCCCCCGGGGATGTGCAGTCATGTGGCCGAATCTCACAGTGCCGGCCGACGGTCGTGCGGCGCCGGGGTGAACGCGGGATGGCCGCTGCTCGTGCACCAGGCGACGATGTCCGCATGTCGGACGTTACGTGTCAATCACTGGGACGGAGAGTAGGGTCCAGGCATGTCTCGCAGCATTCGCCTCGCAGTGATCCCCGGTGACGGTATCGGCCAGGAAGTCGTGGCGCAGGGCCTGAAGGTCCTGACCGCGGTCCTCCCGCAGGACGTCAAGCTGGAAACCAAGGAATACGACCTCGGGGCCAAGCGCTGGCACCGGACCGGCGAGACCCTGCCGGACGCGGAGCTGGAGGCGCTCAAGCAGCACGACGCGATCCTGCTCGGCGCGATCGGCGACCCGACGGTGCCGTCCGGCGTCCTGGAGCGCGGGCTGCTGCTCAAACTCCGCTTCGCCTTCGACCACTTCGTCAACCTGCGCCCCTCGAAGCTGTTCCCGAACACCGCGACCCCGCTCGCCGGCCGCCCCGACATCGACTTCGTCGTCGTCCGCGAGGGCACCGAGGGCCCGTACACCGGCAACGGCGGCAGCCTGCGCACCGGCACCCCGGCCGAGGTCGCCACCGAGGTCAGCGTGAACACCGCCTACGGCGTGGAGCGGGTCGTCCGCGACGCCTACGAGCGGGCCAACGCCCGGCCCCGCAAGAAGCTGACGCTGGTCCACAAGAACAACGTCCTGGTCTACGCCGGCCACATGTGGAAGAAGATCTTCGACCGGGTCGGCCAGGAGTACCCCGACGTCACCACCGACTACCTGCACGTCGACGCGGCGACGATCTTCCTGGTCACCCAGCCCGAGCGGTTCGACGTGATCGTCACCGACAACCTCTTCGGCGACATCCTCACCGACCTCGCCGCGGCCGTCACCGGCGGCATCGGCCTGGCCGCCTCCGGGAACATCAACCCCACCGGCGACTTCCCGTCGATGTTCGAGCCCGTCCACGGCTCCGCACCGGACATCGCGGGCACCGGCAAGGCCGACCCGACCGCCACGATCCTCTCCGTCGCGCTGCTGCTGCGCCACCTCGGCTTCGAGGAGCAGGCCGCCCGCATCGAGGCGGAGGTGGCCACCGACCTGGAGGCCCGGGACGGTGCGGCCCGCACCACCGACGCGATCGGCGACGCCATCGCCGCACGCGTAGCGGGCTGACGCCCGACGCACCAGCAGCACCCCAGCGCCGGGCCGGTCCACGGTCCGGCGCTGTCCGCATTGACCCCGTCTGGGCTACCGGCGGGTTGGATGCCACCATCTGACGCGGGCCGCGCACACCGGTTCCGACGGCGGACACCCGCGAGCGATAATCGGACGAGGGGCCGCCGTGCGGCGGGAAAGTCGGACGTCCCAGTAACGACCGGTACGACCGACTACCCACAGTGCGCGCGGCCGCTCCCAACCCCTGGTGCCGTGAGCGGGCGACCTCCCCGACCCCCGGCCGTAGGGCTGGGCCGGTGACCCTCCGCAGCGCACGCTGGTGGGGGAGCGCCCCCAGGCATCGGACCACCGCAGTGAAGGACACGCATACATGACGACGCCGACGATCGAGCTCAAGCCCTCCTCGCACCCGCTGCCCGCGGCGGAGCGGGAGCAGATCCTGGCCGCCCCGGGCTTCGGCCGCCACTTCACCGACCACATGGTGACGATCAAGTGGACCGAGGGCCGGGGCTGGCACGACGGGCAGCTCGTGCCCTACGGGCCGCTCTCCCTCGACCCGGCGACCAACGTCCTGCACTACGCGCAGGAGATCTTCGAGGGCCTCAAGGCGTACCGCCAGCCCGACGGCAGCGTCGCCACTTTCCGCCCGGACGCCAACGCCCGCCGCTTCCAGGCGTCCGCCCGCCGGCTGGCCATGCCCGAGCTGCCGGTCGAGACCTTCATCGAGGCCTGCGACCTGCTGGTCCGGCAGGACAAGGACTGGGTGCCGGCGCACGGCGGCGAGGAGTCGCTGTACCTGCGCCCCTTCATGATCGCCACCGAGGTGGGGCTGGGCGTCAAGCCCGCCAGCGAGTACCTCTTCGTCGTGATCGCCTCGCCGGCCGGCGCGTACTTCCCCGGCGGCGTCAAGCCGGTCTCCATCTGGCTGTCCGAGGACCGGGTGCGGGCCGTCCCCGGCGGCATGGGCGACGCCAAGACCGGCGGCAACTACGCCGCGTCGCTGCTCGCCCAGGCCGAGGCCGCGGCGCGCGGCTGCGACCAGGTCGCCTACCTCGACGCGGTGGAGCACACCTGGGTCGAGGAGCTCGGCGGGATGAACCTCTACTTCGTCTACGGCGCTGCGGACAACGAGAAGCCGGTGATCGTCACCCCGAAGCTGACCGGTTCGCTGCTCGCCGGCGTCACCCGTGACTCCCTGCTCTCCGTCGCCCGCGACCTGGGCTTCGAGTCGGAGGAGGGGCGGGTCTCCATCGACCAGTGGCAGAACGACTCCGCCAACGGCACGCTCACCGAGGTGTTCGCCTGCGGCACCGCCGCGGTGATCACGCCGGTCGGCACGGTCAAGCGCGAGGGCGTCGAGTGGACCCAGTCCGGCGGCGAGCCGGGCAAGGTCACGCTGAAGCTGCGCGAGGCGCTGCTGGACATCCAGCGCGGGGTGACCGCCGACGAGCACGGCTGGATGCACTCCATCGGCTGACGCGTGGGCCCCTGGTCCGTACGCACGGCAAGGCCGCCCCGGCATCGTGCCGGGGCGGCCTTCGTCGATGCGCCGCGCGTCGCGGGCGGTGGTCAGCCGACCTTGGTGGGCGTCTCCGCGGCGGCGGGCGGCGCGGTGGCCGCGGCTGCGCGCAGCGGCGGGTCCGGGCGCGGCTGCCGGGCGATGAGCAGCAGGTAGACGAGCGCGGCGGTGGCGGCGGCCAGTAGGAAGCTCATGTCGATCCCGCCGGTGTACTTCAGCAGCGGCCCCTCGTAGGGGGAGCCCACGGCCAGCAGGCCGACCGCGGAGCCCAGGGCCCAGGCGAGGGTGGCCTGGACGTTCCAGCCGGCCTTGAACCAGTACACGCCGCCGACCGTGCCGCGGTTGTAGACCTGGAGCGAGTCCGGGTCGTAGACGCCGCGGCAGCGGACGAACCCGATCACGGTGATGACCGCCCACGGAGTGCCGATGGCGGTCATCAGCAGCACGAAGGCGGTCATCGCGTTCTGCGCGTCCCACAGGAAGTGGCCGACGTAGACGAGCGCGGTGGAGAGCGCGGCGACGACGTAGGTGGCCTGGGTGCGGGTGGCGCGCGGCAGGATCGCGTCCAGGTCCAGGCCCATGCTGTAGAGCATCAGGCCGGAGTTGCCGGCCGAGCCGGCGGAGGCGTTCAGCAGCAGGAAGACCAGGTACCACAGGGGTGCGCCGGCGACCAGCGGCCCGGCGTAGTCGGAGCCGGCGCCGACCGCGAGCGCGCTGAACGTGCCGAACAGCTGCGGCACCAGCAGACCGAGGACCAGACCTATGTAGGTGGCGCCGAAGACCGCCTTGGAGCGGTGCCGGCGGGGGGAGATGTAGCGGCTGTAGTCGCCGAGCAGGGTGATGAAGGCGATCGGGCCGCTCAGGCCGGCGGAGACCGCGGAGAGCAGCCAGGTCTGCCAGTAGCCGCCCAGCGCGTAGTGGACGCCGGGGATCGATCCGGTGCTGAAGTGGTGCGCGAAGGCGAAGACGCCGATCACCAGCAGGATCGTCAGGCCGACCGAGAGCACCTTGCTGAGCCGCAGCAGCACCTTGTAGCCGTAGACCGCGCCGATGGCGGTGGCGGCGGCCAGCACCGCGTAGACGATCGTGTACGCCGCCCCGTCGGCGGGCAGGCCGATGAGGCGGTGCAGACAGCCGACCATGGCGTCTCCGCCGACCCAGAGGGTCAGTGCGGTGTAGCCGAGCGAGAGCAGTAGGCCGATCACCGAGCCGATGAGGCGGCCGCGGACGCCGAAGAAGGCGCCGCTGCTGGTGGAGAGGTTGGTCGCGCTGCGCAGCGAGACCAGGGCGAGCGGTGCGGTCAGCAGCGCGCCGACCAGGGTGCCGGCGGCCAAGGAGCTCACCGAGCCCCAGAAGTCGAGGCCGAAGGAGACCGGTAGCCAGCCGAAGATCACAACGCCGAGTGCGAGGTTCGAGCCGAGAAGGATGGAGACGAGGTCGCGAGGCCTACTGGTGCGTTCCTCGTCCGGGATCGTGTCGACTCCGCGTTGTTCTATCGGCATGAGGCTCCCCTGAGAGGCCGGAACAGGTGTGAGAAGCGGTGCTGGGCGCGGTGCTCCGTCGTGGACAAGAGCTTCGTTCGGTGGTGTCTACGAAGCGCGGGCTCGCTGGTGCGAGATCATTTGAGTGATGCTCTAAAGACGATCAGTTCAAGCCATCTTCTAGAGCGACGCTCAATATGAAGCACGGGTGCTGCCTAGGTCAATGCTTTCGGAACGATGAATTCCAAGTTAGAGTGATGCTCAAATCGAGCGGGAGGAAGTGACAGGATGCGGCTCACCCCCACGGAACGCGACCGACTGTTGCTGTTCGGCGCGGCCGAACTGGCACGGGCGCGCCGGGCCCGCGGCCTGAAGCTCAACGTCCCCGAGGCGACCGCGTTGATCGCGGACACAGTCTGCGAGGCGGCGCGGGACGGGCGCCGCCTCGCTCAGGCCATCGAGGCGGCCCGCAGCGTGCTGGGCCCCGAGGATGTCCTGCCCGGGGTGGCCGACGTCGTCACCGAGGTGCACGTGGAGGCGGTCTTCGACGACGGCTCCCGGCTCGCGGTGGTCACCGACCCGATCGGCGCCGTACCCGCCGCACCGACCGGCGACGCGGCGCCGCTCGTGCCCGGCGCCGTACTGCCCGGCCCGGCCGATCCGGAGGCCGAACCCGCAGTGGTGATCTCCGTCCGCAACACGGCGGTCGTGCCGATCAGTGTCACCTCGCACTTCCACTTCTTCGAGGCCAACCCGCGGTTGGAGTTCGATCGTGCGGCCGCCTACGGCATGCGGTTGTGCGTGCCGGCGGGTTCGTCGGTGCGGTTTGATCCGGGTGGTGCGGCGGAGGTCGGTTTGGTGCCGATCGGTGGTGGGCGGGTCGCGATCGGGTTCGCGGGTCTGGTGGACGGACCGTTGGATGCGCCGGGGGCGAAGCGCGAGGCGCTGCGACGGGCTGTGGCCTGTGGCTACCTGGGAGCGGAGGAGCAGGCGTGAGCGCGAGCATCGACCCTTACGAGTACGCGTCGGTTCACGGTCCGCGTGCCGGTGATCGGGTGGTCCTGGGCGACTCCGGGCTGGTCGTCCGCGTCGAGTCGGACTCACAGAAGCCGGGTGAGGAGTTCCTGGCCGGTTTCGGCAAGACGGCCCGGGACGGGATGCATCTGAAGGCCGCGTCGCTGCGCGAGACGTGCGACGTCGTGATCAGCAACGTCCTGGTGATCGACGCGGTGCAGGGCATCCGCAAGACGTCGATCGGGATTCGTGAGGGTCGTATCCACGCGATCGGTCGGGCGGGTAATCCCGACACGCTCGACGGGGTCGACGTCGTGGTGGGCACGGGGACGTCGATCGTTTCCGGTGAGGGCATGATCGCCACGGCCGGCGCCGTGGACACCCACGTGCACCTGCTGTCGCCGCGGGTGATGGAGGCTTCGCTGGCTTCCGGCGTGACCACGATCATCGGGCAGGAGTTCGGCCCGGTCTGGGGGGTCGGGGTGAACTCGCCGTGGGCGTTGCGGCACGCGTTCAACGCCTTCGACGCCTGGCCGGTCAACATCGGCTTTCTGGGCCGTGGTTCGTCGTCCGGTGAGGCGCCGTTGGTCGAGGCGTTGGCCGAGGGGGGCGCGCTGGGGTTCAAGGTGCACGAGGACATGGGTGCGCACGCCCGGGCTCTGGACACCGCGTTGCGGGTGGCCGAGGAGTACGACGTGCAGGTCGCGTTGCACAGTGACGGTCTGAACGAGTGCCTGACGGTCGAGGACACCCTGCGCGTGTTGGACGGGCGGACCATTCACGCCTTCCACATCGAGGGGTGTGGTGGCGGGCACGTGCCGAACGTGTTGAAGATGGCCGGTGTACCGAACGTGATCGGTTCGTCGACCAATCCGACGCTGCCGTTCGGGCGGGACGCGGTGGCCGAGCACTACGGCATGATCGTGTCGGTTCATGATCTGAAGACGGATCTGCCCGGTGACGCGGCGATGGCCCGGGATCGGATTCGGGCCGGCACCATGGGCGCGGAGGACGTGCTGCACGACCTCGGCGCGATCGGCATCACCTCCTCCGACGCCCAGGGGATGGGGCGGGCCGGTGAGACGGTGCGGCGCACCTTCGCGATGGCCGGGAAGATGAAGGCCGAGTTGGGTCCGATGGACGGCGACGGCGCACATGACGACAACGCGCGTGTTCTGCGGTATGTCGCGAAGCTGACGATCAATCCGGCGATCGCGCACGGTCTGTCGCATGAGATCGGGTCGATCGAGGTCGGCAAGATGGCGGACGTGGTGTTGTGGAAACCGCAGTTCTTCGGTGCCAAGCCACAGTTGGTGCTGAAGTCCGGTTTCCCGGCCTACGGCGTGACCGGTGATCCCAATGCGGCTACCGACACGTGTGAACCGTTGGTGTTGGGGCCGCAGTTCGGTGCGCACGGGGCGACGCCCGCCGAGATCTCGGTGGCCTTCGTCGCCGGAGCCGCGGTCGCGCAGGGCAACGACGGCATGCCCACCCGCCGCCGCCGCGTCGCGGTCCGCGGCACCCGCGGCATCGGCCCCCGCAACCTCATCCACAACGCCCGGGTCGGCGACGTCCAAGTCGATGAACGCACCGGACTGGTCACCCTCGACGGCGACCCCATGCGCTCCGAACCCGCCGACACCGTCTCCCTGTCCAGGCTCTACTTCCTCTGACGCGCCCGCCGCAGCCCGGCCCGCACCGACGAGACTCCGCCGACCACGCCCGGGGCCGCCGTACCACCCACTCCGTAACACTGTTACAGACGCACCGGTACACGGCCCCGCCCACCACCTTCCGCTCCGCGACCCCCGCGCACACCACCCGAGGACCGAGGACCCCGTATGAACACGCCCGCCGCCGACGGCTTCCGCATGCCCCCCGAGTGGGCCCCGCACGAGCGCACCTGGATGGCCTGGCCCGGCCCCAACTTCACCTTCGGCACCGAAGACGGCGACACCCTCGCCGAGTCCCGCGCCGCCTGGGCCGCGGTCGCCCGCGCCGTCCGACAGTACGAACCGGTCACCGTGGTCGCCGGCCCCGGCCAGCTGGAAGGCGCCCGCGCCCTGCTCGGCGACGACATCGACCTGGTCGAACGCCCCCTCGACGACGCCTGGATGCGCGACATCGGCCCCACCTTCCTCACCAACGACCAGGGCGAACTCGCCGCCGTGGACTGGGTGTTCAACGGCTGGGGCGCCCAGGAATGGGCCGCCTGGAACCGCGACGCGAAGATAGCCGAACAGGTCTCCGACCTCGCCGGCGCCCGCCGCTACGCCACCTCACTCGTCAACGAGGGCGGCGGCATCCACGTCGACGGCGAGGGCACCGTGCTCCTCACCGAAACCGTGCAGCTCGACCCGGGCCGCAACCCCGGCCGCACCAAGGAAGAGGTCGAGGCCGAGATCCACGCCCACCTCGGCACCACCAAGGCCATCTGGCTGCCCCGCGGCCTCTACGCCGACTACGGCCAGTTCGGCACCCGCGGCCACGTGGACATCGTCGCCGCCTTCGCCCGCCCCGGCGTGGTGATGGTCCACACCCAGCCCAACCCCGACCACCCCGACCACGCGATCTGCAACGAGATCGTCAAGGCACTGCGCGCGTCCACCGACGCCCGGGGCCGCCAGTTGGAGGTGGTGGAGGTCCCGGCCCCCACCGTCATCAAGGAGGACGGCGAACTCGTCGACTACTCCTACATCAACCACCTGCAGTGCAACGACGGCATCGTCCTGTGCGCCTTCGACGACCCGCGCGACGAGGAAGCGGCCGCGATCTTCCGCCGGCTGTTCCCCGGCCGCACCGTCACCCTGGTGGACGCCCGTACGATCTTCGCAGCGGGTGGCGGCATCCACTGCATCACCCAGCAGCAACCAAAGGTCTGAGGCACCTCTGACCCACCGCCCGTCCCTACCCCGGAGGCCCCCGTGCCCGGACCCGTACGCCGCCCCCGGCGGCGGCTCAGCCAGCCGCGCGAACAGGTGCTGGCCGCGGCGATGGCCACCATCGCCGCCGAGGGACTGGACCGGCTCACCATGGCGGGACTGGGCCGCGAGGTCGGCATGAGCAGCGGCCACATCCTCTACTACTTCGGTACCAAGGACGAACTGCTGCTACAGACCCTCCAGTGGAGCGAGGAGCAGCTCGGCGCCGAACGCCGAGCCGCCCTCGCCCGCCGCGGCCCCGTCCGCGAGCGCCTGGACGCCCTCGTCGACCTCTACCTCCCCGTAGGCCACCGCGACCCCCGCTGGACGCTGTGGCTGGAGGTCTGGGTCCGCTCCCAGAACGCCGACGACGAGACCCGCGAACGCCAACTCGACCTGGAGCTCGCCTGGCACCGCGACCTGGTCGCCCTCCTCGTCGAGGGCGCCTCCAAGGGCGAGTTCCGGGCCGTCGACGCGGAACGCTTCGCCACCCGCACCCGCGCCCTCCTCGACGGCTTCGGCACCCACCTCGTCGTCGGCCTCCCCGGCACCGACCGCGCCCAGGTGGGCCGCGAGGTCCGCCAGTTCCTCGACGAAGGACTCACCCCGCCGACGGACTGACCGCCCCGACCGACCCACCACCCGGCCCGACCGACCCACCACCCGCCCGGCCGTTGACGCCCCGCGCCCGTGACCACAACGCACGCAAGTACGCGCGATCGTTGCCGCCCCGACCCTTGCCCAGCACGCCGCTCTCGGCGACCGTGATCGGCTATGGGACGAGAGCAATGGAAGAAGATCTGGGTCGGCTCCGCCGGCAACATGGTCGAGTGGTTCGACTGGTTCGTCTACGCCAGCTTCGCGGTGTACTTCGCCGACGCGTTCTTCCCCAAGGGGAACGACACCGCCAACCTCATGAACACCATGGGGATCTTCGCCGTCGGCTTCTTCATGCGCCCGGTCGGCGGCTGGCTGCTCGGCCGGGTCGGTGACCGCCGGGGACGCAAGGCCGCGCTCACCCTGACCGTGACCCTGATGTCCGCCTCGGCCGTCCTCATCGCCGTCGCCCCGACCTACGCGGTCGCCGGCTACGGCGGCATCGCCGTGCTCCTCGTGGCCCGGATGCTCCAGGGCCTCTCCGTCGGCGGCGAGTACGCCGCCAGCGCCACCTACCTCACCGAAGCCTCCGCCCCCGACCGCCGCGGCTTCGCCTCCAGCTTCCAGTACGTGTCGATGACCGCCGGCCAACTGCTGGGCCTGGGCCTGCAGATCATCCTCCAGCGCAGCATGTCCGAACAGGCACTGCACAGCTGGGCCTGGCGCATCCCCTTCATCGTCGGCGCACTCGGCGCCGGCATCGTCTTCTACCTGCGCCGCAATATGCTGGAGACCGACGTCTACGCCGACGACGACCACGCCCAGACCGACCCCGACCGCGGCACCATGAAGGCCCTGTGGGCCCACAGGCGCGAGGCGTTCCTCGTCATCGCCCTCACCATGGGCGGCACCGTCGCCTACTACACGTACACCACCTACCTCACCAAGTACCTCTCCGGCACCGCCGGCCTGTCCAAGCCCACCGCCTCCCTGGTCAGCTTCTGCGCACTGTTCCTCTTCATGTGCCTCCAGCCGCTGGCCGGCCGGCTCTCGGACCGGATCGGCCGCCGCCCGCTGCTCATCACCTTCGCGATCGGCTCGACCTTCCTCACCGTGCCGATCATGACGCTGCTCAAGCACGCCGGCTCCTTCTGGCCGGCGCTCGGCCTGTCCATGCTGGCCCTGGTCGTGGTCACCGGCTACACCTCGATCAACGCCTGCGTGAAGGCCGAACTCTTCCCCACCGGCATCCGCGCCCTGGGCGTCGCCCTGCCGTACGCCATCGCCAACGCGCTCTTCGGAGGCACCGCCGAGTACGTCGCCCTCTGGTTCAAGAACGGCGGCATCGAGTCCGGCTTCTACTGGTACGTCTCCGGCTGCGCGGCGGTCTCCCTGATCGTCTACCTGACCATGCGCGAGACCCGCACCATCGACCTGCAACGGCTCGGCAGGGACGCCGGCGACGGCACCACGGACCGCGTGCTCGCATCCTGAGACGGACCGGGGCACGGGGGCGGTCGTGTGCCAGACTGCCCCCGTGCTCACGTTCGCCATGATTATTGGCAGCAGGCGCGCCGGTCCGCAGTGACCGCCCGTACGACCCCCGTACGGTGCGGCCATCGTCGTCCCAGACCCGCGCGCAGACCTCTCGCACCCGCGAGGGGTCTTTTCGTTTCCCGGACCCACCCGACGCCGGGAGCGCAGCGCGCGGGATCATGGAGGGACGGTGGAACCGGGCATTCCGGTAGACCGAGACCCGACAGGAGCCAGACCAGCATGACGGACGCACCCGAAGCCGCCGTCTCCGACGACTTCCACGTTTTCGACACCACGCTGCGCGACGGCGCACAGCGCGAGGGCATCAACCTGACCGTCGCCGACAAGCTGACCCTCGCCCGGCACCTGGACGACTACGGCGTCGGCTTCATCGAGGGCGGCTGGCCGGGCGCCAACCCGCGGGACACCGAGTTCTTCCAACGCGCCCGCGCCGAACTCGACCTCCAACACGCCCAACTGGTCGCCTTCGGCGCCACCCGCAAGGCCGGCGTCCGGGTCGAGGACGACCCCCAGGTCGCCGCACTGCTGGACTCGCAGGCCCCGGTCATCACCCTCGTCGCCAAGTCCCACCTCGGCCACGTCGAACTGGCGCTGCGCACCACGCCCGAGGAGAACCTCGCCATGGTCCGCGACACCGTCGCGCACCTGCGCTCCCACGGCCGCCGGGTCTTCCTCGACTGCGAGCACTTCTTCGACGGCTACGCCCTGGACCCGGCCTACGCCAAGCAGGTCGTGCGCACCGCCAGCGACGCCGGCGCCGACGTCGTCGTGCTCTGCGACACCAACGGCGGGATGCTCCCGGCACAGGTGACCGCGGTCGTCCGCACCGTCCTCGCCGACACCGGCGCCCGACTCGGCATCCACGCCCAGGACGACACCGGCTGCGCCGTCGCCAACACCCTGGCCGCGGTCGACGCCGGTGCCACCCACGTCCAGTGCACCGCCAACGGCTACGGCGAACGCGTCGGCAACTCCAACCTCTTCCCGGTCGTCGCCGCCCTGGAGCTGAAGTACGGCCGGCAGGTGCTGCCGCCCGGCAAGCTCACCGAGACCACCCGCATCTCGCACGCCATCGCCGAGGTCGTCAACCTCACCCCGTCCACCCACCAGCCCTACGTCGGGGTCTCCGCGTTCGCCCACAAGGCCGGACTGCACGCCTCCGCGATCAAGGTGGACCCGGACCTCTACCAGCACATCGACCCCGCCCTGGTCGGCAACACCATGCGGATGCTGGTCTCCGACATGGCCGGCCGCGCCTCCATCGAGCTCAAGGGCAAGGAACTCGGGATCGACCTGAGCGACGACCGCGAACTGGTCGGCCGGGTCGTCGCGCGGGTCAAGGAACGGGAACTGGCGGGCTACACCTACGAGGCCGCGGACGCCTCGTTCGAGCTGCTGCTCCGCGAAGAAGCGGGCGGCAAGCAGCTGCGCTACTTCACCGTCGAGTCCTGGCGCGCGATCGTCGAGGACCGCCCGGACGGCACCCACGCCAACGAGGCGACCGTGAAGCTCTGGGCCAAGGGCGAGCGGATCGTGGCCACCGCCGAGGGCAACGGCCCGGTCAACGCGCTGGACCGGGCGCTGCGGGTCGCCCTGGAGCGGATCTACCCGCAACTCGCCACGATGGAACTGGTGGACTACAAGGTCCGCATCCTGGAGGGCGCCCTGGGCACCGGCTCGATCACCCGGGTCCTGGTCTCCACCAGCGACGGCCGCGGCGAATGGTCCACCGTCGGCGTCGCCGAGAACGTCATCGCGGCGTCCTGGCAGGCACTGGACGACGCCTACGCCTACGGGCTGCTGCGGGCCGGAGTCGAGCCCCAGGACTGACCGGCCCCCCTCGTCGCGCGCCCGCGGGCCACGGTTGTCCACAGGCGCCGGCGAGGAACGGCGCGGAGGGCTACCTTCGCCGCATGCGCGGTGGAGGTGGGGGAGGGGCCTGGCCGCGCGGGTGGGAGCCCACCGGGGGTGGGGGCTTGCTCTGGTCTCCTTGGGGGTGGGGATTCCTCCGGTTGGGGAGAGGGAGGGGCCCTGCCCGGAATGCGGCCGAGGCCCATCCCCTCCAACCACCCCCACCCCCTCAGCCCGCCTTCACCGCCGAGATGTCGAACGTCAGCTTGACCTTGTCGCTGACCATTACGCCGCCGGTCTCCAGCGCCGCGTTCCAGGTCAGGCCCCACTCGGAGCGCAGGATCTCGGCGTTGCCCTCGAAGCCGACGCGCTGGGCGCCGTAGACGTCGGTGGCCGCGCCGTTGAACGCCAGGTCGATGGCGAGCGGGCGGGTGACGTCCTTGATCGTGAGGTCGCCGGTGATGCGGTAGGTCTCGGCGTCCAGTTGCTCGACGGCGCTGGAGCGGAAGGACATCAGGGGGAACTGCTCGGCGTCGAAGAAGTCGGGGCTCTTGAGGTGCCCGTCGCGGTCGCCGATGCCGGTGTCGATGCTGGCGATCTTGACGTCGATGTGGGCGGTGGACGCGGCCGGGTTGCTGCCGTCCAGCGTCAGTACGCCCTCGTGCTCGCCGAAGGAACCGCGGACGTTGGTGACCATCGCGTGCCGGACGGTGAAGCCGATGCTGCTGTGGGCCGGGTCGATGGTGTAGTCGCCGGTCAGGGCGGCCAGTGCGGGGTCCACGTCCAGGACGGCGGCGGGGGCGGCGGCGGGTGCGGGGGCGGTGGGGCGCTTGCGGAACAGCGACATGGGGTTCTCCTCGGGGACGGAGCGGGGGAGGGGCGGGCGGCGCGTGCCGCCGGTCGTCGAACGCGTCGAGCCGACCCCATCGTCGACTTGGTTTAACGTTCAACGAGATTCACGGTAGCGGGATCTCGTTCAACTTTCAACCGTTCTCCGTCAGGGTTCCCCCGAATGGGTGTCGACGTCGCGCCCCGGCGCGGTCATTGCCGCCCCGTGCGCCCCCGTGCTAGACCATCGGGAACTCCCAAGTGCGCAGCGCCACCGCCCAGTTGACGCCACGGAGAGGAGCGACCATGTCGCCCGCAGCCGCCCCGCCCCCCTGGTCGCGCCGGGGCTTCCTCACCGCCTCCGGCGCGAGCGCCATGGCGCTCGCCCTGGGCGCACAGGCCGGCCGCACCCCCGCCGCGGCCGCCCCCCACACCACCAGCGCCGCCCCCGGCGACCCCTTCACCACGCTCCGCCGCCGCTGGTGCGACCTCGCCCTCGGCACCGGCTACGACCCGGGCGCCGCCCCCTACGCCACCGCCCTCCGCGAGACCGGCGACCTGGCCACCCGCTACCAGCGCACCCTGGCCCCCGCCGCCGACTCGCTGTGGCCCGACAGCCCCTACGACCCGCCCTCCGGCATCACCCGCAGCTACGACCGGCTCGCCACCATGGCCCTCGCGCACGCCCAGCCCGGGACCGGCCGCACCGGCGACCCGGACCTCGCCACCGCCGTCCGCACCGGCCTCGACCACCTCGACCGCACCGTCTACCACCCCGCCACCACCCCCTACGGCAACTGGTGGGAATGGCAGATCGGCAGCCCCAAGCTCCTCCTCGACACCCTCGCCGTCCTCGACGAACACCTCCCCGGCGGCGCCGGCGACGACCTCCGCGCCCGCTGCCTCGCCGCCGTCGACCACTTCGTCCCCGACCGCGCCCTCGGCCCGTACACCGGCACCAGCACCGGCGCCAACCGCGTCGACCTCTGCCGCGTCGTGGCCCTCCGCGGCGTCCTCGGCCGCGCCCCCGCCAAGATCGCCCTGGCCCGCGACGCCCTCTCCCCGGTCTTCCCGTACGTCACCCGGGGCGACGGCCTCTACGCCGACGGCTCCTTCGTCCAGCACACCTGGGTCGCCTACTCCGGCACCTACGGCGCCGTCCTGCTCGACGGCCTCGGCCGTCTCTTCACCCTGCTGCGCGGCTCCGCCTGGGAGGTCACCGACCCCCGTCGGCAGATCGTCCTCGACAGCGTCGAGGACGCCTACGCCCCGCTGCTCCACGACGGCCTGATGATGGACAGCGTCAACGGCCGCGCCATCAGCCGCGGCCACCTCCGCGGCGACGCACGCCACGTGCTGCGCAGCGACCACTACCACGGCCACGCCCTGATCGCCGCCGTCGCGCTGCTCGCCGAGGGCGCCGGCAGCGCCGAACGTGACCGCTGGCACGCCATGATCAAGGGCTGGATCGTCCGCGACCGCACCCTGCCGGTGCTCACCGACCGGCAGTACGCCGTCGCCGACCTCGCCCGCCTCGCCGCCATCGACGCCGGCCCCGCACCCGCCGCCCCCGAACCCGTCGGCCACCGCCTCTTCCCCGCCATGGACCGCGCCGTCCACCGCCGCCCCGGCTTCACCGCCGCCCTGGCCATGGCCTCTGACCGCATCACCTACTACGAGAACGGCAACGGCGAGAACCGGCGCGGCTGGCACACCGGCGCCGGAATGCTCTACTGGTGGCCCGCGGGCCGGGCGGGCGACCAGTACACCGACGCCTTCTGGCCCACCGTCGACCCCTACCGCCTCCCCGGCACCACCGTCTCCACCCGACGGCTGGCCGACAACGAGGGCGGCGGCTGGGGCGAACCCAAACCCGCCGCCCGCTGGGTCGGCGGCACCACCGACGGCACCTACGCCGCCGTCGGCCAGGACCTGCGCGGCCTCGCCTCCACCCTCACCGCCCGCAAGTCCTGGTTCGCCCTCGCCGACTGCGTGGTCTGCCTCGGCGCCGGCATCACCGCCCGCGACGGCGTCCCCGTCGAAACCGTCGTCGACAACCGCAACCTGGGCGAGCGCGGCACCGCCACCCTCACCGTCGACGGGACGCCCCAGCCCACCGCCCCCGGCCGCCGCACCGTCCGCCGGCGCGCCCACTGGGCCCACCTCGCCGGCCACGGCGGCTACGTCTTCCCCGGCGGCGCCGCCCTCCAGCTACTCCGCGAGGACCGCACCGGCCACTGGTCCGACATCAACACCACCTCCACCACCACCCCCTACACCCGCCGCTACGTCACCCTCTGGCACGACCACGGCACCGACCCCACCGACGCCGCCCACGCCTACCTCCTGATGCCGGGCGCCACCCGCCGCGCCCTCGCCGCCCGCGCCGCCGACCGGCACTGGCTGAGGGTCCTCGCCAACGACGCCGACCGCCAGGCGATCGCCGTGGACCCGCTCGGCGTAACCGCCGCCAACTTCTGGCGGGCCGGCACCGCGGGCCCGCTCACCGCCGACGGCCCGGCCAGCGTCCTGGTTCGCGAACGGCGCACCCCCGGCCGGCACGACAGGACCGCAACCGTGTGCGCCGCGGCCCCCACCCGCACCGGCGACCCCCTGGAACTCATCTGGTCCCGGCCGGTCCGCGCGGTCCTGCGCCACGACCCGGACGTCACCGTCCTGGCCGCCGACGACGCCCTCCACCTGCGGCTGGACCCCGGCACCGCCTGCGCCACGCTGACCTGCACCGTGCTGCTGCGCTGACCGGCCCGGCCCGCCGCAAACCATCGGACGACACACCGTCACCCGGGTGGCGTTTGTCGGCACCGCACAGACGCTGGACACCGCGTCCACCCCGCCACGGCCCAGCAGTCGCGCCGCGTGCAGCGCGGTTCTGTACCGCCTGCCCACGAAATCGCGCTCGACGTTGTACGAAACCGACATCGGTGTGCGGGCCCTCGCCCACGTACCGTCGATACATGACCACTGTCGAAGATGTGCCCGCCGGCGCCAACGATGCCCGCGGGCGCGTCGCCGAACTGCACGCGATCCGTGAGCAGGTGCGGCGAGGCCCCAGCGAGCGAGCCACCGAAGCGCAGCGTGCCAAGGGCAAGCTCACCGCCCGCGAGCGGATCGACCTGCTGCTGGACGAGGGTTCCTTCAACGAGGTCGAGCCGCTGCGCCGGCACCGCGCCACCGGTTTCGGCCTGGAGGCCAAGAAGCCGTACACGGACGGTGTGATCACGGGTTGGGGCACGGTCCACGGCCGGACCGTCTTCGTCTACGCGCACGACTTCCGGATCTTCGGCGGCGCGCTGGGCGAGGCGCACGCTACCAAGATCCACAAGATCATGGACATGGCCATCCAGGCCGGTGCTCCGTTGGTCTCGTTGAACGACGGTGCCGGGGCCCGCATCCAGGAGGGCGTGTCCGCGCTCGCCGGTTACGGCGGCATCTTCCAGCGCAACACCAAGGCGTCGGGCGTCATCCCGCAGATAAGCGTCATGCTCGGCCCGTGCGCCGGTGGCGCGGCCTACTCGCCGGCGCTGACGGACTTCGTGTTCATGGTCCGGGACACCTCGCAGATGTTCATCACCGGCCCGGACGTGGTCCGCGCGGTCACCGGTGAGGAGATCACCCAGAACGGTCTGGGCGGTGCCGACGTGCACGCCGAGACCTCCGGGGTGGCGCACTTCGCCTACGACGACGAGGTCACCTGCCTCGAAGAGGTCCGCTACCTGCTGTCGCTGCTGCCGGCCAACAACCGGGAGAACCCGCCGGCGGTGGCAAGCGAGGACCCCGCCGACCGCAGCTGCGAGACCCTGCTCGACCTCGTCCCGGCGGACGGCAACCGGCCGTACGACATGCGCAAGGTCATCGAGGAGATCGTCGACGACGGCGAGTACCTGGAGGTCCACGAGCGCTGGGCCACCAACATCATCTGTGCGCTGACCCGCTTCGACGGCCGGGTGGTCGGCATCATCGCCAACCAGCCGCAGTCGCTGGCCGGCGTCCTGGACATCGAGGCGTCCGAGAAGGCCGCCCGCTTCGTCCAGATGTGCGACGCGTTCAACATCCCGATCGTCACGCTCCTGGACGTCCCCGGCTTCCTGCCCGGCGTCGACCAGGAACACGGCGGCATCATCCGGCACGGCGCCAAGCTGCTCTACGCGTACTGCAACGCCACCGTCCCGCGGATCTCCATCGTCCTGCGCAAGGCGTACGGCGGCGCGTACATCGTCATGGACTCCCAGTCCATCGGCGCGGACCTGACCTACGCCTGGCCCACCAACGAGATCGCGGTGATGGGCGCCGAGGGCGCGGCCAACGTCATCTTCCGCAAGCAGATCGCCGAAGCGGACGACTCCGAGGCCATGCGCACCCGCATGGTCAAGGAGTACAAGTCCGAGCTCATGCACCCCTACTACGCGGCCGAGCGCGGCCTGGTCGACGATGTCATCGACCCGTCGGACACCCGCCACACGCTCATCCGCGCCCTGGAGATGCTGCGCACCAAGCACGCGGACCTGCCGGCCCGCAAGCACGGCAACCCGCCGCAGTAGTCCCCGCCCCGACCGTCCTTCCCCTCTCACCTCCACGGAGAATCGAGACCGCAGTGAACCCTGCCAGTGCCGTCACCGCCGCTCCCATCCGCGTCGAGAAGGGCCAGGCCAGCGAGGAGGAGCTCGCCGCTCTGACCGCCGTCCTGCTGGCCCGCGCCGCGCACCGGCCGACGACCGGCTCCACCGGCCCGCGCCCCACGGCCGCCCGCTGGCGCCGCCTGGAGCGGCAGCTGGGCTTCCACGGCGCCACCAGCTGGCAGCGGTGACGCAGCGCCGGCACTAACGCACCAGGCGACGGCCCCCACACTCCGGTGTGGGGGCCGTCGCGCGCGTGAGGGGCCGCCGCCGGGGCGTTGGCCGGTCCGGAGGGCCGCCCTCGACCCGCCGGACCGGCAGAACCCTCAACTCCGCGCCACCGCAACGGGGGAGGCCCCCTCGGGCGCCTCCGGCCCCCGCACCTCCGTCGGCTTCAGGTACAGCGTCAGCACCGCCGCCACGACGTACAGCCCGGCGAAGATGAGGACGACACCGGCGGGGCCCAGCGGGTCCAGGAACACGCTGACGATGGCGGGTCCGACGAACGCCGCCCCGCCGGCACCGAGGTTGAGCAGGGCCATCGCGCCGCCCTTGTTCTCGGGGGCGAGCGCCGGCACCAGCGCGGAGATGGGGACGAAGCCGGCGAGGGTGACCCCGTAGAGCATGCCGACGCCCAGGGCGACCCCGTAGTGCGGGCCGACCGCCAGCGGGACGAAGTACAGGGCGAGGGTGGTCACCGCGCAGCCCAGGCCGCCGAAGGTGGCGATCGTGCGACGCCAGCCGATCTTGTCGCCGATGACGCCGAAGAGCAGGTTGCAGAAGACGTTGGTGCCGTAGATGACGGCGAGCAGCGTCAGCCAGCGGCCCTCGCCGAAACCCAGTTCCTTGCCGAAGAACGTGGGCAGGAACACCAGGAAACCGAACTCCGGTGCGGTGTTGATGATGCGGACGACGCAGCCGACGGCGACCTTGGGGTGGGTCCAGGCGATGGAGAGGCTGGAGAGCAGGGATTGGACGGGGTTGACGCCGGGCGGGGCGAGCCGCGCGAAGCCGGTGCGCTCGCGGACGCCGAGCAGGCAGCAGACGCCGCCCAGCGCGATGATGCCGAGCGCGATCCAGAGGGTCCCCATGGGGCCGAACCAGGGGTTGGTGGCGCCGGCGACGAGCGAACCGAGCGTCGGCAGCCCGCCGGTGAAGGCGACGTAGAACCAGCCCACCGCGGTGCCCATCCGGGCCGCGGGCGCGGTGGCGGTGATCCAGACCAGGAAGCCGAACGCGAAGAGCGGGTAGCCGAAGCCGCGCAGGCCGTAGAAGACCAGCATCAGCGGGTAGTTCTGGGGGCCGAGCGCGAGGGTGAGGTAGAGGACGTCGAAGACGATCCAGACGGCCAGGCCCAGTTGCATCACCCGGCGCGGGCCCCACAGGTCGGAGAGGGCGCCGGAGAGCCAGGAGGCCAGCATCACCGTGACGCCGTAGGCGGTGATCACGTACGAGGCGCGGACCTCGGTGCCGGCGCCGTGGTCGGCCATGAACGGAGCGATGAAGCCGGACTCCACCCCGTCGCCGACCATGAACAGCAACACGCCGAGATAGCCGAAGACCAGTGCCTTGGGGATGCCGATCCGGTCGAGGAGAGTGGGGGGTGCCATGGCGCGCCTCCGGCGGTTGCGGGTGGGGCGGGTGTGATGGGAGCAGCATGAATCCTGTGAACTTCACATGCAAGGTGTGATGCAAGGGTTTCTTGGCGGCACTTCTCACATAGTTACGGGCTTATATGGCTGCCAGGGGTGACGTATCTGTGATCTGGGTGTTAAATCCAACAGGGACAGAAACAAAGGAGTGTGCCTGATGACCACCGAACACGCCGGCCTCGGACACCACCCCGAGACGTTCCGCGAGGACTGGCTGGAAGGACTCGCCGACGCCTACGCGCGCACGGTACGCCGAGTCCCGGACGCCTACGGCGTGGTCGGCCGGCACGCGCCCCGCCCCGGCAAGGTCGCACTCGTCATCGGCGGCGGCTCCGGTCACTACCCCGCCTTCGCCGGCCTCGTCGGCCCCGGCCTGGCCGACGCCGCCGCGATCGGCGACGTCTTCGCCAGCCCCAGCGCCGAGCAGGTCTACCGCACCGCCCGGGCCGCGGACGGCGGCGCCGGCGTGCTGCTCAGTTGCGGCAACTACGCCGGCGACGTCATGCACTTCGGCCTGGCCGCCCGCCGGCTCGCCGCCGAGGGCACCGCGACCCGCACCGTACTGGTCACCGACGACGTGGCCAGCGGGCCCCCGCCGGTCGAGGGCCAGCCGATCGACCCGTCCCGCGACCGACGCGGCGTGGCCGGCGACTTCTTCGTCTTCAAGGTCGCCGGCGCGGCCGCCGAACGCGGCGACGACCTGGACGCGGTCACCCGCATCGCCGCCCGCGCCAACGCCCTGACCCGCACCTTCGGCGCCGCCTTCGCCGGCTGCACGCTCCCGGGCGCGGCCGAGCCGCTGTTCACCGTCAACGCCGGCACCACCGAACTCGGCATGGGCATCCACGGCGAACCGGGCCTGCGCACCACCCGCCACCTGACCGCCGCCGAACTCGCCGACGAACTCGTCGGCAACCTGCTCCCGGAACTGCCCGAGCCCCCGGCCGGCGGCCGCGGCCGGGTCGCGGTCCTCCTCAACGGCCTCGGCCGCACCAAGTACGAGGAACTCTTCGTCGTCTACCGGCAGGTCAACCGCCGGCTGCGGGCGGCCGGCCTGCACCCGTTCCGCCCCGAAGTCGGCGAGTTCGTCACCTCCTTCGACATGGCGGGCGTCTCGCTGTCGCTGATGCTCCTCGACGACGAACTCGCCGAGCTCTACGACGCCCCGTGCGACACCCCGGCGTTCCGCCGCCTGCCGCAGACGCCCGGGGAGGGCGACGACGAGCGGACGGCGGGAGCGGGCGAGCCGCAGCCGGCTGCCGCCACGACCGGACACCCCGGCTCCCTTCGGGACGGCGTCGCCCCCGGCGGCGGGCTGCCCGTGACGCTGGCGCTGCACGCCGCGCTGGAACTGGTCGCCGCCAACGAGGACGAGTTGGGGCGGCTGGACGCCGTCGCCGGGGACGGGGACCACGGCATCGGCATCGTCCGCGGGCTGCGCGCCGCCGCCGCGGCGGCCCGCAACGCCGAGCCGGGACCGGCCGACGACCCGCGGTCCGCCGGCGCCGCGCTGCTCGCCGCCGGACTGGCGCTCGCCGACGCCTCCGGTGGCGCGTCCGGCGCGCTCTACGGCGCCCTGCTCGCCGAGACCGGCGCCGTCCTCACCCGGGCCGCGGACGGCACCCGCGGCGCCGAACTGCTCGCCGACGCGCTGGACGCCGCCCAACGGGCCGTTGCCGAACTGGGCGGCGCCGAGGTGGGGGAGAAGACCATGCTGGACGCCCTGGACCCGTTCCGTCGGGAACTGCGGGCCCGCATGGCGGAGGGCCTGCCCAAGGCGTGGCGGGCCGCCGCGGAGGCGGCCACCCGGGCCGCCGCCGACACCGCCCACCTCACTCCGGCCCGCGGCCGCGCCGCCCGCATGGGCACGCTCGGCTACGGCCACCCGGACGCCGGCGCGGTCTCCCTCGCCCTGCTCCTCACGGCGATCGGCGCCACGCTGAACTGACCGCTGACCGCTGACCGCCTGACGCTCGATGTACGCCGAGCGTCAGGCGGAGCGCTCCCCGGGGCCCTGCCACGCCCTCGGCCAGATCAGCCACGTCTGCGCGTCCGCCGGCCCCCCGAACCAACGCACCGCACTCTGCGGCGAGCTGAGGCTGAGATGCGCCCGGCCGCTGGCGCTGATCACCTGCGCCCGCCCGTCCTCGTACGCCAGCCCCCAGGCGGCGATGTGCCCGTCCACCTCCCCGCCCCCGACGGGGTACTGCTGAGCGACCGCGAACAGCCGCGGGGCCAACTCGTTCGCCAGGTCGACAAGTTCGGGGTGGAGGGTGCCGACCGGGTGGGGGTTGCTGGTGTGCTCGGGGCCGTTGGCCTGTGACGCTACCGTTTGCATCTAGTCCTCCTGCTCAGGGAGTTGGGGGAGCCAGTGGAGTGGCTCACGTCACACCGTAGCGAAGTCGATGTAAATTTTGTCATCGATCGCGCGAGAAATTGTCAAACCCCTCGTGTGAGTGACGGCGGGGGAAGAGAGGGTCAGATGTCGTCCAGCAAGGCATCCACCATGCGCCAGCAGCGACTCGGTGTTGAGCTACGCAGACTTCGAGAGAGGGCGGGCCTCTCCTCGACGGAAGCGGCGAAGCGCCTTGGCGGCACCCCGGCTCAGATCAGCAACATCGAGGCGGGCCGATACGCGGTGAGTGCCGAACGAGTGCGCACGCTGGCGGCGAACTACAGCTGTGCCGATCGGGCCTACATCGATGCCCTGGCTGGCATGACCGGGCCGCGACCTCGGGGCTGGTGGGAGGAGTACCGCGAAATCCTGCCCGCTGGGCTGATCGATGTGGCGGAATTGGAGCATTCGGCAACGGCATTGCGTGCTTCAGTGATGATCCACATGCCCGGCCTGTTGCAGACCGCAGAGTACGTTCGAGCCACCGCCCGCGAGGATGTTCCGCGCCCGCCGGCACACCTGGTGGAACACCGTGTGTCGTTCCGAATCAAGCGGCAGGCTGTTTTGTTCGGTGATCGGCCGACGCCGTTCACTGCCATCGTTCATGAGGCTGCGCTCAGGATGGGTTTCGGAGGGCCGGAGACGGCTCGGGCACAACTCAATTACCTGGTCGAGATGAGCGAACGTGACCATGTCTCGGTGCTGGTGATCCCGTTCGGTGAAGCATCCTTTCCCGCATCAGGCCAACCCATCAACTATGCGTCTGGGCCGGCACCGCAGCTCGATACGGTAGAGCTCGACACTGAGTACGGGTGTGATTTCATGCACGCAGAGGCTCAGTTGGAGAAGTACCGGAAGGTGCTGGACCGCTTGGAATCCCGTGCACTCAAACCGGGCGAGTCGCGCGATCTGATCCGCCGGGTCGCGCGGGACATTTGAGAGGAAGCACCGTGTACCCGTACCACTGGCAGAAGTCTTCATTCAGCAACAACGCGGCCCAGTGCCTCTACGTAGCCGCCCCCGACCGCGACACCGTCAAACTCCGCGAGAGCGACGACCCGGACGTCATCCTCACCACCACCCCGGCCAACCTCAAGGCGTTCATCCTGGGGGTCAAGGCCGGCGAGTTCGATCACTTCGTCGAGGACTGATACGGCCGTCGTGTAAGGCGAAGGCCCCCGCACCTGGCAGGTGTGCGGGGGCCTTCGCCGTTGTCGGGAAACGCGCCGTCAGGCGTTACCGCAGCCGGGCCATCAGCGCGTGCTCGACGAGCGTGATGAGCGCGCTCTTGGCCTCGTTGCGGTGCCGGGCGTCGGTGATGATGATCGGCGCGTCGGGGCCGATCTGCAGCGCCTCGCGGACCTCGTCCGGGGTGTAGGGCTGGTGGCCGTCGAAGCCGTTGAGGGCGATGACGAACGGCAGGCCGCTGTTCTCGAAGTAGTCGACGGCGGGGAAGCAGTCGGCGAGGCGGCGGGTGTCGACCAGGACGACGGCGCCGATGGCGCCGCGGACCAGGTCGTCCCACATGAACCAGAAGCGGTCCTGGCCCGGCGTACCGAAGAGGTAAAGGATCAGGTCCTGGTCCAGGGTGATCCGGCCGAAGTCCATCGCCACGGTCGTGGTCGTCTTGTCCGGTGCGTGCGTGAGGTCGTCGATGCCCGCAGACGCGGAGGTCATCACGGCTTCGGTGCGCAGCGGGTTGATCTCTGAGACGGCCCCGACGAACGTGGTCTTGCCCACGCCGAAGCCGCCCGCCACCACGATCTTCGCCGAGGTGGTGGAGCGGGCTGCACCGCTAGAGCTTGCGAAGTCCACTGAGCACCCTTTCGAGCAGTGTCACATCTGGCTGTCCGCCGGCGGTCTCGTCCCCGCCGGGCTGATGGATGGCGACGAGTCCGGCCTCCGCCAGGTCGGCGACGAGGATCCGGGCGACGCCGAGGGGGATGGAGAGGAGGGCCGAGATCTCGGCCACTGATTTGATCTCGCGGCAGAGGTGGCAGATGCGCTGGTGCTCCGGCAGCTGGCCCTGGAGCCTCGCGGGATCGGCGGTCGTGCTGACCAGCGCCTCGATGGCGAGCTGGTAGCGCGGCCGGGTCCGGCCTCCGGTCATCGCGTACGGGCGCACGAGGGGGTTGTTCATCCCGCCGATGGGGGCGGGCTCGGGCGCCGGCCGCGGCGGCTGCACCGGCTGGATGCGCGGCGGCTGCGGCTGGTCGTACGGCGAGGGCTCGGTCGGCCGGGGCCCGTAAGGCTGGGAACGGTACGGGCCCTGCTGCTGAGCGGGGTGCTGCGGCGGCTGCGGCGGTTGGGGCCGCTGCGGCCTGCGGCTGGGCGCAGACGGGAAGTTGAAGCGGTTGTGATGGGTCTCGCCCTGGGGCCCGGACTGCTGTCCGGATCCATACGGGTAGCCGCTCGGGGGCGTTGCCACGTCTCCTCCTCCAACTTGCCTATCTGACGCCGGTCGCGCCACCGAACCCTATGGTGCGGTGGCGGGAAACGCACTGCCTGTCTGCTAGTTGAGAAGGCTCCCCTGCAGTTCTGCGCGCAGGTCGGGCGTCAGGACGCTGCCCGCGCGGTCGACCAGGAGGGCCATCTCGTAGCCGACGAGGCCGATGTCGCACTCGGGGTGCGCCAGTACGGCCAGCGAGGATCCGTCGGAGACGGACATGATGAAGAGGAAGCCGCGCTCCATCTCCACCACGGTCTGGTTGACCGTCCCGCCCTCGAAGATGCGGGACGCGCCTGAGGTCAGCGACGTCAGGCCGGAGGCCACCGCCGCCAGCTGATCGGCTCTGTCACGAGGGAAGCCCTCGGACATCGCGAGGAGGAGACCGTCCGCGGAGACCACGACCGTGTGGGACACCCCGGGGGTGTTCTCCACGAAGTTGGTGATCAACCAGTTCAGATTCTGCGCCGCCTGGCTCATCGGGCTCACACTAACGCTCCTGATCGTAGGTGCTGCCGGGGCCGAAGCCCTGTTGGTCATTCTGGGGGACCCCCGAGGAGGGGTCCGTGCCGGTACCGGCGCTGCGCCCCTGCTGGACACCGCGGCGCAGATTGCTCAGCCTGCCGCGGACATCCTCCGGAGCGCGGGAGACCTGGGGGCCGCCCTGCGCACTCTGCTCCGCGGTGCCTTCGACCAAGTTGGCCTTGGGCACCCGCCGGGGGAGGCCGGAAGCGGTGACCCCGCCCGCCGTCGGCTGGCGCAGTCGCCCCGCCCGCTGCCAGCGATCGTCGTTCTCGCTGCGCCAGGCGGAGCCCTCGTCCTGGCCGGCCTCCGGTGCGGATTCCTGCTGACCGTGCGGCGAGTCGGCTCCGCGGCGCGGAAGACCGGCGTCGGTCAGCGAGTGGATCACGCTCGCGGTGGGGCCGGGACGGTCGAATGTTACGCGCTCAGACGCATCAGCGGGAGCGGCAGTTGCATTCCGGTCAGATTCCGCTTCGGTTCCGAAGTGGCCGTCGAACGCCGGGGGTTCGCCCCAGCCGCCGTGCTGGCCGGTGTCTTCCGGGGCGTAGGGGTACTGACCGATGTCTTCGGGGGCGTAGGGGTACTGGCCGGTGTCTTCGGGGGCGTAGGCGTACTGGCCGGTGGTTTCCGCGGTGCTCGGTTCGCCGAACGCCTCGGCGCCGTAGGAGCGGTCGTCGTAGAGCGGCTGACCGGGCTCCGCATACGCGGCGGGAGGCTGCTGCTGGTACGGCGCGAAGGGGTCCTGCGGGCCGTCGACGGGGAGTTCGTCGCGGAACAGCGGCCGGTGGTCCACCGGCTCCGAGGCGGACTGCCCGGTCGTCTGGGCCTCCAGCGCCGCCCGGCGCTCCTCGCGCAGCAGCGAGCGGCCCAGCGGGTCCCTCTCGGACGGGGTCCCGGGGTGTCCGTGGAGCCCGTCGTCGAAGCCCAGTTCGGCGGCGGTGCGGTGGTCGCCCTCGTAGGCGTTCTGCTGGTGCTCGGGGACGATCCGGGAGACGGTGAAGGTGTCGTCGACCTGCTCGTCGCCGCCACCGCCGTGCGTGATCGCCTCCGGCAGCATGACCAGCGACGTGGTGCCGGCCTGCTCGCCCGAGGGGCGCAGCTGGACCCGGATCCCGTGCCGGTCGGCCAGCCGGCCGACCACGAACAGGCCCATCCGCTGGGAGATCGCGGCGTCCACGCTCGGCGGGTTGGCCAGCTTGTGGTTGATGTCCGCGAAGTCCTCGGGGGTCAGCCCGATGCCCTTGTCGTGGATCTCGATCATGATCCGGCCGTCCGGCAGCCGGGTCGCGGCGACCTTCACCTTGGTCTGCGGCGAGGAGAACGTGGTGGCGTTCTCCAACAGCTCCGACAGCAGGTGGATGAGGTCGGTCACGGCGGTGCCGTGGATCTCGCTCTCCGGGACGCCGCTGAGCTCTATTCGCTCGTACGACTCGACCTCGGAGGTGGCCGCCCGCAACACGTCGATCAGCGGCACCGGCTGGTTCCAGCGGCGGCCGGGCTCCTCGCCCGCGAGGATCAGGAGGTTCTCGCCGTTGCGCCGCATGCGCGTGGCGAGGTGGTCGAGCCGGAAGAGGTTCTCCAGCTGGTCCGGGTCGGCCTCGTTGTTCTCCAGGTGGGTGATGAGCTCCAACTGGCGCTCGATCAGGCCCTGGTTGCGGCTGGAGAGGTTGGTGAAGATCGCGTTGACGTTGCCCCGCAGCAGCGCCTGCTCGGCGGCGAGCCGGACCGCCTCGCGGTGCACCTGGTCGAAGGCGCGGGCGACCTCGCCGATCTCGTCCGTGGTGGCGATCGGGATCGGCACCACCCGGGTGTCGACGCGGCCCGGGTCGGTGCGGGAGAGCTGGTCGACCAGCATCGGCAGCCGCTGTTCGGCGACGCCGAACGCCGCGTTGCGCAGCTCCCGCATGTTGCGGCTCATCCGGCGGGCCATCAGCCCGGCCACCACGAACGCGACGGCGAGCGCGGCCAGCACGATGCCGGAGTCGATGAAGGTGGACTGCTTGGCGTCCGAGGAGATCTGCGCGGCCTCGTTGACCGCCTTGTCCGCGAGGTCGTTCTCGATGGACCGGTACATGTCGAACTTGCCGGTGGCGGCCTGGAAGTACGCATCCGGCGTGACGCCCTTGAGGGCCAGTTCGTCCGGTGCCGCGCCGGAGGCGATCAGGGTGGACATCTGGTCCATCGACGGCGGGGCGTGGAAGGTCTGGCCGGCCGCCTCCGCCTGCGACTTCGCGCGGGCCACCTGCTGCTGTGCGGACTGCTGGAGCTTGGCGGCGTCCGACTTCAGCCGTGCCACGTCCTCGGGGGTGCCGCCGGAGGTGTACTCGCCGATGGCGATGCCCTCCAGGTAGCGGTACGACGCGAACGCGGTCAACTGGAGCTTGTGCTCCTTGCCGCCCTGCGGGGACGCCGGGTCGACCAGGAGGTGGGTGCCGATCGCGCGCTCCAGCGACTCGGCGGCCTTCGCCAATGCGACGGCGTAGACGGTGCGCCCGTAGGAGGTGATGTTGCCGGTGCCCAGGCCGAGTTCGTTGGCGAACTCCATCAGCGGGTGCTGGATCTCGACGTAGCCCTCTTCGGTCTGCACGCCGGGGAGCTTCGCGGTGAAGGCGACCTGCCGCAGCTGCGCCAGCTTGGGCTCGGTCTTCTCGAACAGCGCGAGCCGGCGCTTCAGGCCCGGCTTGGCCGGCATGCTCTTGGCCGCGGCCTGGAAGGCCCGACCGGCGGCGTCGGTGGTGTCCCGCGCCTCCTGGACCGCCGGGTCGTCCTTGTGGCCCTTCAGCAGCGGGGCGGCGGTGCGGTCCCGCTCGTCGATCAGGGCGTTGCTGTAGGAAAGCGCGGCGCGAACGAGCTTGGCGGTGTTCTCCGCGTCCTGGGCGTCCTGCCAGGTGGCGAACGAGTTGTTGACCCGCAGGCCGCCGAAGAGCAGGCCGACGAGGACGGGGATCAGCAGGATGGCGTTGAGTCGGGTGGCCACCCGCCAGTTGCGGGGCGCGTACCTGCCGCCGCTGACCGGGGGCTTCGCGGCCGGGTTCTCGGGCGCGTCGGAAGCCGGAGCGCCACCCTCGCGGGGTGGCGGCGTGAAGTTGCCCCGCCGCGGTTCCTGCGGCTCGGGGCTCGTCGTGCTTCGCCTCACTCGACCAACAACCTCTCGGCGACGGCACGGTCGTGCAGTGCCGTTTCTTCTGGGCGTTACTACTCCGGAGTTCAGCGAATTTCAGCACGTCAGGGCTGTGCGTTCCAAACACCGGGCAGAGGCGGAGGGGCCCTCCAAGAGCGCCAGATAAAAGGGGCGTTAAGGGCGAGGCGCGCCAAATGGCGGGAGAAGTGTGAGCGCAGCGAAGCCGCACATGCGCGTGCGGTGTCGAAGTCGACCCGATTCACTGTCGAAACGTTATGAAGGCCCGAACAGGCGTGTCGAAGGACACAGATCACGTTCCCCGACAGCGGGAACCGGCCGTGGGCAGGCGTCAGGAACCCCCGTCGACGCCTGCCGCACGGCCCGCACCGGACGGCGTGCGGGCCGCCCGGCGGCCCTTACCGCAGCCGGGCCATCAGCGCGTGCTCGACGAGCGTGATGAGCGCGCTCTTGGCCTCGCCACGGTGCCGCGCGTCGGTGGTGATGATCGGCGTCGCCGGGCCGATCTGGAGGGCCTCGCGGACCTCGTCCGGGGTGTGGGCCTGGTGGCCGTCGAAGCCGTTGAGGGCGATGACGAACGGCAGGCCGCTGTTCTCGAAGTAGTCGACGGCGGGGAAGCAGTCGGCGAGGCGGCGGGTGTCGACCAGGACGACGGCGCCGATGGCGCCGCGGACCAGGTCGTCCCACATGAACCAGAAGCGGTCCTGGCCCGGCGTACCGAAGAGGTACAGGATCAGGTCCTCGTCGAGGGTGATCCGGCCGAAGTCCATCGCCACGGTCGTGGTCGTCTTGTCCTGGACGTGGCTCAGGTCGTCGATCCCCGCCGACGCGGAGGTCATCACGGCCTCGGTGCGCAGCGGATTGATCTCCGAGACGGCGCCGACGAACGTGGTCTTGCCCACGCCGAAGCCGCCCGCCACCACGATCTTCGCCGAGGTGGTGGAACGGGCCTGGCCCTGGTCGGGCCCGGCGTCAGAGCTTGCGAAGTCCACTGAGCACCCTCTCCAGCAGGGTCACGTCCGGCGTGCCGCCGGCCTCGCCGCTGCCGCCCGGCTGGTGGATGGCCACCATCCCGGCTTCCGCCAGGTCCGCCACCAGGATCCGCGCCACGCCGAGCGGGATGTGCAGCAGCGCGGAGACCTCCGCGACCGACTTCACCTCGCGGCACAGGTGGCAGATGCGCTGGTGCTCGGGCAGCAGGCCGGGCAGCTGGGACGGGTCGGCCGTCGTGCTGACCAGCGCCTCGATGGCGAGCTGGTAGCGCGGCCGGGTCCGGCCTCCGGTCATGGCGTAGGGGCGCACCAGCGGTTGGTCACCTTCGCTCCCGTACGGCGCTGAGCTGTAGGCGCCGTACGGGCCGGAAGTGGCGGGTGGCGGGGTCATGGGTCCTCCGGACGGGACAACTGACTGTCGTCGGGTTGGGCCGGTGGGGGGTACGGCGTGGATGGATGAGGGGTCACCGGCTGCGATGCGGCGCTGCGGACGCCGCGGGCACTCAGTTCAGCAGACTGCCCTGGAGCTCGGCGCGCAGGTCGGGCGTCAGCACCGTGCCCGCGCGGTCGACCAGGAGGGCCATCTCGTAGCCGACGAGGCCGATGTCGCACTCGGGGTGCGCCAGTACGGCCAGCGAGGATCCGTCGGAGACGGACATGATGAAGAGGAAGCCGCGCTCCATCTCCACCACGGTCTGGTTGACCGTCCCGCCCTCGAAGATGCGGGACGCGCCTGAGGTCAGCGACGTCAGGCCGGAGGCCACCGCCGCCAGCTGATCGGCACGGTCGCGGGGGAAGCCCTCGGACATCGCGAGGAGCAGTCCGTCCGCGGAGACCACCACCGTGTGGGACACCCCGGGGGTGTTCTCCACGAAGTTGGTGATCAACCAGTTCAGATTCTGCGCCGCCTGGCTCATCGGACTCAACTAACGCTCCTGCTGGTGAGTGGGATCGACAATGCCGTGGTTGCCGGTGGACGACGTCCCGGCTTGTCGGCCCTGCTGGATGCCCCGACGGAGATTGGTCAGCCGGCCGCGCACGTCGCTGGGTGCGCGGGAGACCTGCGGACCGCCCTGCGGGGCCTGCTGCTGCGCGGTGCCGGCGACCAGGTTGGCGCGCGGCACCCGACGGGGCAGACCGGACGTGGTGACGCCGCCCGAGGCCGGCTGGCGGATCTGCTCCGCCTGCCGCCACGCCTCGTCGTTCGGCGAGGTCCGCCACTGCGCGTCGGGGTCGGCCGGTGCACCCTCGCGGGCACCGCCCGTCGGCACGCGGTCCGTCGGTGCGCCACCGGCCGGCGCGGCACCGGGCGTGGCACCGTCCTGGCCGCCCTCGCGGCGCGGCAGCGGTGGCACACCGGCGGCCGCCGAGGCCGGGGTGTTGAACCAGTTGGACTCGATGGTGTCGAAGATCGGTGTCCGGGCGTTGTCGGCGCGGTCGTCCGAGGCGCCGAGCGGACCGCCGCCCAGCGGGTCGCCGAGCGGATCGGCAGCCAACGGGTCCCGGCCCGCCGGGGCCCGGTCGACGTCGGGCCGCCGGACCTGCCCGGTCTGCTCACCCTCGGGACGCGGGAACTGACCGGTCGTCTCGAACGGGCCGGTGGTCTCCAGCTGCCGCGCGTCGAACTGTCCGGTGTCGAACTGCCCGGTGTCGACGTCGGGTTGGGGGAACTGCCCGGTGTCGGCGTTCGGCCGCGGGAACTGCCCGGTGGTCTCCGGCTGCCCGTGGGTCTCGAACTGCCCGGTGTCGAACTGCCCTGTCCCGAACTGCCCGGTGTCGGCGTCCGGTCGGCGGAACTGCCCGGTGTCCCCGGGGCCGCCGGCCGCCCGGGCCGGCTCGCGGCCGACGGACGGGACGTCGTCCCTGGCGGCGCCGGGCCGCGGCGCGTTGAAGTCGGGCCGGGCGAACGCGGCGGTGTCGCCGGGGCCGGCGGCCGGCGCGGGCCGCTCGAAGCTGCCGGTGTTCTCCGGCTCCTCGTGGCCCCGCGGCCCGTCCTGCGCCTCGCGGGGCGCCAGCGGCCAGTCGTCGTCGGCTCCGCGGTCGCGGCGCACGCCCAGGGGCGCGCCGCCCGGCCGCTCGGTGCCCGCGGGCGCCGCACCGGCCCCGCGACCCGGCAGTTCGGGCGCGGCCGGCGCCTGGGAGTTCCGCGCCGGCAGCTGCGGGCGCTCCTCGCGCGGGGGCAGCCCGGCGGGCGGCGCCACGGTCGGGGTGCGGCCGTCGTCGGCTCCGCGCTGGGGGTCCGCGCCGCGGACCGGCAGCGCGGGGCGGGCACCGCCGGCGGCCGGCGCGGCGTCGTCGCGGGCCGGGGCGGTCGGTGCGGTGCGGCCGCCGGGAGCCGGCGAGCCGAAGGCGTTCGGGGCGCCACCCTGCGCACCGCCGGGCGCACCACCCGGTGCGCCGCGGCCGGGCAGCGCGGGCCGCCCGCCGGGGCCGGAAGCGACCTGGCCGCGCGGCTGGAGCCCGGCGAGCCGGCTGGTGGGCGCGCCACCGCCCTCGGCCGGGCTCTTGGCGGTGCTCGGCGCCGGCTTCTTGCCGCCCTGGGCGACGTCGACCGGCAGCATGACGAGGGCGGTGGTGCCGCCGGAGTCGGACGGCCGCAGCTGGATGCGGATGCCGTGCCGCAGCGACAGCCGGCCGACCACGAACAGACCCATCCGCCGGGACACCGAGACGTCCACGGTCGGCGGGCTGGCCAGCCGCTCGTTGATCGCCGACAGGTCCTCGGGGGAGAGGCCGATGCCGGTGTCGTGGATCTCGACCAGGACGCGGCCGTCGGGCAGCGCGTGACCGGTCACCTTGACCTTGGTCTGCGGGGAGGAGAACGAGGTGGCGTTCTCCAGCAGCTCGGCCAGGAGGTGCACCAGGTCGTTGACGACCCGGCCGGCGACCTCGGTCTGCGGGACCGCGTTCAGTTCGATCCGCTCGTACTGCTCCACCTCGGACGCGGCGGCGCGCAGGACGTCGACCAGCGGGACCGGCCGGGTCCACCGGCGGCCCGGCTCCTCACCGGCGAGGACCAGGAGGTTCTCGCCGTTTCGGCGCATGCGGGTGGCGAGGTGGTCGAGCTTGAAGAGCGAGGAGAGCTGGTCCGGGTCGGCCTCGCGGGACTCCAGTTCGGAGATCAGCGAGAGCTGGCGCTGGATCAGGCCCTGGGAGCGGCGCGAGAGGTTGGTGAACATCGCGTTGACGTTGCCCCGCAGCAGCGCCTGCTCGGACGCCAGCCGGACCGCCTCGCGGTGGACCTCGTCGAACGCCGCGGCCACCCGGCCGATCTCGTCCCGGCTGTGCACACCGACCGACTGGACGGAGGTGTCCACGTCCTGCGGGTCGGCCTCGGACAGCTGCTTGACCAGCTCGGGCAGCCGGTCCTGGGAGACCTTCTGCGCGGTGTCCTGCAGCCGGCGCAGCGAACGCACCATGGAGCGGGCCACGACGAACGCGCCGACCAGCGAGACGCCGAGGACCAGCAGGATCACCACACCGTTGATGATCGCGTCCTGGGTCGCGGCGTTGCGCAGCTCGCGGGACTTCTGGTCCATCTCGGACAGCAGCGAGGTCTCGATCCGCGACATCTCGTCGATCTTGACGGTGTCGGAGTCGTACCAGTCGAGGTACTTGTACTCCTGGCTGCGGATGCCGCTGGCGCTGGCGAAGGCGCGGTGCGCGAACGCGTAGGCCGCCTTGATCTCGTCGTTGTTGCCGTCCAGACCGCGGGTGAGCGCCCCGGCGTTGCCGCTGTAGATCTGGGAGAAGCGGTCCCGGGCGGCCTTCTCGTTGTCCTCGGCGCTCCGGCCGGCCTGCCGGTCGTTGGCCGACAACTGCGGTCCGCCCGGGTGCGCCAGACCGGCACTGACCAGGGCGCGCTGGATCGACGCGTACTCCTTGGCGGACGAGAACGCCGCCAGCGCACGGGTGCTGCGGATCATCTCCGGGTTGCTGGTGGCCTGCGCCATGTCCTGCGAGAGGTCCAGCAGGGAGGCGATCAGCTGGTTGTAGGCGGAGACGGTCTGCGCCGCGTTGTTGTCGTCCTGGTAGGCGTGGGCGCGGATGTCGTTGAGGGTGTTGAGCTGGCGGCCGATCTCCAGGATGGTCGCCCGCACGCCCGCCATGGTGGCGTCGTCCGGCTTGATATCGCCGGTGGCCTGGTTGAAGGAGGTCTTGGCGCGGTCGGTGGCCTCGCGCGGGGCCACGACGCTGGCGTCGTCCTTGACGTTGCCGGTGCCGGCCAGCGGCCCGGCGGACTTGTCACGCTCGACCTGGAGGGCGTCGGCCAGCTCGGTGGCCTGCCGGGTCATCTCCGTGAGCAGCTGCATCTTGTCGAGCTGGTCGATGTTGTCCAGCTCGGTGTTGACGCGCAGGGCACCCAGGGTCGTCGCGGCGACGACGGGCAGCGCCAGCAGGGAGACCAGGCGGGTGCTGATCCGCCAGTTGCGCAGCGCTATTCGACTGCCGGGCCCGCTGGGGCCGTTCTTGGGCTTGCCGCCGTCCGCGGCGTCTTCGCCCGGAGTCTGGCCGCGGTCTGTCCCGCCGCGCAGCTCCGGGTCCGCCGCAGCGTTGCCATCCCTCTTGAAACGTCCCTGCACTAGCTTCGCAACCTCTGGACCAGGCGTCCCACCGCGCCAACGGCGGGACGGTGTCGAGTCGAAGGGGGGCCGCGAAGCCCCCCGTGGCGGTCGTGAGTGACCGGCGGGCCGTCCCCTCTGGCCGAGAGAGCGGCACCACCGCGCGGCGCTCCTTCGCACCCTGCGCGCCGGTGGAAAAGTGCGGCGGTCCGTGGAATTCCAGCACAGTGCAGGATCTCCAACAAGAGCGGAGCCAGCCGCCTTGTCCCGGGTGACGCACCGTGCGGAGCGCGTCACGACCGGTAGAAGACGCTGCGCCAGATTTCGGACTTTTGCCCGCGAGTCGCCCGCGCTCGCCCCCTGTCCCAGGTGCGGTGATCAGGAGCGGAACATGCTGTTCAATCCGGCAATGTCCGTTTCGACCACGGATGTTGATCAAGGTAAATGCGGCATATGTCACATCCCTCGTGAGGAAACTCACAGGGAGATCGTCGACTTTCCCGCTGATCTGCAGGGAATAGCGCGCTTAGCCTGACGCTTTACACGGTTGCGTAAAACGACAACGCGCAGAAATGCAACGTTCGGCAACTCTTCCCGACCAGACGCGAGGCATACCGCAGTGAAGACGACGATGATGTTCCGCAACATAGCCAACCCGCGGCGCACCACCCTGGCCCACCTGAAGGACGCCGAGGAACTCGACGCCCCCGAGACCCAGGAACACACCGTCGACCTGCCCCGCCAGACCGCCAACCCCCGCCGCACCGTCCTGAACGAGCTCCCGAAGCAGGACGTCCCGGCCTGAATGGACGGCGGTTCGCCCAGGTCCCCGCGATAGCCTGGAGTGTCAACTCCGGCCAATGATCATGAGGGGCAACGGCAACCCGTGCGCATCGCCAGATTCTCCATCGACGGCAACGTCGGCTTCGGCGTCCTCGAACGCGACGAACTCGACGTCATCAAGGGGCATCCGTTCGCGGAATTCGAGCGCTCGGGCCAAAAGGTCCCCCTCGACAAGGTGCGGCTACTGCCGCCGGTCCTCCCCAACAAGGTCGTGGGCGTGGGCCGCAACTACGCCGAGCACGCCGCCGAACTGGGCAACGAGGTCCCGGAGGCACCGGTCACCTTCTTCAAGCCGTCGACGTCGGTGATCGGCCCCGGCGACCCCATCGCCTACCCCTCCTTCTCCCAGGAGGTGCACCACGAGGCGGAGCTGGCCGTCGTCATCGGCCGGATGTGCCGCGAGGTGCCCCGCGAGCGGGTCAAGGACGTCATCCTCGGCTACACCTGCGCCAACGACGTCACCGCGCGCGACGTCCAGCGCCGCGAGAAGCAGTGGGCCCGGGCCAAGGGCTTCGACGGCTCCTGCCCCCTGGGCCCCTGGGTCGAGACGGACCTCGACCCGAGCGACCTCACCATCCAGTGCACCGTCAACGGCGAACAACGCCAACTCGGCCGCACCAGTGACATGGTCCGCCCGATCGAGGACCTGATCGTGCACATCACCGAGGCGATGACGCTGCTCCCCGGCGACGTCGTCCTCACGGGCACCCCGGCCGGGGTCGGCCCGCTCAACGTCGGCGACACGGTCGCCGTCACCATCGAAGGCATCGGCACTCTCACCAACAAGGTGATCAAGCGTGGCTAACGCGACCCCCGGATCCCCCGTCCGCGTACGTTTCTGTCCCTCCCCGACCGGCAACCCGCACGTCGGGCTGGTCCGCACCGCCCTGTTCAACTGGGCCTACGCCCGGCACACCGGCGGCCAGCTGGTCTTCCGCATCGAGGACACCGACGCGGCCCGCGACTCCGAGGAGTCCTACAACCAGCTGCTGGACGCGTTCCACTGGCTCGGCTTCGACTGGGACGAGGGCCCCGAGGTCGGCGGCCCGCACGAGCCCTACCGCCAGTCGCAGCGGATGGACCTCTACAAGGACGTCGCCGAGAAGCTGCTCGCCGCCGGCCACGCCTACCCCTGCTACTGCACCACCGAAGAGCTCGACGCCCGCCGCGAGGCCGCCCGCAAGGCCGGCAAGCCCTCCGGCTACGACGGCACCTGCCGCGACCTGACCGCCGAGCAGCAGGCCGCCTACGAGGCCGAGGGCCGCTCCTCGATCGTCCGCTTCCGGATGCCCGACGAGCCGATCACCTTCACCGACCTGGTCCGCGGCGAGCTGACCTTCACCCCGGACAACGTCCCGGACTACGGCATCGTCCGCGCCAACGGCGCCCCGCTCTACACCCTCGTCAACCCGGTCGACGACGCCCTGATGGGCATCACCCACGTCCTGCGCGGCGAGGACCTGCTCTCCTCCACCCCCCGCCAGATCGCGCTCTACCGGGCCCTGATCGAGCTGGGCCTGGCCTCGGCGATCCCCGCCTTCGGCCACCTGCCCTACGTCATGGGCGAGGGCAACAAGAAGCTCTCCAAGCGCGACCCCCAGGCCAACCTCAACCTCTACCGGGAGCGCGGCTTCCTCCCCGAGGGCCTGCTGAACTACCTGTCCCTGCTGGGCTGGTCGTTCTCCGCCGACGAGGACCTCTTCACCATCCCCGAGATGATCGAGAAGTTCGACATCGCGGACGTCAACGCCAACCCGGCCCGCTTCGACCTCAAGAAGGCCGAGGCGATCAACGCCGAGCACGTCCGCCGCCTGGACCTCAAGGACTTCATCGCGGCCTGCGAGCCCTGGCTGACCGCCCCGTTCGCCAACTGGGAGCCGGAGGACTTCGACCGGACCGCGTGGGAGGCCATCGCCCCGCACGCCCAGACCCGCCTCACCGTCCTCTCCGACATCACCGCCAACGTCGACTTCCTCTTCCGCAAGGAGCCGGTCGACGACGAGGCGTCCTGGACCAAGGCGATGAAGGGCGACCCGGTGGCCCTGCTCACCACCGCCCGCGCCAACCTGGCCGCCGCCGACTGGACCGCCGGCCCCGAGCCCCTCAAGCAGGCCGTCCTCGCCGCCGGCGAGGAGCACGGGCTCAAGCTCGGCAAGGCCCAGGCCCCGGTCCGGGTCGCCGTCACCGGCCGCACCGTCGGTCTCCCGCTCTTCGAGTCCCTGGAGATCCTCGGCAAGGAGCGCACCCTCGCCCGCATCGACGCGGCGCTGGCCCGCCTCGCCGCCTGACCCGACCGCACCCCGCGGGACCCCCGGGCCCGGAAGCCACCGCGCTTCCGGGCCCGTCCCCTTTTTCCGCCGCCTCCCCCGCCCGCCGGCTCCTTCCCTCGCCCTCCCGCCCGACGGCCACTAGATTCCCGGACATGCCCCTGCGCGCCGTCCTCTGGGACCTCGACGACACCCTCTTCGACTACACCGGGTCCGACCGCACCGGCGTGCTGCGCCACCTGCGGACCGAAGGGCTGCTGGCCTCCTACGGCGGCGAGACGGCGGCACTGACCCGCTGGCGGCGCGCGATGGAAACCGAGTTCGCCCGCTTCCTCGCCGGCGAACAGGGCTTCCTGGAACACCGCAGGGCCCGCGCCCGCACCTTCCTGGGCACCCCCCTGAGCGACGCCGAGGCGGACGCCTGGTTCGGCCGCTACGTCGCCCACTACGAGGCGGCCTGGCGGCTCTTCCCGGACTCCGTGCCGGCCCTGGAGGCGCTGACCCCCCTGGTGCGCCAGGCCGTCCTCTCGAACTCCTCCACCGCCAACCAGGAGCGCAAGCTCACCACCCTGGGCATCCGCGGGCACTTCGAGGCGGTCCTCTGCGCCGACGCCCTGGGGCACGCCAAACCCGCCCCCGAGGCGTTCCGAGGGGCCTGCACCGCCCTCGACCTCCCGCCGGCCGACGTGCTCTACGTCGGGGACCGGCTCGACATCGACGGCCTGGGCGCCCGGGACGCCGGCCTGGCGGCCGTGTGGCTGGATCGGACGGGCCCCCGAGAGCCGCTCCCGCCCGGGGTGCACCGCATCCGCGGGCTGGCCGAGCTACCCGAGTTGGTGCGCGGGGTTATCGGTTTTGGAGCACCCTCCACGATCAGGTAATGTTCTTCCTGCGCCGCCCGAGAGAGCCGAAAGGCCCGGACCGGAAAGCGCAGATCAAGGCAAAGCCCCCGCCTGGGGGTTGCACTTTGATGGCCTATGGTGTAATTGGCAGCACGACTGATTCTGGTTCAGTTAGTCTTGGTTCGAGTCCAGGTAGGCCAGCTCGCAGAGCTCATCTGCAAGGCCCCCGTTGTGTAGCGGCCTAGCACGCCGCCCTCTCAAGGCGGTAGCGCCGGTTCGAATCCGGTCGGGGGTACAGATCCTTCTCGGGGAGGCAGTCAGGGTCGCACCCGCTGTCACTCACGCAGGATCGCTAGGGCCCCCGTTGTGTAGCGGCCTAGCACGCCGCCCTCTCAAGGCGGTAGCGCCGGTTCGAATCCGGTCGGGGGTACTGGTCTACACCACCATGGCCTATGGTGTAATTGGCAGCACGACTGATTCTGGTTCAGTTAGTCTTGGTTCGAGTCCAGGTAGGCCAGCTCGCAGAGCTCATCTGCAAGGCCCCCGTTGTGTAGCGGCCTAGCACGCCGCCCTCTCAAGGCGGTAGCGCCGGTTCGAATCCGGTCGGGGGTACATCGAGAAAGGCCCTCCGCATCACGCGGAGGGCCTTTCTGCTGTGCCGGGAATCCTCGCCGATGGGGTGGGCAACGGCGTTGCGCGGCCGAGGAGTTCGTCGTGGCGCGACGGCAGCGGCGCGCGGCGCGCGGAGAGTTGGGTGGCCGGCGCGGGGTGCCGGGACGCGGACCGGCCGGCCGCCGCGGGGGAGCGGGGCCGGCCGGTGGGGTTTTCGACGGGGTCCTACGAGCCGTTGCGGCGCAGGCCCTCGGAGAGGCGGGCGGCGGCGTCGATGACCGCCTGGGCGTGCATGCGGCCCGGGTGGCGCGTCAGGCGCTCGATCGGGCCGGAGACCGACACGGCGGCCACCACGCGGTTGGAGGGGCCGCGGACCGGCGCGGAGACGGAGGCCACGCCGGGCTCCCGCTCGCCGATCGACTGGGCCCAGCCGCGGCGCCGCACGCCGGAGAGCGCGGTGGCGGTGAAGCGGGCGCCCTGCAGTCCGCGGTGCAGGCGCTCCGGCTCCTCCCAGGCCATCAGGATCTGGGCCGAGGAGCCTGCCTTCATCGTCAGTGTGGAGCCGACCGGCACGGTGTCCCGCAGTCCGGACAGTCGTTCCGCCGCTGCCACGCAGATCCGCATGTCGCCCTGCCGGCGATAGAGCTGGGCGCTCTCGCCCGTCACGTCGCGCAGGTGCGTGAGAACCGGTCCTGCCGTGGCCAGGAGGCGGTCCTCGCCGGCCGCCGCGGAGAGCTCGGAGAGCCGCGGGCCGAGGATGAACCGGCCCTGCATGTCCCTCGCCACCATCCGGTGGTGTTCCAGAGCCACGGCCAGCCGGTGGGCCGTGGGTCGTGCAAGCCCGGTCGCCGCGACCAGCCCGGCGAGGGTGGCCGGACCGGACTCCAGAGCGCTCAAAACCAGAGCTGCCTTGTCGAGAACGCCGACGCCGCTAGAGTTGTCCATGCAACGATACTCGCGTCTCACAGTGTGAAACGCAAGTTCAATTTTCCATGGAAGTCGTCACTCTGTAGGTGCGGCCCTCGACCAGGGCCCGGCGTCACGCCCGCCAGGGGATATTCGCGGGTCACCGCGCACAGACGAGCAAGGCCGGCACCCGGCCGGCCGGAGGGAAAGCGATGGGACGGACACTTGCGGAGAAGGTCTGGGACGACCACGTCGTCCGGCGCGCGGAAGGCGAGCCCGACCTCCTCTTCATCGATCTGCACCTGCTGCACGAGGTCACCAGCCCGCAGGCGTTCGACGGCCTGCGCAAGGCCGGCCGCGGAGTGCGCCGCACGGACCTGACCATCGCCACCGAGGATCACAACACCCCGACCCTCGACATCGACAAGCCGATCGCCGACCCGGTCTCGCGCACCCAGCTGGAGACCCTGCGCAAGAACTGCGCGGAGTTCGGCGTCCGGCTGCACCCGCTGGGCGACGTCGAGCAGGGTGTCGTCCACGTCGTGGGACCGCAGTTGGGACTGACCCAGCCCGGCACCACCGTGGTCTGCGGTGACAGCCACACCTCCACCCACGGCGCCTTCGGCGCGCTGGCGTTCGGCATCGGCACCAGCCAGGTCGAGCACGTCCTGGCGACCCAGACGCTGCCGATGGCGCCGTTCAAGACCATGGCGATCACCGTCGAGGGCGAACTGCCCGAGGGCGTCACCGCCAAGGACCTGATCCTGGCCATCATCGCGAAGATCGGCACCGGCGGGGGCCAGGGTTACGTCATCGAGTACCGCGGCTCGGCCATCGAGAAACTGTCGATGGAAGCCCGGATGACCATCTGCAACATGTCGATCGAGGCGGGCGCCCGGGCCGGCATGATCGCCCCGGACCGCACCACCTTCGACTACCTCCAGGGCCGCGACCACGCCCCCAAGGACGGGGACTGGGACGCCGCCGTCGCGTACTGGCAGACGCTGCGCACCGACGACGACGCGGTCTTCGACGCCGAGGTCGTCATCGACGCCGCGACGCTGTCGCCGTTCGTCACCTGGGGCACCAACCCGGGCCAGGGCGCGCCGCTTTCGGCGAACGTCCCCGACCCGGCTTCGTACGAGGACCCCTCGGAGCGGTTCGCCGCCGAAAAGGCCCTGGAATACATGGGGTTGACGGCGGGTCAGCCGCTGCGCGAGATCTCCGTGGACACCGTCTTCGTAGGTTCGTGCACCAACGGCCGGATCGAGGACCTGCGCTCCGCGGCGGCGATCCTGGAAGGCCGTTCGGTCGCCGAGGGCGTGCGCATGCTGATCGTTCCCGGCTCGGTCCGGGTTTCGCTGGAAGCCGTTGCGGAGGGTCTGGACAAGGTCTTCACCGCGGCCGGCGCCGAATGGCGGCACGCGGGTTGCTCGATGTGCCTGGGCATGAACCCCGACCAGCTGGCGCCCGGTGAGCGCTCCGCGTCCACGTCCAACCGCAACTTCGAGGGTCGGCAGGGCAAGGGCGGCCGCACCCACCTGGTCTCGCCGCAGGTGGCTGCCGCAACGGCGGTTCTCGGCCATCTGGCCTCACCGGCCGACCTGTCCGACGTCGACGTCGCTACGCCCGCGGGAGTCTGAGAACCATGGAAGCTTTCACCACCCACACCGGCCGGGCCGTTCCGCTGCGCCGCAGCAACGTCGACACCGACCAGATCATCCCGGCCCACTGGCTGAAGAAGGTCACTCGGGACGGCTTCGAGGACGGGCTGTTCGAGGCATGGCGCAAGGACCCGGAGTTCGTCCTCAACCAGGAGGCCCACAAGGGCGCGACCGTCCTGGTCGCCGGCCCCGACTTCGGCACCGGATCCTCCCGTGAGCACGCCGTCTGGGCGCTGCAGAACTACGGCTTCAAGGCCGTCATCTCCTCGCGGTTCGCCGACATCTTCCGCGGCAACTCCCTCAAGAACGGCCTGCTGACGGTGGTCCTGCCGCAGGAGACCGTGGACCGGCTGCAGAAGCTGGTGGAGTCCGACCCCACCGCCGAGGTCACCGTGGACCTGGTGGCCCGCGAGGTCCGCGCCGAGGGCGTCACCGCCGGCTTCGAGCTGGACGAGAACGCCCGTTGGCGGCTGCTGGAGGGTCTGGACGACATCAGCCTCACCCTTCGGGAGGAGTCCGCCATCGCCGCCTACGAGGCGAACAGGCCCTCGTTCAAACCGCGTACCATCGAGGTCTGACCTCGGGTTTTATGGCTCAAAGGCTTATTGCGTACGATGCGCCCCCTGTGCAGTTGGCGGGGGGCGCTTCGGCTTGTCAGGGCCAGTGTTGAGGCCCCGTGAAGCGACAACTCGCCGCAGATGGCACAATTAGCGCATGGAACGCGACGACCAACTCGAGCTCTACGGTTTCGTCGCCGACCGACTCAAGGACGCACACGCAAGAGTGCGGACACTGCAAGTCCCGGAGGGCGTACGGATGGCGCTGACCCGGAAGCTGCTCGTCATCACGGCTGCGGCTAAACACGATCTTGCGGACGCGGCAAGGCGTCTGGAGAGGTTCATGCACGACCTTGACGAAGGTCGTTATCCCGAAGATGTGCATGCCGAGGGAAGTCCGTGAAGGTCGAGTCCGTTGCGGCACAAGGGTGATTAGCCCGTTTCGTGTTTGATTTGCGGTATATATCTGCCTAACGTGCGAAAAAGCTTGGAATCTTTCGTTCCAGCAATGTCTCCGAAGGGGAAGACGTGAACAAGGCGCAGCTCGTAGAGGCCATTGCCGACAAGCTCGGCGGCCGTCAGAACGCCGCGGACGCGGTGGACGCCGTACTGGACGCCGTCGTCCGTGCAGTTGTCGCCGGCGACCGCGTTTCGGTCACCGGATTCGGCTCGTTCGAGAAGGTGGACCGCCCGGCCCGCTACGCGCGCAACCCGCAGACGGGTGAGCGGGTCCGGGTCAAGAAGACCTCGGTGCCCCGTTTCCGCGCCGGTCAGGGCTTCAAGGACCTGGTGAGCGGCTCGAAGAAGCTCCCCAAGGGTGGCGAGGTCGCCGTCAAGAAGGCGCCCAAGGGCAGCCTGACCGGCGGTACCGCCATCAAGAAGGCCGCGGCGAAGAAGGCCGTCGCCAAGAAGGCCGCGGCCAAGAAGGCGGCGCCCGCGAAGAAGGCGGCGGCGAAGAAGGCCACCGCGGCGAAGAAGGTCACCGCGAAGAAGACCACCGCGAAGAAGGCGGCGCCGGCGAAGAAGACGACGGCGAAGAAGACCACCGCGAAGAAGGCGGCGCCGGCGAAGAAGGCCACGGCGAAGAAGACCGCGCCCGCGAAGAAGGCGACGGCGAAGAAGGCTCCCGCCAAGAAGACCACGGCGCGCAAGACCACCGCCAAGAAGACCACCGCCCGCAAGCGGTAATTCCGAAGCGGCGACACAACGCCAGGCGCCGGGCCGGTCTCCCTCCGGGGAGCCCGGCCCGCGGTGCGTACCGGCCCGGGACCCCGTCTACGCTGGGCCCATGCAGGCCACCGCGTACACCTACGACGAGACCACCCGCTCCGGCAGCGTGCTGCTGGACGACGGGACCCCGCTGCCCTTCGACGCGGCGGCCTTCGACGCCGGCGGCCTGCTCCTGCTCCGCCCCGGTCAGCGGGTGCGGATCGAGACCACCGGCGAGGGTGACGACCGGCGGATCGCCCTCGTCACGCTCCAGACGCTCTGACCTGCGGCGGTACCGTACGGCCCGAGACGGCCGGCAGTTCCACGGCCCCCAGCGCGGTCGAGCGGCCGGCCGGGCTCAGCGCACCGGCCCACTCCGCCCACCCCGGCACCCGCGGCGCCTGCCGTGCGGTGTGCGGCCCCACGCCCAGCGCCAGCGCGGCCCGCAGGTCCTCCCCGGTGTCCACGTCCCGGCGCACCGACGGCACGTCCGGCACGGAGATCTCGTGCGCCCCGGACGACCGGTGCCGGGCCCGCGAGGGGCCCCCGAAAGCCGGTTCCAATTCCGTACCGGAAGTCGCGGACAGAAGTGTTGTCCCGATATCCGCCGCATCCGCGAGAAATGCCCGTGGAAATAGCGCGGCGGAATGGAGCACCCGCGTCAGCTCGGCCGGGCGCAGCGCCGGGAGATCAGCGTTCAGCGCGGCGACCCGCGCACCGGGCCGGCGGGCCCGCACGACGGCCGCACCATGGGCCAGCGCGGCGTTCAGTCCGTTGGCCGGAGCGTCCGGCACGATGCGCGCCCCCAGTGCCGCCAAGTGCTCCCCGGCCACCGGATCGTCCGTGACAACCGCCACATCCCGCACGTCCGCGCAGGCCAGCGCGGCCGTCACGGTGTCCAGTGCGAATGCCAGCGCCAACTTCGGCCGGAACTCCTCACCGGCGGCCTCGGAGAGCCTGCTCTTGGCCCGCACCAGGGGTTTCAGCGGCACTACGAGGCTCCAGCTCACATCCGCTCCGTCTCTTCGCATCCGGATCATTCTCACCCGCCGCCGGAACCTTTCCGGAGTGGCGGGGTTACGGTGTTCTCGACATAGCGGGTACGCGGGGCGACACTTGTGCGGCTGCCGGCTCGCAGCAGCTTCGCAGGTCCCACAAGGAGGGTGTCCCAGTGTCCCGCCGCAGAATCGGCTTCTGGTACCGCATGGCCGCGGTCATCTGCAAACCGCCGCTCTTGGTTCTGTTCAAGCGGGACTGGCGGGGAATGGAGCACATTCCAGCCGACGGCGGTTTTATTACCGCGGTCAACCACAACTCGTATCTTGATCCGCTCTCCTATGCGCACTATCAGTACAACACCGGGCGGGTCCCCCGATTCCTCGCCAAGGCCGGACTCTTCAAGAGCGGCTTTGTCGGCATGATGATGCGCGGAACGGGCCAGATCCCGGTCTACCGGGAAACCACCGACGCCGCCACCGCCTTCCGTGCCGCCGTGAACGCCATCGAGAAGGGCGAATGCGTCGCCTTCTACCCGGAAGGCACCCTCACCCGCGACCCGAAGATGTGGCCCATGCAGGGCAAGACCGGCGCCGCCCGGGTCGCGCTGCTGACGAAGGCCCCGGTCATCCCCGTCGCCCAGTGGGGCGCCAACGAGGCGATGCCGCCGTACGCCAAGGAGCACAAGCTCCAGTTCTTCCCGCGCAAGACGCTGCGGGTCCAGGCCGGTCCGCCGGTCGACCTCAGCGAGTTCTACGGCCAGGAGCCCACCGCCGAGGTGCTGCGCGCCGTCACCGAGAAGATCATGGCGGCCATCACCGACGAGCTCGCCGGCATCCGGGGCGAGACCGCGCCGGCCGAACCGTTCGACTACCGCAAGGAAATCGCCCGGGAGCGCCGCGCCGCCCGCGAGGCCGCCAGGGCCGCCGCGGCGTCCGGCGCCCGCGACGACGCCCGGGAGCCGGCCGGGACCACCGCACCGGCCGCCACCGCGCAGCCGGCCCGAAACAACCGACAGGCACAGGAGGATGAAGGCAAGTGACGCGCTGCGCCGTCTTCGGCACGGGGTCCTGGGGCACCGCATTCGCGATGGTGCTCGCCGACGCGGGCTGCGAGGTGACCCTGTGGGCGCGCAGAGCGGCCCTCGTCGACGCCATCAACACCGGTCGCACCAACCCGGACTACCTGCCGGGCGTCGAACTCCCCGAGGGCGTACGGGCCACCACCGACCCGGCCGAGGCCGCCCGCGGCGCTGACTTCACCGTCCTCACCGTGCCCTCCCAGACGTTGCGCGCCAACCTCGCCGAGTGGGCGCCCCTGCTGCCCTCCGACACGGTCCTGGTCTCCCTGATGAAGGGCGTCGAACTGGGCACCGCCAAGCGCATGAGCGAGGTCATCGAAGAGGTCGCCAAGGTCCCCGCGGAACGCGTCGCGGTGCTGACCGGCCCCAACCTCGCCAAGGAGGTCGCCGCCCGGCAGCCCGCCGCGGCCGTCGTGGCCTGCGTCGACGAGGACGTCGCCCGGCGCCTCCAGGCTGCTTGCCACACCCCGTACTTCCGCCCGTACACCAACACCGACGTGGTGGGCTGCGAACTGGGCGGCGCGGTCAAGAACGTCATCGCGCTGGCCGTCGGCATCGCCACCGGCATGGGCCTGGGCGACAACGCCAAGGCGTCCCTGATCACCCGCGGACTGGCCGAGACGACCCGGCTCGGCCTGGCCATGGGCGCCGACGCGCACACCTTCGCCGGCCTGGCCGGCATGGGCGACCTCGTCGCGACCTGCTCCTCGCCGCTGTCCCGCAACAACACCTTCGGCACCAACCTCGGCCGGGGCATGTCGCTGGCGGAGACGATCGCGGTCACCAAGCAGACCGCCGAGGGCGTCAAGTCCTGCGAGTCGGTGCTGGATCTGGCCCGCCGGCACGGCGTCGACATGCCGCTGACCGAGACCGTGGTGGAGATCGTCCACGAGGGCAAGCCGCCGCTGGTCGCGCTCAAGCAACTGATGTCCCGCAGCGCCAAGCCCGAGCGGCACTGAGGGTCCGCCCGCCGCCCGACCGCGCGCCGGGCGGCGGCCCCCTTCCACGCCGCCACGCCACCGATGGCCGCCGCGGCACTGACGCACCTCCTACCAGCAGGTACCCTCAACCCGTTATGAGCAGCGAGACCTCCTCCCACAAGCCCCGCGTCGCCGTCGTGTTCGGCGGCCGCAGCTCCGAGCACGCCATCTCGGTGGTCACCGCCGGAGCCGTGCTGGCCGCCATCGACCGCGACAAGTACGACGTGCTGCCCATCGGCATCACGACCGACGGCCGGTGGGCGCTGACCGCCGACGACCCCGCGCGGATGGCGATCACGGACCGGAGGCTGCCAAGCGTCGCCGAGCTCGCCGAGGGCGGGGACGGCGCGGTGGTGCTCTCCGCGGACCCCACCACCCGCGAGGTCGTCTACAGCGAGCCGGGCGCGGTTCCCAAGGCCCTCGGCGAGGTCGACGTCGTCTTCCCGGTGCTGCACGGCCCGTACGGCGAGGACGGCACGCTCCAGGGCCTGCTGGAACTGTCCGGGGTGCCCTACGTCGGCTCCGGCGTGCTCGCCTCGGCCGTGGGCCAGGACAAGGACTACATGAAGCGGGTGTTCATCTCCTTCGGGCTGCCGGTCGGCCCCTACGAGGTCGTCCGCCCGCGCGAGTGGGACACGGACCCCGCGGCCGCCCGCAAGAAGATCGTGGACTTCGCCGGTGAGCACGGCTGGCCGCTGTTCGTGAAGCCTGCCCGGGCCGGTTCGTCCATGGGCATCAGCAAGGTCGACGACCTCGCCGGGCTGGACGCGGCCATCGAGGAGGCCCGGCGCCACGACCCCAAGATCATCGTGGAGTCGCTGCTGCGCGGCCGTGAGATCGAGTGCGGGGTGCTGGAGTTCGAGGACGGCCCGCGGGCCAGCGTGCCGGCCGAGATCCCGCCGGTCACCGCCCACGACTTCTACGACTTCGAGGCCAAGTACATCGACTCGGCCGCCGGGATCGTGCCCGCGCCGCTGACCGACGAGCAGACCGCCGAGGTCCGGGCGCTGGCGGTCGCGGCCTTCGACGCGGCGTCCTGCGAGGGCCTGGTCCGTGCGGACTTCTTCCTGCAGGACAACGGTGAGTTCGTGATCAACGAGATCAACACGCTGCCCGGCTTCACGCCCATCTCGATGTACCCGCGGATGTGGCAGGAGAGCGGCGTCAGCTACCCGGAACTCGTCGACCGGCTCCTGGAGGCGGCGCTGCGCCGCTCGACGGGGTTGCGCTGAGGCGCGCGGCTTCGGGGGCGGGCGAACGGATCCCCTAGGGGGTGCGCGCGCCCCCTGCGGGGCCACAACGCGGCCGGGCCGGGAGGCATTCCGTCCCGTGCGGCGCTGCGGCCGGTGCGGCATGCCGGTGGGCGCACCCCGCGGGGCGCGGTCGCGGTCCGGCCGGCAGTCCGGGCGCCGGGCCGGCATCGGGCCCGGCGGGCCGGCGGACGCCCGCTACACCCCGGCCGGAATGGCCTTCTGCACCGCCCCTGCGAGGTCGGGCAGCACGTTGACCTCCGGGGCGTACTTCCCCGGCACGGTCACCTCCACGTAGACCTTCCGCAGGACCGTCGTGAAGCGGTAGCCGTCGTCCTGCTTCTCGAAGAGCCACTGGACGCCGTCGACTTCCGCCGAGTCGGGGTTGGGGTTGTAATGTTCACTCCCGTGCCTGAGCACCTCCGGCTTGGACACCCCGCAGCGCAGCTCCACGGCAGGATCGCCCCATATGGCAGTGAAGTCCGAGACCGGCTCGGCGCTACCCCGCTTCAGCCCGTCCACGGTCCGCGGCAGGTCTTGGTGGAGTGCCCGGCAGTGCTGCGCGGCCTCGCCGGTGGGGGAGGGCGCCGCCACCTGCGCGGCGGACGAACAGCCCGCCACCGCGCAGACCGCGGTGAGCAGGGGAAAGGCGGCCAAGTACCGGCGTCTCGCGCGTATCACCCGGCCGAGCATACGGGGGAGCTAGAGATGGACCACCGGGCAGGTGAGCGTCCGCGTGATGCCGTCCACTTGCTGGACCTTCGCGACCACCATGCGGCCCAGCTCATCGACGGTGTCCGCCTGGGCGCGCACGATGACGTCATAGGGGCCGGTCACGTCCTCGGCCGTCAGCACACCGGGGATCTTCGCGATCACGTCGGCCACCGCCGAGGCCCTGCCGACCTCGGTCTGGATCAGGATGTAAGCCTGTACCACGGAACCTCCAGGGCGGCTACGAGGATCATGTGGGAAGAAGGGACGCCACGGTACCGCGTCACCGAGCGGAGCGGGGAGACCCGCGCGGTGAACACGGCCGGTGCGGCGCACTCGTCAGCCACGTACGGACCGTCCGTACACATGGGAAGGGCAACAGCATGAAGGGCACCGTGGGCGAGCTGGGGGAATTCGGGCTTATCAGAGAGCTCACCTCCCGGCTCACCTCCACTCCCGCCGTACGGATCGGGCCGGGGGACGACGCCGCGGTGGTCACCGCGCCGGACCGCAGGGTCGTCGCCAGCACTGACATTCTCCTCGAAGGCCGGCACTTCCGCCGGGACTGGTCCACCGCCTACGACGTCGGCCGCAAGGCCGCCGCGCAGAACCTCGCCGACATCGCGGCGATGGGCGCGGTGCCCACCGCGATCCTGCTCGGCCTGGTGGTCCCCGCGGAACTCCCGGCGACCTGGGCGACCGAGCTGATGGACGGGCTGCGGGACGAGTGCCAGGTGGCCGGCGCCGCGGTGGTCGGCGGGGACGTGGTCCGCGGCGACACCATCACCGTCGCCATCACCGCCCTCGGTGACCTGCGCAACCAGGAACCGGTGACCCGCGCCGGCGCCCAGCCCGGCGACGTCGTCGCGGTGACCGGCTGGCTCGGCTGGTCCGCCGCCGGTCACGCGGTGCTCACCCGTGGCTTCCGCTCCCCGCGCGCCTTCGTGGAGGCGCACCGCCGTCCCGAACCGCCGTACCACGCGGGCCCGGCCGCCGCGGCACTCGGCGCCACCGCCATGACCGACGTCAGCGACGGGCTCGTCGCCGACCTCGGGCACATCGCCGAGGCCAGCAAGGTCCGGATCGACCTGCGCTCGGCCCACATCGACATTCCCTCGCAGATGTCCGACATCGGCACGGCGGTCGGCGTCGACCCGATGCAGTGGGTGCTCAACGGCGGTGAGGACCACGCCATCGTGGCCACCTTCCCGTCCGACGTGAAGCTGCCGGCCCGCTGGAAGGTGATCGGCGAGGTCCTCAACCCCTCGGCGCTGCCCCAGGTGACGGTCGACGGCGCCCCGTGGGCCAAGGCCGGCTGGGACCACTTCGGCGACACCGGGGACCCCGAGTAGATTCGCGGCATGCAGATACCTCCCCGCGTGCTCACCGTCGCCGGCTCCGACTCCGGCGGCGGTGCCGGCATCCAGGCCGACCTGAAGACGATGCTGGCGCTGGGCACCCACGGCATGAGCGTGCTCACCGCCGTCACCGCGCAGAACTCCCTGGGCGTCCAGGGGGCGTGGGAACTGCCCGCCGAGGCGGTGCGCGCCCAGTTCCGCAGCGTTGTCGACGACATCGGCGTCCAGGCCGTGAAGACCGGCATGCTCTCCTCGGCCGCACTCGTCGAGACCGTCGCGGAGCTGCTCGCCGGTCTCGACGTGCCGGTCGTCGTCGACCCGGTGGGCGTCTCCAAGCACGGTGACGCGCTGCTGGCGGCCTCCGCACTGGACGCGGTCCGCCACAAGCTCCTGCCGACCGCGACGGTCGCCACCCCCAACCTCGACGAGGTGGCGCAGCTCACCGGAGAACGGGTGCACACCGCCGACGCGATGCGGCGGGCCGCCGACGCCGTGCTGGCCTTCGGGCCGCGCTGGGTCCTGATCAAGGGCGGGCACCTCCCGGACGACGCGGCGGACGCGGCCGGTGAGGCGGTGGACCTGCTCACCGACGGCGGCGCCGAGCACTGGCTGCGCGCCCCCCGGCACGACAACCGCCACACCCACGGCACCGGCTGCACCCTCGCCAGCGCGCTCGCCGCCCGGCTCGCCCTGGGGGACACCGTCCCGCAGGCGGCCGTGGCGGCGAAGGAGTACGTCACCGGCGCGATCGCGGCGGGCTTCCGCCTGGGCGCCGGCATCGGCCCGGTCGACCACGGGTGGCGGCTGCGCACCGCCCCCTGACCGCCGGGGGCCGCGGATCGACCACCCGCGCCGCGACCCGTAGGACAACGGCAGAAGCCGGCCCACCCTGAGGTGGACCGGCTTCTCAAGCAACCGGCGGGGCTGCGCTACGGCTAAGGCGTCAGCGCGAGACCTTGCCGGCCTTGATGCACGAGGTGCAGGCGTTCAGCTTCTTCGGCGTGCGCCCGATCACTGCACGAACCGTCTGGATGTTGGGGTTCCAACGACGGTTGGTGCGGCGATGCGAGTGCGAGACACTCTTGCCGAAGCCCGGCCCCTTGCCGCAGACGTCGCAGTTGGCAGCCACGGGTCACTCCAAAGACTTCAGATGCACTTACGGGAAGCCTGCCGGGTCGAGTGCATAGCCGTGCCGACGCCGACAGGAGAGGAATGGCCCGATTTTCATCGGGCAACCGGAGCAGCATACAACGGCCACTCCCGCAGGACGAAACTAGCACGCACCCCCCGGACCCGACCCGGCCTCCCCGGCGTTCCGGCGACTACTGTGCGGGTGCATCCCGCGACCTTCAGGAGGACGACGTGCCCTACCCGCTCGACGCCGCCGCCGTCCGCACCTGGTGCGGACTGGCCCTGGAGGCGCTCGGACGGGAACGCGAGCGGATCGACGCGATCAACGTCTATCCGGTCGCCGACGGCGACACCGGCACCAACCTCTACCTGACGCTGGAATCGGCCGCCCGCGCGGTCGAGGCCGCCTTCGACGGGCACGGTTCCGCCGGCACGCAACCGGACCTCGCCGCCGCCGTCGGTGCCATGGCGCACGGCGCCCTCATCGGGGCGCGCGGCAACTCCGGCACCATCCTGGCCCAGCTGCTGCGCGGCATGGCCCAGGTGCTCGCGGCCGCCCCCACCGGTGGCAGCGGTGCCGCGGACGCCCTGCGCCGGGCGTTGCGCCGGGCCGCCAGCGCGGCGTACGAGGCGGTCGCGCATCCCGTGGAGGGCACCGTGCTGACCGTGGCGACGGCCGCCGCCGACGCCGCCGAGCAGAGTGCCGGCGTGGCAGCCGAGGCCGCCCGGGCCGCCCACCAGGGCGCGGTCAAGGCGCTGCGGGCCACCCCCGGACAGCTCGCGGTGCTCGGGCAGGCCGGGGTGGTGGACGCCGGCGGTTGCGGGCTGGTGGCCCTGCTGGGCGCGCTCGCCGACGCACTGTCCGGGGAGGTGACCGCCGAGCCCGTCGCCGTACAGGCCGGTGGGCCGGTTCCGGAGGCGGCGGGCTGCGCGGTGACGCCACCGGGGGCGGACGGTTGCGCCGATCCGCACGTCGGTGGGCCCGCCTTCGAGGTGATCTACCTGCTGGAGGCCGGCGACGCCGACGTGGCCCGGCTGCGGGACCGGCTCGACCGGCTCGGCGACTCCCTGGTGGTGGTCGGCGGCGACGGCCTGTGGAACGTCCACGTGCACGTCGACGACGCCGGGGCCGCGGTGGAGGCCGGCATCGAGGCCGGTCGGCCGTACCGGATCCGGATCACCCACTTCGGCGCCGGGCCGCGCGCCAAGGAGCCGGCGCTGGCGCCCCGGGCCGTGGTGGCGGTGATGCCGGGCGCCGGGCTCGCCGCCCTGTGCGCGGACGCCGGCGCGACCCCGGTGACGGTCCGCCCCGGGGAGCCGCCGGCCAGCGGCGAACTGGTCCAGGCGATCCGGCAGGCGCACGCCCGCGAGGTGATGCTGCTGCCCAACGACCCGGAGCTGCGGCACACCGCGGCGGCCGCCGCCGAGCAGGCCCGGGTTGAGGGCGTGCGGGTCGCCCTGATCCCGACCCGCTCCGCCGTCCAGGGACTCGCGGCGCTGGCCGTCCACGAGCCGGGCCGCAGCTTCGATCAGGACATGGTCGCGATGACCGCGGCGGCCGGCGCCACCCGCTACGCCGAACTGGCCGTCGCCGAGCACCGGGCCTGGACGATGGCCGGGGTCTGCCAGGCCGGCGACGTGCTCGGCCTCATCGACGGCGACGTGGTGGTGATCGGGCCGGACCTCGCCCGCACCGCGATGACGGTGCTCGACCGGATGCTCTCCGCCGGCGGCGAACTGGTGACCCTGGTGCTCGGCGCGGACGTCCCCGCTTCCCTCGCCGAAGGGTTGGAGCGGCATGTCCGCGAGCGCCACCTCGCGGTGGACACCGTCGTCTACGAAGGCGGCGCCCATGCGGCGCCCCTCTTGATCGGTGTGGAATAGCGCACCCCTGTTCGGCGCTGATCGGCGCTGATCGGCGTGGAACGGCGCGCCGCGGGCGTCGGCACGGTGGCGGAATCGCCGTCCGGGTCGGGAATTGCCGGCGGCGGAAGGCGACGGTGGTGGCTCGTTGTCAGTGCCGTGGTGTGCAATGGAACGCGTGGCAGCGCTCGACGAACCCCTGAAGAAGATCCTCGGCGGCACCACCGCGAAGGTCCTGGCCGAGCACCTCGGCCTGGAGACGGTCGGCGATCTGCTGCACCACTATCCGCGGCGCTACGCCGAGCGCGGTGAGCTGACCCGGCTGTCCGACCTGCCGTTGGACGAACACGTCACGGTCGTGGCCCGGGTCGCCGACGCCCGCGTGCTGACGTTCAACCACGGCCGCGGGCAGCGGCTGGAAGTGACCCTCACGGACGGCAGCGGCCGGCTCCAGCTGGTGTTCTTCGGCAAGGGCATCCACAAACCGCAGAAGGACCTGCTGCCCGGCAGGCGCGCGATGTTCGCGGGCAAGGTCTCGGTCTTCAACCGCAAGCTCCAACTGGCCCACCCGGAGTACGAACTCCTCGACCGGGACGCCGACACCGAGGCCGTGGACGCCTTCGCCCATCAGCTCATGCCGATCTACCCGGCGTGCCAGCAGATGGCCTCCTGGAAGATCACCAAGGCGGTCGACGCGGTGCTGCCCAGCGCCCAGGACGCCGTCGACCCGCTGCCCCCGGGGCTGCGCGAGGGGCGCGGGCTGGTCCCGCTCACCGAGGCGCTGCTGAAGGTCCACCGCCCCGGCAGCAAGGCCGACGTCGCCGACGCGCGGGCCCGGCTGAAGTGGGACGAGGCGTTCGTGCTCCAGGTCGCGCTCGCCCGCCGCCGCTTCGCCGACGCTCAACTCCCCGCCGTTGCCCGTCAGTTGACACCGGGCGGCATCCTCGACGCGTTCGACGCCCGGCTGCCGTTCACCCTCACCGAGGGGCAGACGAAGGTCAGCCGGGAGATCTTCGACGACCTGGCGACCGAGCACCCGATGCACCGCCTCCTCCAGGGCGAGGTCGGCTCCGGCAAGGCCCAGCCGTTGGACGCCCTGGTCCTCACTCCGCGCGGCTTCCGTCCCATGGGACGGCTCGCGGTGGGCAGCGAAGTGGTGGTGCCCAGTGGGGCGACGGCCCTGGTGGACGGGGTGTTCCCGCAGGGCGAGCGGGAGGTGTGGCGACTGGTGCTGTCCGACGGCAGCACCGTCGAGTGCGACGACGAGCACCTGTGGATCGTCTCCGCCCGCACCACGGGGGCCTCCCACACCACGGGAACCTCCCGCCCCACGGAGGAACGGGTGCTGACCACCCGCGAGCTGCGGACCGCGCTGCTGGACGACGACGGCCGGCCGCGCTGGTCGATCGCCCCGGCCACCCCCGTGGACCTCGACGACGGCGGGCACCGCCCGCTCGACCCGTACGCACTGGGGCGGACGCTGGGCGCGGGCGGCCACGGGCCGGCCGGCGCGAGCGTCCCCGCGACCTACCGCAACGCCCCCGTCAAGGACCGCCGGGCGCTGCTGGCCGGCCTGCTGGCCGCCGCCGGCGAGCCCGCGGGCACCGGCACGCTCGTCCGTGCCGTCCCGGAGCCGCTGGCCGCCGACCTCGCCTGGCTGGCCCGCTCGCTGGGCGGCACCGCCCACGCCATCCCGGTCGACGGCGGGCACGACGTCACGGTGGTGACGCCCGACGAGGGCACCGCCGGCGACGCGGACGGCGCCGCCTTCCACCGCACCGTCCGGGCCGTCGAGCACGTCGGCCGCAAGCCCGTCCAGTGCATCAGCGTCGCGCACCCCTCCCACGCCTACGTGACCGACCACTTCACGGTCACCCACAACACCATGGTCGCGCTGCGCGCCATGCTGGGCGTCGTCGACAGCGGCGGCCAGGCCGCGATGCTCGCGCCGACCGAGGTGCTGGCCCAGCAACACCACCGCTCCGTCACGGAGATGATGGGCGACCTCGCCGAGGGCGGCATGCTGGGCGGTGCCGAGCAGGGCACCAAGGTGGTGCTGCTGACGGGGTCGATGGGGGCCGCGGCCCGCCGCCAGGCGCTGCTGGACCTGGTCACCGGCGAGGCCGGCATCGTGATCGGGACGCACGCCCTGATCGAGGACGTGGTGCAGTTCCACGACCTGGGCCTGGTCGTCGTCGACGAGCAGCACCGCTTCGGCGTCGAGCAGCGCGACGCCCTGCGCGCCAAGGGCAAGCAACCCCCGCACCTGCTCGTGATGACCGCGACGCCGATCCCGCGGACGGTCGCCATGACCGTCTTCGGCGACCTGGAGACCTCGGTCCTGGACCAGCTCCCCGCCGGCCGCTCCCCGATCGCCAGTCACGTGGTCCCCGCCAAGGACAAGCCGCACTTCCTCGCCCGCGCCTGGGAGCGGGTCCGCGAGGAAGTGGTCGCCGGTCACCAGGCATACGTGGTCTGTCCGCGGATCGGCGACGACGAGGACGCCGCCGCCCCCAAGGGGAAGAAGGCCAAGGACGCGCCGGCGGAGCCGAGTTCATCGGAGGACCTGGCCGAGAAGCGCCCCCCGCTGGCGGTCCTGGACATCGCCGAGCAGCTGCGCAAGGGCCCGCTCGCCGGACTCCGGGTGGCGGTGCTGCACGGCCGGATGGCCCCCGACGACAAGGACGACGTGATGCGCCGGTTCGCCGCCGGCGAGCTGGACGTGCTGGTCGCCACCACCGTCATCGAGGTCGGCGTCAACGTCCCCAACGCCACCGCCATGGTGATCATGGACGCGGACCGCTTCGGCGTCTCCCAGCTCCACCAGCTCCGCGGGCGGGTCGGCCGCGGCGCGGCGCCCGGCCTGTGCCTGCTGGTCAGCGAGATGCCCGAGGCCAGCCCGGCCCGCGCCCGGCTCGCCGCGGTCGCCGCCACCCTCGACGGCTTCGAGCTCTCCCGCATCGACCTCGAACAGCGGCGCGAGGGCGACGTCCTGGGCCAGGCGCAGTCCGGCGCCCGGTCCTCGCTGCGGATGCTCGCGGTCATCGAGGACGAGGAGGTGATCACGGCGGCCCGTGAGGAGGCCACCGCCCTGGTCGCCGCCGACCCCGAGCTGACCGGCTGCCCCGAGCTGCGGACCGCGCTGTCCGCCCTGCTGGACGACGAACGGGAGCAGTATCTCGACAAGGGCTGACCCGCGGGCCCGGACCGCTCACGGCCCGCGCCGTGAGAACGATCACGGTCGGCCCGAGCCGAGCGCGGACCCGCCCCCCGGGGGACGGACATATCGTGGGAGGGCGGAGCCCGCCGGGCGCCCGCCCCTCGACCACCGCGCAACGTAAGGACGGGCCCATGACCCGCGTGATCGCCGGTACGGCCGGCGGCCGCCGCCTCGCCGTACCGCCGGGCAACGGCACCCGCCCGACCTCCGACCGGGCGCGCGAGGGACTGTTCTCCACGTGGGAGTCGCTCGACGGCCCGCTGACCGGCGCCCGCGTGCTCGACCTCTACGGCGGTTCCGGCGCGGTCGGCCTGGAGGCCCTCTCCCGCGGTGCCGCGCACGTCCTGCTGGTCGAGGCCGACGCCCGGGCCGTCCGCACCATCCGGGAGAACGTCAAGGCGGTCGGTCTGCCCGGCGTCGACGTCCGGGTCGGCAAGGCCGAGCAGGTCGCCGCGACCCCGGCCCCGGCAGCGCCCTACGACGTCGCCTTCCTCGACCCGCCGTACGCGGTCGGCGACGACGACCTCCGCGAGATCCTCCTCACACTCCGTGGTCAGGGGTGGCTTGCCGAGGAGGCACTCGTCACCGTGGAGCGGAGCACCCGGGGCGGCGCCTTCGCCTGGCCGGACGGATTCGAAGCGATCAAGGCCCGTCGCTACGGCGAGGGGACGCTTTGGTACGGTCGCGCCGCTTCGGCGTCCGCCGAACCGACGTCAGCAACCGTGTCATGAACGGACCGGAGAGCGAGGAGACGAAGTTGCGCCGCGCCGTCTGTCCGGGGTCCTTCGACCCCATCACCAACGGGCACCTGGACATCATCGCCCGGGCCTCCAAGCTGTACGACGTCGTCCACGTCGCCGTCATGATCAACAAGTCCAAGCAGGGCCTGTTCACGGTCGAGGAGCGGATCGACCTGATCCGACGGGCCACCGCCGAGTACGGCAACGTCGAGGTCGAGGCGTTCCACGGCCTGCTCGTCGACTTCTGCAAGCAGCGCGACATCCCGGCCATCGTCAAGGGCCTGCGCGCGGTCAGCGACTTCGACTACGAACTCCAGATGGCCCAGATGAACAACGGCCTCTCCGGGGTGGAGACGCTCTTCGTGCCGACCAACCCCACCTACAGTTTCCTCTCCTCCAGCCTGGTCAAGGAGGTCGCGGCCTGGGGCGGCGACGTCTCCCACCTGGTCCCGCCGTTCGTCCTGGACGCGCTGACCGAACGGCTCAGCAAGCAGTCGTGACCCGGCATCCGGTGCGGTAGGACCGACGCCTGTCTGACGGGTTGTCAGCAGGTGTCGGGGCGGGGGCTCCTGGCCGTACAGTCGTCCCGTTCCGTCCTTCCGATCCTGCAGAGAGTGGCGAGTCCAAGGTGGACGTCCAGAAGAAGCTCGACGACATCGTCGCAGCCGTCGGCAGCGCCCGGTCCGTACCCATGTCGGCCTCGTGCGTGGTCAACCGCGCCGAGCTGCTCGCCCTGCTGGAGGAAGTGCGCACCGCGCTCCCCGGCTCCCTCGCGCAGGCCCAGGAACTCCTCGGCGGGCGCGAGCAGATGGTGGAGCAGGCGCGCGTCGAGGCCGAGCGGATCATCGAGTCCGCGCACAGCCAGCGCGGTTCGCTGATCTCGGACACCGAGGTGGTCCGGCAGTCCCAGGACGAGGCGGACCGGATCCTGGCCGAGGCCCGCCAGGAGGCCGACGAGGTCCGCGCCCAGGCCGACGACTACGTCGACAGCAAGCTCGCCAACTTCGAGGTCGTGCTGACCAAGACCATCGGCTCCGTCGACCGCGGCCGCGAGAAGCTGCTGGGCCGCGGCCCCGGTCTCGACGAACTGGGCCACGAGGACGTCGAGGCCCCCGAGCGCAGCGCCGACCCGGAGACCCTCAAGCAGCGCGCCGACGCCTACGTGGACGCCAAGTTCGGCGCCTTCCAGGCCGTGTTGACCAAGACCCTGGAGGCGGTCGGCCGCGGCCGGGACAAGCTCCAGGGCGCCCGCCCGATCGACGAGCTCGCCACCCACCTCGCCGGGCAGCACGACCCGCAGACCGGCGCCCCGCTGCAGGCCGACGCGGACTACCTCGCCGGCCTGGCGGGCGTCAGCACCTTCCAGGAGGCCGAGCAGCCGGCACTCCAGGAAGTGCCGCAGGCCCCGCAGCCCGGCTACTACGACGGCCAGGCCGCCGCCTACCAGCAGCCGGACGCCTACCCCTACCAGCAGCCCGAACAGCTCCCCTACACCCAGCACCAGGACCCCTACGGCTACGACTGGCAGCAGGCCCAGCAGCCGGCCGCACAGGTCCCCCCGCAGGGCTACGACCCGGGCGCCGGCTACCAGGTGCCCGGGCAGCCCCAGCACGCCCCCCAGCCCCAGGCCGGCCAGCCCGGCGCCCTGGACGAGACCAGCCTCTTCGACACCAGCCTGATCAACCTCGACCAGCTCCGGCAGTACGAGGAAGGCCGGCACTAGTCCCGGTCCGGCAGCCCTCCGCCCGGCCCGGCCCACCGGCCCGGGCGGGCGGGTCACGGAGGCGGATTGGGCCTATCGGGGGCGGTCCAGTATCCTGGCTCTTCGGTCGCGTGTATGACCGCGATCACTGCTGCCCACAAGTCGTATTCCGACCGTGGACGGCTGATACCGCAGTACAGAAAGCAGGAAAGCCATCAACGCCCGCCTCGACCACCGTTCCCCGCTCGTGTTCGACACACGCGAGCTGGGTCGTCGTCCCGGCACGCTCAAGCGGCTCTCCCGCTCCGTCGAGGCCCCCGCGGACCTCGGCAACGAGGTCATCGGAGTGCCCGTGGGCGGTCCGGTGGAACTCGACCTCCGCCTGGAATCGGTCATGGACGGGGTGCTCGTAACGGGCACCGCCCGTGCGACCGTGACGGGGGAGTGCGTAAGGTGTCTGGAGCCGCTGGAGCGAGTGCTCGCAGCGGACTTCCAGGAGCTGTTCGCCTACCCCGACGCCGACGCCCGGACCACTGAGTCCGGCGACGACGCCGAGGACGAGGAAGACAGCTTCCATCTCGAGGACGACCTGTTCGACCTCGAACCCGTGCTGCGGGACGCGGTGGTGCTCGCACTGCCGCTGCAGCCGGTGTGCCGGGAGGACTGCCCGGGTCTGTGCCCCGATTGCGGAGCGCGGCTTGCGGACGATCCGGACCACCACCACGATGCCGTCGACATGCGTTGGGCGGCATTGCAGGAACTCGTCGAGTCCAACCAGGACCGCGAGAAGGACAACGAACCCCGCGACGGCGGGGACGAACCTCAGGAGAAGTAGCCGTGGCTGTTCCGAAGCGGAAGATGTCGCGCAGCAACACGCGCCACCGCCGGTCGCAGTGGAAGGCTGCGGTCCCCACCCTGGTTGCGTGCGAGCGCTGCCAGGAGCCGAAGCAGCAGCACATCGCGTGCCCGAGCTGCGGCACCTACAACAAGCGCCAGGTCATCGCGGTCTGAGCGGCTGGTGACAGGCACTGTGTCTAGCCCGAAGAAGGCAGTAGACGCCCCCTCGTCGGACACGGCCTCGTCTCTCTCGCTTCTGGAAGGGCGGCTCGGGTACACACTTGAGTCCGCCCTTCTGGTGCGTGCGTTGACGCACCGCTCGTACGCCTACGAGAACGGCGGCCTGCCCACCAACGAGCGGCTCGAATTCCTCGGGGATTCGGTCCTCGGCCTGGTGGTCACGGACACGCTGTACCGCATCCACCCCGACCTGCCGGAAGGCCAACTGGCCAAACTGCGGGCCGCGGTGGTCAACTCGCGGGCACTCGCCGAGGTGGGCCGCGGCCTCGACCTCGGCGCCTTCATCCGCCTCGGACGGGGCGAAGAAGGCACGGGCGGCCGGGACAAGGCCTCCATCCTCGCCGACACCCTGGAAGCGGTGATCGGCGCGGTCTATCTCGACCAGGGCCTCGACGCGGCCGGCGAGCTGGTGCACCGGCTCTTCGACCCGCTCATCGAGAAGTCCTCCAGTCTGGGCGCCGGCCTCGACTGGAAGACGAGTCTCCAGGAGCTCACCGCGACCGAGGGCCTCGGGGTGCCGGAATACCTGGTCACCGAGACCGGCCCGGACCACGAGAAGACCTTTACTGCTGCTGCCCGCGTCGGTGGTGTCTCGTACGGCACCGGCACCGGCCGCAGCAAGAAGGAAGCCGAGCAACAGGCTGCCGAGTCCGCATGGCGCGCGATCCGCGCGGCGGCGGACGAGGCGGCGGGGAAGGCGCCGGACGGCGACGACCCGGCTCAGGCTTCCGGCGACACCGCGTCGCCGGCGAACTGAATTCCCGCTTCTGACCCCTCCCGGGCGGCCCGACGGCCGCTCCGGGCGGGGTCAGAAGTCTTTTCCGAGAGTCCTGTGACTCTTCGTTGAGGAGCGTGAGGAGCACCCGTGCCCGAGCTGCCCGAGGTCGAGGTCGTCCGCCGCGGACTGGAGCGCTGGGTCACCGGCCGCACCATCGACACCGTCGAGGTCCGTCATCCGCGCGCGATCCGTCGGCACACCGCCGGCGCGGACGACTTCGCCGCCCGGCTCAAGGGACTGCGCGTCGGCCCGGCCCGGCGTCGCGGCAAGTACCTCTGGCTCCCGGTGGCCGGCGGCGGCCCGTCCGCCCAGAGCGCCGCCGAGGGCATCACCCCGGTCCTCACCCCGTCCGTCACGCACGGCCTGGCGATCCTCGCCCACCTCGGGATGAGCGGACAGTTGCTGATCCAGCCGCAGGACGCCCCCGACGAGAAGCACCTGCGGATCCGGATCGGCTTCCTCGACGCCGGCACCCCCGCCGAGGCCGCCGGCACCGAGCTGCGCTTCGTCGACCAGCGCACCTTCGGCGGCCTCTCGCTGCACGACACCGTGCCCGGCGACCCCGACCTGCTCCCCGACGTGATCGCGCACATCGCCCGGGACCCGCTCGACCCGGCCTTCGACGACGCCGCCTTCCACGACGCGCTGCGCCGCCGCCGCACCACGATCAAGCGCGCGCTCCTCGACCAGACCCTGATCAGCGGCGTCGGCAACATCTACGCCGACGAGGCGCTCTGGCGCTCCCGGCTCCACTACGACCGGCCGACCGCCACCTTCACCCGCCCCCGCACCGCCGAGCTCCTCGGCCACGTCCGGGACGTGATGAGCGCCGCCCTGGCCGTCGGCGGCACCAGCTTCGACAGCCTCTACGTCAACGTCAACGGTGAGTCCGGCTACTTCGAACGCTCGCTGGACGCCTACGGCCGCGAGGACGAACCCTGCCGCCGCTGCGGCACCCCCATCCGCCGCCGCCCCTGGATGAACCGGTCCAGCTACTTCTGCCCCCGCTGCCAACGCCCGCCGCGCCCGAGCTGACCGCGGCCGGGCGGCTTCGTGGCGGGCGGCGTCAGAAGCCGAAGTCCTGCGTCCACCACGGGCCGCCCGGGCCGAAGTGGGCGCCGACGCCGAGGGTCTTGTACTCGCAGTTGAGGATGTTGGCGCGGTGCCCGGGGTCGTCCATCCACGAATCCATCACGGACCGGGCGTCGGCCTGTCCCCGGGCGATGTTCTCCCCGCCGAGGTCGGGCACGCCCTGGGCGCGGGCGCGGTCCCAGGGCGTGTGGCCGTCCGGATCGGTGTGGCCGAAGAACCCGCGGCGTGCCATGTCGTCGCTGAACCGCTGGGCCAGACCGGCCAGTTCGCCGCTGGTGGTGACCGGGGAGCAGCCCACCCGGGCGCGTTCCTGATTGACCAGCGAGAGCACCTCGGCCTCGGCCGCGGCCTCGGGGCCGCCGCTGGTGGCCGCGGGGACGGTCGGGGACGCCGACGGTCCGGGCGCCGCGGTGGTCGGCCCGTCGGTGGGGGGCGCGGAGGGCCGGTCGTCGGCCGCGCGGGACGGGGAGGCCGAGGGCCCGGGCGCCGACGGGGAGGCGCCGGGGGAGCTGGGGGAGCCGAGGGAGCCGAGGGAGGAGGCCACGGAGCCCGGGGCGTCGGGGGCATCCGGGGCGGGCGCCCGGCCGGTGCCCCGGGACGCGGGGTCGCCGGCGCCGCGGCCGGCCGCGACCGTGGCCCCGGGTATCGGCGCCGTGGAGCTCTCCTGCGGCTGGGCGTCCGGCAGCGCGCCGGCGCGCACCCGGTCGGTGGGGCCGCCGCCGCTCACCTCGAACCGGCCGCCGCCGGGGACCAACCCGGACGCCACCGCCACCGCGCCCATCGCCACTGCGGCGGAGGCGCCGAGCAGCCCGGTGCGCACCGGCGCGGTCCTGCGGGCCGCCCGGTGGCCGCGGTGCCCGGCGGGCGCGCCCGCACCTGTCGGTCCGTCAACCTGCCCTGGACGCAGGTGTTCCGGAGCGTGAGGAGCAGAGCGTCGATGGCGGCCCATCCGCGGGAGTTCCTTCCGTGCAGCGCCGAAGGTGACTCACTCGAAAGGGTGAGCCCTCGCTGTCGGGGGACTGTACGCCATGGCGTCAGGGGCGGATGTGCTTGCTGAGCAATTGGCCGGTTAACGTGCACACATGGAAGAAGAGGTGCGGATGACCGCGTGGGTACGCGGGTTGGTCCAGGAAGTCGGGTTCCGCTGGTTCACCCGAGCGAACGCTTTGCGCATCGGCGGGCTGGCCGGTTTCGCGGTCAATCTGGGTGACGGACGCGTCCAGGTCGTCGCCGAGGGCGCGAAGGACCGTTGCGATCAGCTCCTGGAGTGGCTCCGCACCGGGGACACGCCCGGGGCCGTCTCCGGCGTCACTGAGATTTGGGCCACTCCGCGAGGTGGCTACGACGGCTTCGAGATCCGCTGACCGGGCCCGAAGACGCCCCCGGACGGACGTGCCAAGGGCTCCGGCCGGTACGTCACCATGAGCTACCTACCGGAGATAAGCCCTGGTGGTTGCCAACTCGGCCGACCCGTGCAAGGCTGCCGCTGTACGGATGATCTCCACGCCCCACGGGTCCTTTCTGGAGAGTCGGCGCCATGTCATGGCTGCTGCGCACTCTCAGGCGCCCGAGGATACGGGGTGTGATCGTGTTGACCGTCCATCCGTTTGGTGAGACTCTGGAATCCCCGCGCACCTTAGCTGTTTGGCATTGAGTACACCTGGAGAATGACAAGCACCGCGGGTGCGAATCCCTCACGACCCACACCGCTTCGGTCGGTCACTCATTGTGGAGGACCATCCATCATGGCAAAGGCGCTTCTCGGTTACGTCGGCGGCTCCGACCCCCGAGTCCTCTCCGAGATGCGACGGCTTCAGCAGCGCGTCCAGGACCTCGAATCCGAACTCATTCGGATGCAGGCCGAGAATGACATGCTCTCCGCTGCCACGCGTCGCGACGACTCGGTACTCGACATCGACGTACCCCAGGCGGAGCCCGCGCTCACCTGACCCCGATCGCCTCACCCGGTCCACGCTCAAAGATCACGGCCGGACGGGCTGCACGCCAGCCGCTTGAGGCACCGCTCTTCAAGATCTGCAAGGGACGCTTCGGCGTCCCTTCGTCATTATCCCCGTTCCGTCCTCGCGGTCGTGCGCCGTGCCTTTTCCGCGGCCTCTTTCGCGCCGTCCGGACACCTCGGTGGCCTTCGGTCACTTCCGTCGCGCGGGTTTTCCCCAGCCCCTCGGTTCGTCCTTACCGCATGATGTGCCCCTCCCCTCACCCGGTGAAACCGGCGCCTGCCTTTCCCGGTGAACCGACGGCCAACAGCGGTCCACACAAGGGAGCCGTACGGGGAGCGGGACGGTCGCCGGAATGTTGCGGAGGGGCCCCGGAGGGCGGCCGGTAGAGTTCAACGGCGTGCATCTGAAGAGTTTGACCCTGCGAGGCTTCAAGTCCTTCGCCTCCGCCACGACGCTCCGGTTCGAACCGGGCATCACCTGCGTCGTGGGCCCCAACGGTTCCGGCAAGTCCAACGTCGTGGACGCCTTGTCGTGGGTCATGGGGGAGCAGGGCGCCAAATCGCTGCGCGGCGGGAAGATGGAGGACGTCATCTTCGCCGGGACGACCGGGCGGCAGCCGCTCGGCCGCGCCGAGGTCTCGTTGACGATCGACAATTCCGACGGGGCGCTGCCCATCGAGTACGCCGAAGTCACGCTGACCCGGATCATGTTCCGCAACGGCGGCAGCGAGTACCAGATCAACGGTGACACCTGCCGGCTGCTGGACATCCAGGAGCTCCTCTCCGATTCCGGTATCGGCCGCGAGATGCACGTGATCGTCGGGCAGGGCCAGCTCGACTCCGTCCTGCACGCCGATCCGATGGGCCGCCGGGCGTTCATCGAGGAGGCCGCCGGGGTGCTCAAGCACCGCAAGCGCAAGGAGAAGGCGCTGCGGAAGCTGGAGGCGATGAAGGCCAATCTCGCCCGCGTGCAGGACCTCACCGACGAGCTGCGAAGGCAGCTCAAACCGTTGGGGCGGCAGGCCGCGGTCGCCCGGCGGGCCGCCGTCATCCAGGCCGACCTGCGGGACGCCCGGCTGCGGCTGCTCGCCGACGACCTGGTCGCGCTGCGCCGGGCGCTGGCCGCCGAGATCGCCGACGAGGCGGCACTGAAGGAGCGCAAGGAGGCGGTGGAGGCGCGGCTGCGCACCGCACAGCAGCGCGAGGCGGCCATGGAGGCGGAGGTGCGCGCCCTCGCGCCGCGGGTGCAGCGGGCCCAGCAGACCTGGTACGCGCTCTCCCAGCTGGCCGAGCGGGTGCGGGGCACCGTGTCGTTGGCCGAGGCCCGGGTCCGCAGCGCCGCGGCGGCCCCGCCGGAGGAGCGGCGCGGTCGGGAGCCCGAGGACCTGGAGCGGGAGGCCGCCCGGATCCGCGAGCAGGAGGCGGAGTTGACGGCCGCGCTGGAGGCGGCGAGTCGGGCGCTGGAGGACACCGTCGAGCACCGGGCCGCGTTGGAGCGGCAGTTGGCGGACGAGGAGCGGCGGCTGCGGGACCTCGCGCGAGCCCTGGCGGACCGGCGCGAGGGCCTGGCCCGGCTGAGCGGACAGGTCACCGCGGCCCGCGGCCGGGCGGCTTCGGCGCAGGCGGAGATCGGGCGGCTGGTCGAGGCCCGGGACGCCGCCCGGAGCAGGGCGGTCGTCGCGCAGGAGGAGTACGAGCAGCTCAAGGCCGAGGTCGACGGGCTGGACGCGGACGACGCGGAGGTCGGCGGGCGGTACGAGGCGGCCCGGCAGGAGCTGGCGGCGGCCGAGTCGGCGCTGACCGTCGTGCGGGAGGCGCTGACCGCGGCCGAACGGGAACGGGCGGCGACCGCCGCCCGGCACGACGCGCTCGCCCTAGGGCTGCGCCGCAAGGACGGCACCGGTGCGCTGCTGGCCGCCGCGGACCGGATCGGCGGGGTGCTCGGGCCGGCCGCCGAACTGCTGACCGTCACGCCGGGCTTCGAGGTGGCGGTGGCGGCCGCGTTGGGAGCCGCCGCGGATGCGGTGGCGGTCACCGATCCGGCCGCGGCGGCCGAGGCGCTGCGGCTGCTGCGGAAGGAGGACGCCGGGCGGGCGGCGATGGTGCTGGGCGGCACCCGGCCGGCGCGGGTGCCGGCGCCGGCCCGGGCGCGGGAGGCCGTGGTGGCGGTGGAGGTCGCCGAGTGTGCCGGCGGCGAGTCGTCCGCCGGGGCCGGTGGAACCGCCGGGAGCGGTGCGGCCGGCGGGTCGGGGAGCGGGCCGGCGCCGGTGCCCGCCCATGAACTCGTCCACGGACCCAAGGAGTTGACCGCATCGCTGGCCCGGCTGCTGCGGGACGTGGTGGTGGTCGGGTCGCTGGCGGAGGCCGAGGAACTGGTGGCGGCGCGGCCGGAGCTGATCGCCGTCACCGCGGAGGGCGACCTGCTCGGGGCGCACTTCGCGCAGGGCGGGTCGGCCGGGGCACCCAGCCTGCTGGAGGTGCAGGCGTCGGTCGACGAGGCGGCCGCGGAACTCACCGAGCTGGCGGCTCGCTGCGACGCCTTGGCCGAGGAGCGGCGGGCGGCGGAGCGGTGGCGGACCGAGTGCGCCGCGCTGGTCGAGGAGCTGGACGGTCGGCGGCGCGCCGCCGACCGGGAGAAGTCGAAGGTCGCCGGGGACCTGGGGCGGCTCGCCGGGCAGGCGCGGGCCGCCGCCGGCGAGGCGGAACGGTCCGCCGCCGCGGCCGCGCGGGCCGAGGAGGCGCTGGCACGGGCCACCGAGGAGGCCGAGGAACTGGCCGCGCGGCTGGTCGCGGCCGAGGAGGACCCGGGCGCGGACGACGAGGAGCCCGACACCTCGGTGCGCGACCGGCTGGCGGCCGACGGGGCCAATGCCCGGCAGACGGAGATGGAGGCCCGGCTCCAGGCCCGGACGCACGAGGAACGGGTCAAGGCGCTCGCGGGGCGGGCGGACGGGCTGGACCGGGCGGCGCGGGTGGAGCGCGAGGCGCGGGCCCGCGCCGAGCAGCGGCGGGCCCGACTGCGGCACGAGGCCGCGGTGGCCGGGGCGGTGGCCGCGGGGGCGCGGCAGCTGCTGGCGCACGTCGAGGTGTCGGTCGTCAGGGCCGAGGAGGAGCGGGCCGCCGCGGAACGCGCCAAGGACGAGCGGGAACGGACCCTGGCCACCGAGCGCGAGCAGGGCCGGGAGTTGACGAGCGAGCTGGACAAACTGACCGATTCGGTGCATCGCGGCGAGGTGTTGGGCGCCGAGAAGCGGCTGCGGATCGAGCAGTTGGAGGCCCGGGCGCTGGAGGAGCTGGGGGTGGAGCCGGCCGCGCTGGTGGCGGAGTACGGTCCCGACCAGCCCGTCCCGCCGTCCCCGCCGGCCGAGGGCGAGGCGCTGCCCGAGGACCCGGAACACCCGCGGAACCAGCCGGTTCCGTACGTCCGGGCCGAGCAGGAGAAGCGGTTGAAGGCCGCCGAGCGGGCGTATCAGCAGCTCGGGAAGGTGAACCCGCTCGCGCTGGAGGAGTTCGCGGCGCTGGAGGAGCGGCACCAGTTCCTCAGCGAACAGCTTGAAGACTTGAAGAAGACCCGGGCCGACCTGCTGCGGGTGGTCAAGGAGGTCGACGAGCGGGTCGAGCAGGTCTTCACCGAGGCGTACCAGGACACCGCGCGGGAGTTCGAGGGCGTCTTCGCGCGCCTCTTCCCGGGGGGCGAGGGACGGCTGGTGCTGACGAACCCGGACGACATGCTGGCGACCGGGGTGGACGTGGAGGCGCGCCCGCCGGGCAAGAAGGTCAAGCGGCTCTCCCTGCTGTCGGGCGGTGAGCGGTCGCTGACCGCGGTGGCACTGCTGGTGTCGATCTTCAAGGCGCGGCCCAGCCCGTTCTACGTGATGGACGAGGTCGAGGCCGCGTTGGACGACACCAACCTGCAGCGGCTGATCCGGATCATGGAGGAGCTCCAGGAGAGTTCGCAGCTGATCGTGATCACGCACCAGAAGCGGACGATGGAGGTCGCCGACGCGCTCTACGGCGTGTCGATGCAGGGGGACGGCGTCTCGAAGGTGATCAGTCAGCGGCTGCGCTGAGCGGTGAGGTGGCCCGCTCGCGCCGAGGCCGGTGGCCCCTCTCCATTCATTCCCTGAAGATCAATTCAGAACTTGAATGAAGGCTGCGGTAGTCGGGTGAGGAAGACGTCAGCTTTGGGGTATTGACTTCGAAACTTAAAGGCATAGTCTCTGCAACGTTGCTTTTACCTTCAAGTGGTGGGTGCCCCCGACGTGTGCACCACTTGTAGGGCCAGCCCCCTACGCCCGGCAGCGCAGCCGGGCCACTGGAGTTCACGTTGACCAGCACCGCGCAGCCGACGGTCCCGGAAGGCCGCAAGGCCCAGCCGGACCACCTCGGCCATGTCATCTTCATCACCGCGGCTGCCGCGATGGGCGGCTTTCTCTTCGGCTATGACAGCTCCGTGATCAATGGCGCGGTCGAGGCGATCCGCAGCCGCTACGACGTCGGCTCCGCCGTCCTGGCGCAGGTGATCGCCATCGCCCTGATCGGCTGCGCCATCGGTGCCGCCACCGCCGGCCGGATCGCCGACCGGATCGGCCGGATCCGGGTCATGCAGATCGCCGCCGTGCTGTTCACCATCAGCGCCGTCGGCTCCGCGCTGCCGTTCGCCCTGTGGGACCTGGCGATGTGGCGCGTGCTGGGCGGCATCGCGATCGGCATGGCCTCGGTCATCGGCCCGGCCTACATCGCCGAGGTCTCGCCGCCCGCCTACCGCGGACGGCTCGGCTCCTTCCAGCAGGCCGCCATCGTCGTCGGCATCGCCATCTCCCAGCTCGTGAACTGGGGCATCCTCAACCTCGCCAACGGTGAGCAGCGCGGCAAGATCGCCGGCCTGGAAGCCTGGCAGTGGATGCTCGGCGTGATGGTCATCCCCGCCATCCTCTACGGCCTGCTCTCCTTCGCGATCCCCGAGTCGCCGCGCTTCCTGATCTCCGCCGGTCGGCTTGAGCGTGCCAAGGAGGTGCTCTCCGAGGTCGAGGGTCGGAGCGTGGACCTCGACGCCCGGGTCTCCGAGATCCAGGACGCGATGCGCCGCGAGCACAAGTCGACCTTCAAGGACCTGCTCGGCGGCAAGGGCGGCTTCCTGCCGATCGTCTGGGTCGGCATCGGGCTCTCCGTCTTCCAGCAGCTGGTCGGCATCAACGTCGCCTTCTACTACTCCTCGACGCTGTGGCAGTCGGTCGGCATCAACCCCGAGAGCTCGTTCTTCTACAGCTTCACCACCTCGATCATCAACATCATCGGTACCGTGATCGCGATGATCTTCGTCGACCGGATCGGCCGCCGACCGCTGGCGCTGATCGGTTCGGCCGGCATGGCCGTGGCGCTCGCCCTGGAGGCGTGGGCCTTCTCCGCCAAGACCGCGGCCGGCACCCTGCCCTCCGCCGAAGGCACCGTGGCCCTGATCGCCGCGCACGGCTTCGTCCTCTTCTTCGCCCTCTCCTGGGGCGTCGTGGTCTGGGTCTTCCTCGGTGAGATGTTCCCCAACAAGATCCGGGCCGCCGCGCTGGGCGTCGCCGCCTCCGCGCAGTGGATCGCCAACTGGGCGATCACGGCCAGCTTCCCGAGCCTCTCGGACTGGAACCTGTCCGGCACCTACGTGATCTACATGGTCTTCGCTCTGCTCTCGATCCCCTTCGTGCTCAAGTTCGTGAAGGAGACCAAGGGCAAGGCGTTGGAGGAGATGGGCTAACCCCCCCGCCAGCCCCCTCCTCAGTTGTCGCTGCTGCCCCGGCTCACCCGAGCCGGGGCAGCGGTGTTTCGTGCGGGCGGGCGCACCGGGACCGCACTACGCCAGGAGCGGGCTGCCCACGGGTATCTCCACCCAGCGGTGCGGCGGCCCGCTCACCGGCCGCGGGTCCGTCACCCGCAGGCCGGCCGCCGCGCAGGCGTACCCCAACTCGGCGGCCCCGTACAGCTCCTGCGGTCGTGACCAGCTCCAGAAGCGGTAGTGCCAGTGCCCCTCGGGCTCGTCGCCGTACGGCGGGAGACCGATCTCCTCGGTCAGCTCGGTGCGGCCGTCGCGGGAGAGGGTGCCGAAGGTGCCGCCGCTGGGGTCGAAGTACAGGCCGTACGCGGTGGCGCCGACGGAGAGGGCGTCCAGCGCCGCATCGGCGCCCAGCAGGTACGAGGCCGGCTGGAGCAGGACGCAGCCGCCGATCACCCCCGTCACCCCCACCCGGCGGTGGGCCTGACCGGGGTCGTGGGGGACCGCGGTGGCGACCGGCGGCCCCACCGCCCCGTCGCGCGGGTCCCGCTCCAGCCGCCGGACCGCCTCGGCCTCGTCGATCCCCGCCACGAACGCGACCGAGACACCCTCGGTGTGCACCCCTCGGAACACCGCCGCCCGGGCGTCCGCCTCCCGCTGCGCGGCGCGCTCCCCGGGCGTCAACGGCACCGCCCCCGGCAACTCGGCGAAGAGCGGGGCCAGCTCGCAGGTCAGCGCCAGTCGGCCGGGGGAGCGCCCGCCGAGCTGCGGGCTCCAGGCGTCGGCGCCGGCCCGCAGCAGCAGCTCCGCGTTCTCCCCGGCGCCGTGGCAGACGGCGTGCCACAGCGGGGTGCGGCCCTGGCCGTCCCGCGCGTCCACCACCGCGCCCCGCTCCAGCAGCGCGGCGACGGCCACCGGGCCACCGTGGGCCGCGGCCAGGTGCAGCGGGGTCGCGCGATCGTGGCCCGGCACGAGGGCGCCGGGCTCGGCACCGCTTTCCAGGCGGGCCAGGACCAGCCCGGTGTCCTGCCAGTGGAACGGCGCCAGGAGTTTCCAGTCGGCGCGCGCGGCGTCGGGCACGGGCGGCGACCACGGCTGCGGCGGCTCCGGCCCGGACGGCTGGGCGAGGAGCACCGCCGGCCCCGGGCCGAGGCCGAGGAACCCCCGACTCTGCTCGTCCGCCGCCCGGTGGCCCGGCGACGCGGCGTCCGGCCAGATCTCCCGCGCTTCGCCGGCGACCGCCCGCAGCGGTCCGGCGTCGACGACGGTGACGGTCTCGGGCACCTGCTCGTCCGGCCACTCGACGACCAGCTGGGTGACGCCGGCGGGCGGCAACTGCGAGAGGTGCAGCTCCAGTTCGTAGTGGAAGGCGCCGCCGCTGCCGCCGCTCAGCCGCAGCGTCGGGCCGGCGGGCCCGACGACCGGCGGGGGCGGCCCGTCGAGCGTGGTGACCTTCCGCCCGTCCGCCAGCAGCAGCCCGCAGCGCAGCGCCCCGCTGCCCGGAGGGCCGTACGGCGACGTCCGCCCGCCGGCCCGGATCCGCCACAGGAAGACCGAGAGCCGCATCGTCACCGACCCCGGCCAGACCTGCCAGCCGGTGAGCATGATCCGGACGTCCGGCCCCGCGCCGGCCTCGGCGACCTGCGCGAGCTGCGCCGGCACGAACCAGTGCGAGGGCGCGAACTCCTCGTCCGACCCGGGTGCGTAGGTGCCCAACTCCAGCGTGTCGTCGGGAGGTTCGGGCGGCGGGTCGGAGGCGGGCAGTCCGTCGAAGAAGCTCATGCCTCGATCGTGGCACCCGGCACTGACAATCGACCGTGCCGCCGCGCCGTCCGGCGCATCAGTCCGCCAGTCGCGGAATCACCTGCTCCGCGAACAGTCGCAGTGAAGCCCACCCCTCCTCGACGGGCATCCCGCCGCACAGCGGATGCAGGATCAACGTGCCCCGGGCGCCGTCCTCTTGGGCCAGCTTGACGCACTCGTCCGGGGTGACGATGCGGTACACGCCCTCCGCGCGCAGCGCTTCGGCGTCCCGCGCGGTGGACCGCACCGCGGAGCGGGCGTCGGCCGACTGCCAGGCCGCGTACCGCTGCGCCTCGTACAGCAGGTGACCGCCGTGCGCGGCCCAACTGCGGTCCGGATCCTCGGAGACGTGCAACAGGCAGGTGCGCGGCGGGGGTTGGAGCACCCAGCCCTCGGTCCCGGCCGCGGCGCACTGCGCGTGGTAGTAGCGCACCAGCTCCGGCAGGTGGGCGCTGGGGAAGAACGGCAGCCCCAGACGCGCCGCGCGCCGGGCCGCCGGCCGTGAGGCGCCCCCGATGAGCAGCGTCGGATGAGGTCGCGAGTACGGGCGCGGAGTGACCTGGACCGTGCGCCCCCGATAGCGGAACGGTTCACCGGTCCAGGCGTCCAGCAGCGTGTGGAGCACCTCGTCCTGGAGGGCGCCGCGGCGCTGCCAGTCCTTGCCGTGGGCCGCGTACTCCTCGGGCCGGTAGCCGAGTCCGGCGATGGTGACCAGGCGGCCGGCGCCGAGCAGGTCGAGCACGGCGAGGTCCTCGGCCAGCCGCAGCGGGTCGTGCAGCGGGCTCAGCAGGGCCGAGACGGTCACGCCGATCCGGCTCGTGGTGCCGAGGACGGCTCCCGCGAAGGTGAGCGGGGAGGGCATCCAGCCGTTGTCGGTGGCGTGGTGCTCCTCGGTCTGGACCATGCCCACACCGTGCGCGTCGGCGTACGCGGCCATCTCGACGGCGGCCCGGTAGCGGGCGGACAGTTCCTCGGGGGCGACCGGCGGGCCGGCGAGGTTGAAGCGCACGACCGTGGTGGGTGCGGTGTTGCCGGCGGACATGACGGATCCCCTTCGCCGGAGCAGGTGGCGAAGGGGACCGTAGCTGACGATACGTCAGTTGACCAGGTGGATGGTCGAGAACCGGCCGGGGATCAGCCGACCTCCACCACCGAACGCTCCTCGGCGCCTTCCGTCGAGGGGGCCGAGGCCGGGGTCTCGTTCTCCCGGGCGGCCGGCAGGACCGCGAAGACCACCGCGGCGATCAGGATGGTGACCACCCAGCCCAGGCCGTTCTCGCCGATCCAGGTGCCGGAGAGCGGGCCGGAGAACCACTGCACCTTGGTGAAGCACAGGCCCACGATCAGCGCGAGCGCCCAGGCCGACATGGCCTGCCAGCAGAACCCGCCCTTGTACCAGTACCGGCTGCTGGGCCCGATGGTCATCAGGCTCTCCGCGTGGTACCGGACCGCCATCTTCCGGCGGCGGACCATGTCCATGGCGTAGACGCCGATCCAGGCGGAGAAGGAGACCGCGAGCAGCGTCAGGAAGGCGATGAACTGGCCCACGAAGTCCTTGGCCACCAGCATCATGAACAGCCCGCCGATCAGGCTGATGGCGGCGTTGATGCTGACCGCCAGGGCGCGCGGCAGCTTGACGCCCATGGTCTGCGCGGTGAAGCCCGCGGAGTACATCGACAGGCTGTTGATCAGCATCATGCCGATCAGCGCGGTGATCAGGTACGGGATCGCGATGGCCGACGGCAGCACCTGGCCGAGGAAGGACATCGGGTCGGTGTTCTGGTTGGCCAGCTCCGGGTTGGAGACGGCCATCACGCCACCCATGACCACCATCGGGACCAGCACCAGGGCGGCGCCCGAGACGGTGGTGCCGACGATCTTCTTGCCGGAGGCGGAGTGCGGCAGGTAGCGCGCGAAGTCCGGACCGGTGGGCACCCAGCTGAGGCCGCCGGCCGCGATGGTGCCGATGCCCGCGATCATCATGGCGCCGCTGCCCGGCGACTTGGCGAAGATGGCGCCCCACGGCATCTCGACGATCAGGTAGACCAGGACGACGACGCTGATCAGGCTGAAGAGGTACGTGGAGTACTTGTTGCAGACGTTGAGCGCCTTGCGGCCCATCCCGCTCACCAGGAAGGTGCAGGCGACGAAGCCCAACAGGGTCACCACGACCAGCACGTTGTTGGTCTTGATGCCGAACACCAGGTGGAGCACGGTCAGGATCGCGTAGGCGCCGCTGACCGCGTTGATGGTCTCCCAGCCGAAGCGGGCGACCCACAGGATCGCGCCCGGGAAGTAGTTGCCGCGCACGCCGAAGGCGGCCCGGGAGAGCATCGCGCCCGGGGCGCCGCCCCACTTGCCGGAGACCGACAGCAGGCCGACGATCCCGAAGGAGACGCAGGAGGCGATGGCGGCGACCACCAGCACCTGCCAGAAGTTCAGGCCGTTGTTGATCACCAACGAGGCGCCCATGGTGAGCAGCAGCACGCTGATGTTGGCCGCCACCCAGGTGGGGAAGAGCTCGCGCACCCGCCCTCGGCGCTCGTTGTCCGGAACGGGCTCGATGCCGCGCGTCTCGACGGCGCCGTCGACTTCCGGGGTGGACGTGGATGCGGACGCGGTGCTGGTGCCCATGGGTGCAGCTGTCTCCGTGCGGGGGTCTGGGGGGCACCCCCGGGAACGAGGGTGCAGGCAGCGGCTGTGGTGCCTGGCCAGAAAGTGGTTGCCAGGACTCTACGCGCGTTGCGCAGCCGTCCACCATCGTACTTTGATCCAACTTCGACCGGTCCGCCCCCTTGGACCCCCCGACGATGACACGGACCGCGCCCTCCTGTCGATGAATCCAGTCACACCGCCCTGATCAGGACATACGACGCGCACTGGACCGTCGAAACATGAAGCGGAGGCTCCTCTTCCGATATGGCGTGCCGTCGCGCCGTCTCATCGGAGGCCCGTCGGAGAGACGCATGTCTCGTTTGAGCACCGGCGAGCGGCCGTGGCCGGCGCGTCACCGCGGCCCGTGCGCGACGGGTTGTCCACACCCCGGGCACGGCGCACCGGATGTGGTGCAAGGTGATCCCGATGAACGACAGCGAACGCCCGCAGGAGGCCGACGTGTCCGGTGTGTCCGGCAAGACGTGTCAGTGGTGCCAGGGCACCGGCTATGTGTCCCAGGCGCTGGCCTACGCCCCCGGCGTCGACCCGTTCCGGGGCCCCCACGAGACCGTCCAACGGGCCGGCGAATGCCGGCACTGCCGGGGGTCGGGCACGTACGACTCCCACTGCGACCCCACCTTGGAGCGCTGGCGCACGCAGGAGAGCCGGGAGTCCTGACGCCGCGCGCCAGGCGGCCGCCGGGCCCCGGGACGCCCCGCCGAGGCCCGGGACCGAACCCCGGGCGCGTACGGCTGTTCGTAGCGGGGTGTGGCTGATACTGGAGGGGTTATGGAAACCGTCATCCTTGCCGTAGTCATCGCCGTGGTCGTGCTCGGCGCGATCAGCGGGCTCGTCGTTAGCGGCCGCAAGAAGAAGCAGCTGCCGCCCCCGACGGCCGCCCCCAAGCCCTCCGTCACCGCGCCCCCCGCCGAACCGCACGTCGGCGAGGAGGCCGAAACCCCCCGCGACGAAGAACGTCGCACCATCGAAGAAGTCGAGCTGCCGACGGCCGAGGCCCCCACGGCCGAGGCCGAGGCGCCGGTCGCCGAGCCGGAGGCGCCCGCGGCGCCCGAGGTCGAGGTCCCCGAGCCCACCGCCGGGCGTCTGGTGCGGCTGCGCGCCCGGCTCGCCCGCTCCCAGAACACCCTCGGCAAGGGCCTGCTGACCCTGCTGTCGCGGGAACACCTCGACGAGGACACCTGGGAGGAGATCGAAGACACCCTGCTGACCGCGGACGTCGGCGTCACCCCCACCCAGGAACTGGTCGAGCGGCTCCGCGAGCGGGTCAAGGTGCTGGGCACCCGCACCCCCGAGGACCTCCGCCAGTTGCTGCGCGAGGAACTGCTCGCCCTCATCGGCACCGACGCCGACCGGACCGTGCACACCGACGGCGCCGTCGGCAACGGCGGCACCGAGATCCCCGGCGTCGTGATGGTCGTCGGCGTCAACGGCACCGGCAAGACCACCACCACCGGCAAGCTCGCCCGCGTGCTGGTCGCCGACGGCAAGTCCGTCGTCCTGGGCGCGGCGGACACCTTCCGCGCCGCCGCCGCCGATCAGCTCCAGACCTGGGGCGAGCGGGTCGGCGCCCGCACGGTCCGCGGTCCGGAGGGCGGCGACCCCGCCTCCATCGCCTTCGACGCGGTCAAGGAGGGCATCGCCGAGTCCGCCGACGTGGTCCTGATCGACACCGCAGGCCGGCTGCACACCAAGACCGGTCTGATGGACGAGCTCGGCAAGGTCAAGCGGGTCGTCGAGAAGCACGGACCGGTCGGCGAGGTGCTGCTCGTCCTGGACGCCACCACCGGTCAGAACGGCCTCGTGCAGGCCCGGGTCTTCGCCGAGGTCGTGGACATCACCGGCGTGGTGCTCACCAAGCTCGACGGCACCGCCAAGGGCGGCATCATCATCGCCGTCCAGCGCGAACTGGGCGTCCCGGTCAAGCTGGTCGGCCTGGGCGAGGGGCCCGACGACCTGGCGCCGTTCGAGCCCGAGGCGTTCGTGGACGCGCTGATCGACTGATCCCGCGGCCCGGCACGACGGCGGCGGCCCCCGGTACCTGCGGATGACGGGTACGGGGGCCGCCGCCGTTTCTGTGGGTGACGTGAGGTGAGGTGAGGTGGGGGGCGCCGGCGCGGAGCCCGCTCCCGGCCGCACCGCCCACGGCGTCCGAAGGCGTGGGGTGGCGTGGGGAGGCGTGCGGATCAAGCCAAGACGCAGATCCCGGTGCGCCCGCTCGTCGACGGGGCGATCTGTCGCCGCTCAGTACGACGGCGGGCCGGGCACCGCCGCATCGGTGGTTCCCCGGCCGCCCGCCGACCTGTTGCACACGTACGCCAGGGTCCCCAGGAGTAACCGGGCCTGCGGCGGCCGGCTGGCGGTCTCCAGGGTCGGCGGGCGCAGCCAGCGCATCGGCCCGTGGCCGCCGAAGTCGGACGGCGGAGCGGCGACGTGGTCACCGCGCCCCAGCGGACGCAGGTCCAGATCCGCGTCGTCCCACCCCATGCGGTAGCGGAGGTCGGGCAGCGCGGCGGCCGCGCCCGGGGCGACGAAGAACAGGGCCCGTCCGGTCGGCGTGGCCGCCACCGGCCCCAGCGGCAGCCCCATCCGCTCCAACCGCACCAGCGCGCCCCGCCCGGCGTCCGCCGGCACGTCGAGGACGTCGAAGGAGCGGCCCACCGGGAGCAGCACCGCCGCGCCGGGCGTCTCGCTCCAGGCGGCCAGCGCCTTCTCCAGCGTCGCGCCCGCCGGCACCTCCCGGGCGAAGGAGAGCGGGTGCGCGCCGGGGGAGGGGCAGGCGGCGTCCCCGCACGAACACTCCGTCCGGCCACCGGCCCGGACGGCGCGGGCCCCCGGGACGACGTCCCACCCCCACAGCCCCGTGTACTCGGCCACTGCGGTGCCCTCGGCCGAGCGGACGCGACGGCGTGTTCCGGAACGGAGGTCCCGGATGCCGCCGATGGTGAAACCCATGCCCCCTCCAACGGGTGGTGCGTACGAGTGGTGACGAGTCGGGGAGTTGACGAGGAGACGGTTCTTCACTCTGGTGTTCACGCTCCGTCGGCGGGCCGTGGTACCGGTGGTGTGCCGTCGTACGCCGGGTGGTGCGACGCGGTGCGCACGCCTCGGCGTGCTCCGCTCCGCCCGTTCCCGTACGACCTGTGTCAAGTCAATCGCGAGAGCGGGCCGGGGAGTTCACGCAAAGGGGTGGCGAATGGTGGCGTTTCCGCAATCGACCTCCCGACGGGCGTGATCGTAGGATTACTTTCAGTGCGCGAACCCCGAAGGGGCATTCTTCGTACGGGTATGCCGGTGGCAAGGCCAGGAGGCGGCGACCCAAGGTGTGGCCGGAATCCGCGGTCGGGTAGATGTACCGCGGAACGGGCGCTGCAACAGGCGGCATCCTGTGGGGGGTTCGCGGACGAGAGCTATCGGAAATGGGGGCATCCCTGTGGGCGGCACTGGTGGCACCGCCGGCTCCAACGGCACGGACGGCGAGGGCGGGGTGGACGGCGAGGGCGCCGTCAAGCGTCCCAACGCGCAGTTGGGTTCGTGGTTCATGCGCAGCGGTTGGTCCAAGGGCGAGCTGGCGCGGCAGGTCAACCGCCGGGCACGCCAGATGGGCGCGCACCACATCAGCACCGACACCTCCCGCGTGCGCCGCTGGCTCGACGGCGAGCAGCCCCGGGAACCCATCCCGCGGATCCTCTCCGAGCTCTTCTCCGAACGCTTCGGCTGCGTGGTCGGCATCGAGGAGCTGGGACTGCGCTCGGCCCACCAGTCGCCGTCCGTCTCCGGCGTCGACCTCCCCTGGGCCGGGCCCCAAACCGTCAACCTCATCAGCGAGTTCACCCGCAGCGACCTGATGTTGGCCCGTCGGGGCTTCCTGGGCACCTCCCTGGCCCTCGCCGCCGGCCCCACCCTGATCGAGCCGATGCAGCGCTGGTTGGTGCCGGTGCCCGTCGGCCCGGGCGAGGCCGCGGCGCAGCCCGAGCGACCCCGCCGCCCGGCCCGCCTCTCCGGCCCGGAGCTGGACCTGCTGGAGGCGACCACCGCGATGTTCCGGCAGTGGGACGCCCAGTGCGGCGGCGGCCTGCGGCGCAAGGCGGTGGTCGGTCAGCTCCACGAGGTCACCGACCTCCTCCAGGAGCCCCAGCCGCCGGCGGTCGCCAAGCGCCTCTTCAAGGTCGCCGCCGAACTCGCCGAACTCGCCGGCTGGATGAGCTACGACGTCGGCCTCCAGCCGACCGCCCAGAAGTACTTCGTGCTGGCCCTGCACGCCTCCAAGGAGGCCGGCGACCGCCCGCTGGGCTCGTACATCCTCTCCAGCATGAGCCGGCAGATGATCCACCTCGGCCGGCCCGACGACGCGCTGGAGCTGATCCACCTCGCCCAGTACGGCAGCCGGGAGACCGCCACCGCGCGCACCCAGGCGATGTTGTATGCGATGGAGGCCCGCGCCTACGCCGGCATGGGCCAGCCCAGCAAGGTCAAGCGCGCGGTGCGGATGGCCGAGGACACCTACTCCGACGTCGCCCCCGGCGAACCGGAGCCGGACTGGATCCGCTTTTTCTCCGAGGCCGAACTCAACGCCGAGAACGCCCACTCCTACCGCGACCTCGCCTACGTGGCCGGTCGCAGCCCGACCTACGCCTCGCTTGCAGAACCAGTCATGCAGCGTGCCGTCGAACTCTTCGGCAAGGACCCCGAGCACCAGCGCTCGTACGCCTTCAACCTCATCGGGATGGCCACCGTCCACCTGCTCCAGAAGGAGCCCGAGGCGTGTGCCGTGATGGCACAGCAGGCGATACCGTTCGCCCGGCAGGTCCGGTCCGAACGGGTCAACACCCGGTTGCGCAAAACGGTGGACACCGCGGTGCGCGAGTTCGGGCACGTCCCCGAGGTGATCCAGCTCGGGGACGAGCTCTCCCGGCAGCTTCCGGAAACCGCCGTCGCAGGCTGACCGGGCCCCACCGCCGTACCTCGCAATTCACCGGCGCGTAACACGCCGGACGGCTTCGTCACCCCGGTGAAACACCGACAAGGTTTGGCCGAAACGGCGCTGCGACACGCTCATCGCGAAGCCGGCCCACCCACACCCGCACGGGCCGCATCGACGACGAGGAGACGCCGATGCCCCCAGGCATCCTTACGCTCGCAGACGGCCTCGCGGAAAAAGCCACGCTCAGCCCCGCCAACACCGGGTTCATGCTCATCTGCTCCGCAATGGTGATGCTGATGACACCCGGCCTGGCCTTCTTCTACGGAGGCATGGTCCGGGTCAAGAGCGTCCTGAACATGCTGATGATGAGCTTCATCAGCCTGGGCATCGTCACGGTCCTGTGGGTGCTCTACGGCTTCGGGCTCGCCTTCGGCACCGACGTCGGCGGCGTCATCGGCTGGAACGGCGACTTCGCCGGCCTCGGGCACATCGGCCTGACCCAGCTGTGGGGCACCACCACCATCCCCATCTACGTCTTCGCCGTCTTCCAGCTGATGTTCGCGGTGATCACCCCCGCGCTGATCAGCGGCGCCCTCGCCGACCGGGTGAAGTTCACCGCCTGGGCGCTGTTCGTCGCGCTGTGGGTGACCGTGGTCTACTTCCCGGTCGCGCACTGGGTGTGGGCCGACGGTGGCTGGCTCTTCAAGCTCGGCGTGATCGACTTCGCCGGTGGCACCGCCGTCCACATCAACGCCGGCGCCGCGGCGCTCGGCGTGCTCCTCGTCGTCGGCAAGCGCATCGGCTTCAAGAAGGACCCCATGCGGCCGCACAGCCTGCCGCTGGTGATGCTCGGCGCCGGCCTGCTGTGGTTCGGCTGGTTCGGCTTCAACGCCGGCTCCTGGCTCAACAACGACGACGGCGTCGGCGCGGTGGCCTTCGTCAACACCCAGGTCGCCACCGCCGCCGCGATGCTCGGCTGGCTGGCCTACGAGAAGCTGCGGCACGGTTCGTTCACCACCCTCGGCGCCGCCTCCGGAGCCGTCGCCGGCCTGGTCGCCATCACCCCCGCCTGCGGCGCGGTCAGCCCGCTCGGCGCCCTCGCGGTCGGTGCGATCGCCGGCGTGCTCTGCGCCATGGCCGTCGGCCTCAAGTACAGGTTCGGTTACGACGACTCCCTCGACGTGATCGGCGTCCACCTCGTCGGCGGCATCGTCGGCTCCCTGCTGATCGGCCTCTTCGCCACTGGCGGCGTGCAGAGCGACGCCAAGGGGCTCTTCTACGGGGGCGGCTTCGGCCAACTCGGCAAACAGGCCATCGGAGTGGTCTGCGTCCTGCTGTACTCGCTCGTCGTCTCCTACGTCCTTGCCAAGGCCATCGACGTGGTGATGGGCTTCCGGGTCGGCGAGGACGAGGAGATCACCGGCGTCGACCAGGCCGCGCACGCCGAGACGGCGTACGACTTCGCCGGCGCGGGCGGCGGCACGGCGGCCCGCAGGACCACGGCACTGGGCGAATCCCCGACCAAGAAGGTGGACGCGTGAAGCTCATCACGGCAGTAATCAAGCCGCACCGGCTCGACGAGGTGAAGGAGGCCCTGCAGGCGTTCGGCGTGCACGGCCTGACCGTCACCGAGGCCAGCGGCTACGGGCGGCAGCACGGGCACACCGAGGTGTACCGGGGCGCCGAGTACACCGTGGACCTGGTGCCCAAGATCCGGATCGAGGTCCTGGTCGAGGACGCGGACGCCGAGGAACTCGTGGAGGTCGTCGTCCAGGCCGCCCGCACCGGCAAGATCGGCGACGGGAAGGTGTGGAGCGTCCCCGTCGAGGAGGCGGTGCGGGTGCGGACCGGGGAGCGCGGACCCGACGCGCTCTGAGCCGCGGACCGCGCGCGGCGGGGGCGTACGGGAGCGCGGCGGGGGACAACACGACCGAGGAGAACCCGAGTTGACCGAGAGCGTCGAACACACCGCAGAACCCGCCACCGCCGCCCCCGCGGGCGGCGGCTACCCCGCCGCCCGCCTGCGGCTCCTCCAGGACGAGGGCCCCACCGGCCCCGACCGCCGCGCCGCCCTCGCCGGGCTCACCGACGCGTGGCTCGCCGCCCTGCTGGCCGGGGCGAGCGCGCCGGCCGCCCCCGGCACCGCACTGGTGGCGGTCGGCGGCTACGGCCGCGGCGAACTCTCCCCGCGCAGCGACCTCGACCTCCTGCTGCTGCACGACGGCCGCGCCGCCACCGCCGACCTGGCGGCCCTCGCCGACCGCCTCTGGTACCCGGTCTGGGACCTCGGCCTGGACCTCGACCACTCCGTCCGCACCCCCGCCGAAGCCCGCCGCGCCGCCCGCGACGACCTCAAGGTGCAACTCGGCCTGCTCGACGCCCGCCACATCGCCGGGGACGCCGACCTGACCGCCGCGGTCCGCACCGCCGCCTTCGCCGACTGGCGGGAGGGCGCCCCCAAGCGGCTGCCCGAACTCCGCGAACTGTGCCGGGACCGCACCGCCCGCCAGGGCGAACTCCAGTACCTCCTGGAACCCGACCTCAAGGAGGCGCACGGTGGCCTGCGGGACGCCACCGCCCTGCGCGCCATCGCCGCCTCCTGGCTCGCCGACGCCCCCCGCGACGGCCTGGAGACCGCCCGCACCCGGCTCCTGGACACCCGGGATGCCCTCCACCTCACCACCGGGCGCGCCACCGACCGGCTCTCCCTCCAGGAGCAGGACCAGGTCGCCGGCGCCCTCGGACTGCTCGACGCGGACGCCCTGCTCCGCCGGACCTACGAATCGGCCCGCACCATCGCCTACGCCGCCGACGTCACCTGGCGCGAGGTCGGCCGGGTGCTGCGCGCGCGGTCCGTCAAACCCGCGCTGCGCGGTCTGCTCGCCGCTCGCACCGCCGGTCGCGGCGTACGCTCGCCGCTCGCCGACGGCGTCGTCGAACTCGACGGCGAGGCCGTACTGGCACGCACCGCCCGCCCCGAACGGGACCCCGTGCTCCTGCTGCGCGCCGCGGCCGCCGCCGCCCAGGGCGGAGTGCCGCTGGCCACCCACGCGATCCGCCGCTGCGCCGCCGCGCCCCTGCCGGTGCCGTGGCCGGCCGAGGCCCGCGAGCAGTTGGTCACCCTCCTGGGCGCGGGTGCGCCCACCGTGCCCGTGTGGGAGGCGCTGGAGGCCGAGGGCGTCATCGCCCGCTGGCTGCCGGACTGGGAACGCGTCCGCTGCCGCCCCCAGCGCAACCCCGTGCACACCTGGACCGTGGACCGCCACCTGGTCGAGACCGCGGTCCGCGCCGCCGCGCTGACCCGCCGCGTCCACCGGCCCGACCTGCTGCTGGTCGCCGCCCTGCTGCACGACATCGGCAAGGGCTGGCCGGGCGACCACGCGGTGGCCGGCGAGACCATCGCCCGCGACGTGGCGGCCCGGCTCGGCTTCGGGCCCGGCGACACCGCGGTGATCGCCGCCCTCGTCCGCCACCACCTGCTGCTCGTCGAGACCGCCACCCGGCGCGACCTGGACGACCCGGACACCGTCGACGCGGTCGCCGACGCCGTCGGCAGCCCCGGCACCCTGGAACTCCTGCACGCCCTGACCGAGGCCGATGCGCTCGCCACCGGGCCCGCCGCCTGGAGCACCTGGCGCGCCGGACTCGTCGCCACCCTCGTCCAACGCGTCGCCGACCGACTCGCCGGGGAGCCCGCACCGGATCCCCGCGACACCGACCTGCCCACCGCGGAGCAGGAACGCCTCGCCTTCGAGGCCGCCCGCACCGACGGCCCGGTGCTGACCCTGCGCCCCCGCCCCGAGGGCGGCCCGCCCGGCCCCGTGGACGACGCCGCCGTCCCCACCGGGGACGACGCCCGCGAACCGGTCGGCGTGGAACTCCTCATCGCCCTCCCGGACCGCCCCGGCGTGCTGCCCGCCGCGGCCGGCGTCCTGGCCCTGCACCGCCTCACGGTCCGCGCCGCCGACCTGCGCACCCTGGACCCCCTCGACCGGGGCCCGGTGCTGCTGCTGAGCTGGCGGGTCGCCGCCGAGTACGGGTCGCTGCCCGAGGCCGGCCGGCTCCGCGCCGACCTGGTCCGCGCGCTGGACGGCTCCCTGGACGTCCCCGGCCGGCTCGCCGAACGCGAACGCGCCTACGCCCGCCGCTCCCGCACCGTCCTGGCCCCGCCACCCCGCGTCACCGTCGCCGCCGGCAGCTCCCGCACCGCCACCGTCATCGAGGTCCGCGCCCAGGACGCGCACGGCCTGCTGCACCGGATCGGACGGGCCCTGGACGCGGCGCAGGTCCGGGTGCGCAGCGCCCACATCAGCACGCTGGGCGCCAACGCCGTGGACGCCTTCTACGTCACCGGCCCGGACGGGGCGCCGCTGCCCGGGGCGGTGGCCACGGAGGTGGCCGCGGCGGTGGAATCCGCGCTCCAGTAGGGCGGGCGCCCCACCCGGCCGGCGGGCCGGCGGCGCCCCGCTGCACCGGGCGGGAGCGGGCCAGGGCGGGTTCGCTTGCGTAGCCGGATACCCTAGAACCCGACTGACCTACGCCCCCGACCCCGAGGATCGACGACCGCCGTGTTCGATACGCTTTCCGACCGCTTGGCGAGTACTTTCAAAAACCTCCGGGGCAAGGGCCGCCTGAGCGAGGCGGACATCGACGCCACCGCGCGGGAGATCCGGATCGCGCTGCTGGAAGCCGACGTCGCCCTGCCGGTCGTCCGCGCCTTCATCAAGCAGGTCAAGGAGCGCGGCCTGGGCGCCGAGGTCAGCCAGGCGCTGAACCCGGCCCAGCAGATCATCAAGATCGTCAACGAGGAGCTCATCGGCATCCTCGGCGGCGAGACCCGGCGCCTGCGCTTCGCCAAGCAGCCCCCGACCGTGATCATGCTCGCCGGCCTCCAGGGCGCCGGCAAGACCACCCTCGCCGGCAAGCTCGGCCGCTGGCTCAAGAGCCAGGGCCACACCCCGCTGCTGGTCGCCTGCGACCTCCAGCGCCCCAACGCCGTCAACCAGCTCCAGGTCGTCTCCGAGCGCGCCGGCGTCGGGTTCTACGGTCCTGAGCCGGGCAACGGCGTCGGCGACCCGATCCAGGTCGCCAAGGACTCGATCGAGTACGCCCGCACCAAGCAGTTCGACGTCGTCGTCGTCGACACCGCCGGCCGCCTCGGCATCGACGCCGAGATGATGCAGCAGGCCGCCGACATCCGGGACGCGGTCAGCCCGGACGAGGTCCTCTTCGTCGTCGACGCGATGATCGGTCAGGACGCGGTCAACACCGCCGAGGCGTTCCGCGACGGCGTCGGCTTCGACGGCGTGGTCCTCTCCAAGCTGGACGGCGACGCCCGCGGTGGTGCCGCGCTCTCCGTCGCGCACGTCACCGGCAAGCAGATCATGTTCGCCTCCAACGGCGAGAAGCTGGACGACTTCGACGCGTTCCACCCGGACCGCATGGCGTCCCGCATCCTCGGCATGGGCGACATGCTCTCGCTGATCGAGAAGGCCGAGCAGACCTTCAGCCAGCAAGAGGCCGAGAAGATGGCGGCCAAGCTGGCGAAGGGCCCCAAGGAGTTCACCCTCGACGACTTCCTGGCCCAGATGGAGCAGGTCCGGAAGATGGGCTCGATCTCCAAGCTGCTCGGCATGCTGCCCGGCATGGCGCAGATGAAGGACCAGATCAACAACCTCGACGAGCGCGAGGTCGACCGCACCGCCGCGATCATCAAGTCGATGACCCCGGCCGAGCGCCAGGACCCGACGATCATCAACGGCTCGCGCCGGGCCCGCATCGCCCGGGGTTCCGGCGTCGACGTCAGCACCGTCAAGGGCCTCGTCGAGCGGTTCTTCGACGCCCGCAAGATGATGTCGCGGATGGCCCAGGGCGGCGGACTGCCGGGCATGCCGGGGATGCCCGGCATGGGCGGCGGCGCCTCCCGCAAGAAGAAGCAGATCAAGCAGGCCAAGGGCAAGCGCAAGAGCGGCAACCCGATGAAGCGCAAGGCCGACGAGGAGGCCGCGGTGGCGCGCCGCGAGGCGGCCGCGGCCGGCAACCCGCTGGGTCTCCCGCAGGGCGCCGACCAGGACCCGCAGAACTTCGAACTCCCCGAGGAGTTCAAGAAGTTCATGAACTGACGCGGCGCCGTACGGCCCGCGGGGCGAGCCCCCGACCCTCCCGGAGGGTCGGGGGCTCGCCCGTTGCGCACGGGGCCCGGCTAGTGGGTGCGCGCGATCAGGTACCGGAAGACGTTCGCCATCCAGACCGTGCCGTCCGCCCGCTGGTACGGATGGAGCGCCTGGGCCAGTTCCTTCTTCACCTGCCGCAGGCCCGCCACCTCCAGCGCCGCGTCGAACAGCCCGGTCGACAGCATCCCGCGCACCGCGCTCGCCAGGTCCGCGTACCCGAACGGGCAGGCCACCCGCCCCGATCCGTCGGGCCGCAGCCCGGCCCGGCCCGCCAACTCCTCCAGGTCGTCCCGCCCGGCCGGCCGCCAGCCCGCACCCAAGCCCGCCGCCGGATCGGCCAGCCGCTCCGCCACCCGCAGCACCCCGGCCGCGGCACACCGCTCCACCGGGCCCCAGCCCCCCAGCACCACCGCGCTGCCGCGCTCGGCCAGCGCCGCCGCCGCGGTCAGCGCCCCGGTGAGCTCCTCGGCGGCACCGCCGCAGCCCACCGGGTGGAACGCGGTGATCACGGTGAACGCCGTGTCCTCGGGGGCGGCGTCGGCCAGCCCGCCGCTGACCAGGCGGGTGACCTCCGGCATGCCGTCCGGCGTGAGCCGTTCACGGGCCAGCTCCAGCCGGCACTCGTCCGCGTCCACACCGCTGACCTGCGCCCCGCGCGCCGCCGCGAGCAGCAGCGCCAGTCCTGACCCGCAGCCCAGCCCCAGCAGCCGGGTGCCGGGACCGATGCCGAGCCGGTCGTACGCGGCCTCGTAGAGGGGCACCAGCATCCGCTCCTGGATCTCCGCCCAGTCGCGGGCGCGGGTCCCGGCCGGCGCGGCCGGCGCGGCCGGGCCGTCGGCGCGCCCGGTCCCGGTGTTCGGTAGCTGGTGCCGCACGAGCGTGGGTGACATCGAAAGCGCCCCTATTCGCCGAGAACCCGAAGCTGATCCGTACCGTCCGCCCCCGTGTTTCCGAGCGTTGTGCGCCCCCGCGATCCAGACAACTGCGCTTCCGACCGGCCGTCCAGGGGGTGCGCCGGGTTTGGCTCCCGCGCGCCCCTGCGTGCGCCGGCCCCCGTGCCTCCGGAGCGCCGTTCCAGGGTGCCTTGGGGAGTGCCCGCGCGCCACGGCAGGCGCCCGGCCCCGGCGCGCCGGCCGCGGCCATCCCCCCTGCGGACGCCCCGCACCACTGCCCTACCGTGGGGGGACGGGGCCGCTGTCCGCGGCATTTCCTACCGTCGGTAACATCGGCGCGCGCCCATTCCCCGGCGTGCAGACGACTTACGCCATGTGGCGTACGCGGGGGTACGCGCCGTACGTACCGGCTTGCCGCGCTCGGGTGTCTTCTCCTCAGATCGGCACACCGCGTACGAGCCACGCCCCCTGCCCAGAAACTGACTGGTACGTGCAAAATATTTGGGATGCCCCGGAATCGGAACACTGGGCGACTCCGACTCGTTGTCACGACGTGAGCACGACACCGCCTGTTCTCGCCGCCGAGCTGGCGCTCGCGTGGGCCGACATTCAACGGCACCACCCCGAGCTGCCGGACCTGGCCGCGCCCGAGTCCCTGATTGGAGAGTCCTCGTCCGCCTGTGGCGCCGAGCTCTCCTTCGAACGGCTGCTCCACGAGGCAGTCCACGGCATCGCCGCCGCCCGCGGCATCCGCGACACCTCCCGGGCAGGCCGCTACCACAACCGCCGGTTCCTGGCGATCGCCGAGGAGCTGGGCCTGGACCACTCCGACGAGCCGCATCCCAGCAGCGGCTTCTCGCTGGTCACGCTCAACCCTGAGGCGAGACGGCGCTACCGCCCCACCATCGAGCGGCTGACCAGAGCCCTCAAGGCGCACAGCGCCGCCACCGCCACCGACACCACCCGCAGTTTCCGCGGCCCGGCCGCCCGGCACGGCTCCTCCGGGGGCGGCGTGCGCGTCAAGGCCGTCTGCGACTGCGGGCGCAACGTCCGGGTCGTCCCGTCCGTACTGGCCCAGGCGCCCATCGTCTGCGGTGGTTGCGGCAAGCCCTTCCGGATCCCCGAGGTGGCCGCGGTCGGCTGACCTTCGGGCGTGTGGCACAATTGCCTGCTGTACTCGACAGTCGCACAGGACCCCTCTCTCCTCCGGCTGACGCGTCCATCGGGGCCCCGAGTACCGCAACCCCACGTGGCATCTCGTTGTGCCCCACCACGTCAAGACCAGGAGACACCACTCCAGTGGCAGTCAAGATCAAGCTGAAGCGTCTGGGCAAGATCCGTTCGCCTCACTACCGCATCGTCGTCGCCGACTCCCGTACCCGCCGGGACGGCCGCGCGATCGAGGAGATCGGCCTGTACCACCCGGTGCAGAACCCGTCCCGCATCGAGGTCGACGCCGAGCGCGTCGCCTACTGGCTGGGCGTCGGCGCGCAGCCGACCGAGCCCGTGATGGCCATCCTCAAGGTCACCGGCGACTGGCAGAAGTTCAAGGGTCTGCCGGCCCCCGCGCCGATGAAGGTCGCCGAGCCGAAGGCCGACAAGCGCGCCCTCTTCGAGGCCGCCGCCAAGGCTTCCGGTGACGAGCCGAAGGGTGAGGCGATCACCCCGAAGGCGAAGAAGGCCGACAAGAAGGCGGACGAGGCCGCGGCTGAGTCCACCTCCGAGTCCACCGAGGCCTGAGCGTGCTTGAGGAGGCCCTTGAGCACCTCGTCAAGGGCATCGTCGACAACCCCGACGACGTGCAGGTGGCTTCGCGCACCCTGCGTCGCGGGCGCGTGCTGGAGGTCCGGGTCCACCCCGACGACCTCGGCAAGGTGATCGGCCGCAACGGCCGGACCGCCCGCGCACTGCGGACCGTCGTCGGCGCCATCGGCGGCCGGGGCATCCGCGTCGACCTCGTCGACGTCGACCAAGTTCGCTGATCAAGTTGAACACCGGCTCGGGCCGGGGAGGGCCTTCGGGTCGTCCCCGGCCCGTGTCCGTATGTGAGGCTGGAACCACCGCGACCCCGTCGGATCCAGCACCGTCACCATCCAATGAGGAACCCCGACGTTCCTCGGCCACCTCCGCGGAAGCGGCGGCGGCTTAGCCGCAAAGGGAGCACAGTGCAGCTGGTAGTCGCCCGGATCGGCCGCGCCCACGGCATCAAGGGCGAGGTCACCGTAGAGGTGCGCACCGACGAGCCGGAGCTCCGGCTCGCCCCGGGCGCCGTCCTCGCCACCGACCCGTCCTCCGTCGGGCCGCTGACCATCGCCACCGGCCGGGTCCACAGCGGCCGGCTGCTGCTGCGCTTCGAGGGGGTCGCGGACCGCACCGCCGCCGAGGCGCTCCGCAACACCCTGCTGATCGCCGAGATCGACCCCGAGGAAGTCCCCGAGGACCCCGAGGAGTTCTACGACCACCAGCTGATCGACCTCGACGTCGTCACCCGCGACGGCACCGTCGTCGGCCGGATCGCCGAGGTCTCCCACCTGCCCTACCAGGACCTGCTGATCGTCACCCGCCCCGAGGGCGGCGAGGTCATGATCCCGTTCGTCAGCGAGATCGTGCCCGAGATCGACCTGGAAGAGCAGCGCGCGGTCATCGACCCGCCGCCCGGCCTCCTCGACGACGCCGAGGCGGAGATCGCCTCCAGCCGCGAGGACAACTGATGCGGCTCGACGTCGTCACGATCTTCCCCGAGTACCTGGAACCGCTGAACGTCTCGCTGGTCGGCAAGGCCCGCGCCCGCGGACAGCTCGACGTCCGCATCCACGACCTGCGGGAGTGGACGCGCGACAAGCACCACACCGTCGACGACACCCCCTACGGCGGTGGTCCCGGCATGGTGATGAAGCCCGAGCCGTGGGGCGCGGCCCTCGACGACATCCTGGCGTCCGGTGAGGGCGAACCTGTTCTCGTCGTCCCCACCCCCAGCGGCGTGCCCTTCACCCAGGAACTCGCCGTCGAGCTCTCCGGCAAGCCCTGGCTGGTCTTCACGCCGGCCCGCTACGAGGGCATCGACCGCCGCGTCATCGAGGAGTACGGCGACCGCCTGGACGTCCGCGAGGTCTCCATCGGCGACTACGTGCTCGCCGGCGGCGAGGCCCCGGTCCTGGTCATGGTCGAGGCGGTGGCCCGGCTGCTGCCCGGCGTCCTCGGCAACGCCGCCTCCCACCAGGACGACTCCTTCGCCCCCGGGGCGATGGCCGACCTCCTGGAGGGCCCCGTCTACACCAAGCCCCCCGAGTGGCGCGACCGCACCATCCCGGAGGTGCTGCTCAGCGGCCACCACGGCAAGATCGCCCGCTGGCGTCGGGACGAGGCGTTCCGCCGCACCGACCTCAACCGCCCCGATCTGATCGAGCGTGCCGACCCCGCCGCCTTCAACAAGAAGGACCGGGAAATCCTCGCCGCGCTGGGCTGGGCCCCGCGTGAGGACGGCCGATTTGGGCGGACGAGTCAGTCCGTGGAAGAATGAGCCGCTGCTGACTCCGTCCGGCGTGCGCCCCTGCCACAGGGGGAACGACGTCCGCCCGGCGATCCGACAGCAAACCAACTTTTCCGATGATTCCGCTGATGACCTGTGGCATCAGCGAAGAAAGCAGTGGGTCATGAACCTCCTCGACTCCGTCGACTCCGCGGCGCTGCGCAGCGACGTCCCCGCGTTCCGCCCGGGTGACACCGTCAACGTCCACGTCCGCGTCATCGAGGGCAACCGCTCTCGTGTGCAGCAGTTCAAGGGCGTCGTCATCCGCCGTCAGGGCGCCGGCGTGCGCGAGACCTTCACGGTCCGCAAGGTCAGCTTCTCGGTCGGCGTCGAGCGCACCTTCCCCGTGCACACCCCGATCGTCGAGAAGATCGAGGTCGTCACCCGCGGTGACGTTCGTCGCGCCAAGCTGTACTACCTCCGCGAGCTGCGCGGCAAGGCCGCCAAGATCAAGGAGAAGCGCGAGCGCTGAGCCGCGCCGCACCGGGCCGCGGGAAACCGCCCCGGTGCACCGCGAGGCCACGCTCGCGACGGGCGTCCGGGCCAGGCCGGATAGGCTCTGGGCCCCATGGACACCGACGCACGACTCACGGAGCGCGACCCCGCTCCCGACCCCGTCGAGGGGTTGGGGCGGCGGTCGCGCTTCGCGCGTTTCCGGGCCGTGGTGACGCAGTTGCGGTACCGGCCGGTCACCCTCTTCGCGCTGTGCCTGGCCTTCCTGTTCCTGCTCAGCAACTTCGTGGTGCAGCCGTTCCTGATCCCCAGCACCTCCATGGAGAACACCCTGCGGGTCGGCGACCGGGTCCTGGTGAACAAGCTGGCCTACCGCTTCGGTGCCACCCCGCAGCGCGGCGACGTCATCGTCTTCGACGGCATGGGATCTTTCGTTCACAGGGAGTCGGGGGAGAATCCCGTGACGGGACTGCTGCGCAAGGCCGGTGCGGCACTGGGCCTGGCCCGGTCCGATGACACCGACTACGTCAAGCGCGTCATCGGCGTCGGCGGGGACCACGTGACCTGCTGCGACAAACAGGGGCGGATCAAGGTGAACGGAGTGCCGGTGACCGAGGGCTACCTCCATCCCGGGGACGCGCCCTCCGCCGTCCCCTTCGACATCGTGGTGCCGAAGGGCCGGCTCTGGGTCATGGGCGATCACCGCTCCCGGTCCAGCGACTCCCGTGACCACCTGGGCGAGGCCGGTGGCGGCACCGTCCCGGTCGACCGGGTCATCGGCCGCGCCGACCTGATCAGTTGGCCGTTCGACCGCTGGAGCACCCTTGCCACCCCCGGCGACCTGGCCCGCATACCGGTGTCGGCAGGCCCCCATGGGTAGCCGCGGGCGGCCCCGCCACGGGCGCGCATCCCTCCCCGAAGACGGGACGCAGGACGGCGAGTTCCCCGGTGGGGCGGAGGCGGCCGGGGCGGACGACGACGAGCCGGGTGGCCGGGAGGCGACCGGCGGACGGGCCGAGCGGCGCCGCCAGGCCCAGCGCATCAAGCGCCGCAGACGCCGCTCCTACCTCAAGGAGATCCCGATCCTGATCGGGGTGGCGCTGGCCATCGCGCTGGTCCTGAAGACCTTCCTGGTCCAGGCGTTCGTGATCCCGTCCGGCTCCATGGAACAGACCATCAAGATCGGCGACCGGGTGCTGGTCGACAAGCTCACCCCGTGGTTCGGCGCCGAACCGCACCGCGGCGACGTCGTCGTCTTCAAGGACCCCGGCGGTTGGCTCAAGGGCGAGCAGAACCAGTCCACCGGGGGCTCCGGCCCCATCAACGACGTCCTGACCTTCATCGGACTGCTGCCGTCCGCCAACGAGCAGGACCTGATCAAGCGCGTGGTCGCGGTCGGCGGGGACAGCGTGCACTGCTGCGACACCAAGGGCCGGATCACGGTCAACGGCACCCCGCTCACCGAGCCCTACGTACACCCCGGAAACCCGCCCTCCGAGCTGAAGTTCACGGTCAACGTCCCCACCGGACGGATCTTCGTCATGGGCGACCACCGCTCCAACTCGGCGGACTCGCGCTACCACCTCGACGAGCCGTACCGCGGCACGGTGTCGGTGGACAACGTCGTGGGCCGGGCCGTGGTCATCGCCTGGCCGTTCAGCCACTGGCAGTTTTTGAAGGAGCCCGACACCTTCGCCGACGTGCACGACGCGCCGGGTGCGAAGGCGTCGGCGGCGGGCGCAGCGCATAGGGTGTCATCCGAGAGTTTGGCGGTACTCCCGACCCCTGCGGAACTCCCGCTCGTTATGGGAGTGGTGGGCCTGCACCGGTTGACGGGCAGGCGAGAGCGCGGAGTGAGGAGCAGATGTGGGGGACTTGGCGGTCGGCGCGCGGTCCGGAACCGAAGAGCCCGAAGAGCCCGCGGGGCGCGGTGAGTCCGCGCAGCAGGCGACGAGTTCCGTGCATCAGCCACAGGCGCAGTCAGGCGGGTCCGCACCGGCCGGACCGCACACCGATCCATCGAAGCAGTCGGACCAAGTGGCCGACGAGGAGGCGACCGGCAGCGTGACCAAAGGCAAGAAGCCGCGTGCCTTCTGGAAGGAACTGCCGATCCTCATCGGCATCGCCCTGCTCCTCGCCCTGCTGATCAAGACGTTCCTGGTGCAGGCGTTCTCCATCCCGTCCGACTCCATGCAGGACACCCTCCAGCGTGGCGACCGGGTGCTGGTCGACAAGCTGACGCCGTGGTTCGGCGCCAAGCCGCAGCGCGGCGAGGTCGTCGTCTTCCACGACCCGGGCGGCTGGCTCAACGAGACGCCCACGCCGCAGCCCAACCCGATCCAGAAGGTCCTCAGCTTCATCGGCCTGATGCCCTCGGCCGAGGAGAAGGACCTGATCAAGCGGGTCATCGCGGTCGGCGGCGACACCGTCGAATGCCAGGGCGTCGGCCCGGTCAAGGTCAACGGCAAGGCCCTCAAGGAAGATTCCTACGTCTTCCCCGGCGCCACCCCCTGCGGCGACCGCCCGTTCGGTCCGATCCACGTCCCCAAGGGCCGGATCTGGGTGATGGGCGACCACCGCGACGACTCCCTCGACTCCCGATACCACCAGAACCTCCCGGGCAACGGCACGGTCTCCGAGGACGAGGTCGTCGGCCGCGCCTTCACCATCGCCTGGCCCATCAACCGCTGGTCCACCCTCCCCGTACCGGACACCTTCGACCAGCCCGGGATCAACAAGGCCATGGGTGCCGCTCCGGCCGCACTGGGGCTCGCCGGCGCGGTTCCGCTGGTGATCTGGCGGCGCCGGAGGCTGACCGCAGAGCGTAACCCCAGGTAAGGTGCCGTCCCGGATCTTCGACGCGGGCCCACCCCGCGGGGCGGGAGCGCTGGGATGAGCAGCAGTACGGAACGTACGACGGACGGCCGCGGCCGGACCACGGGCAGTGTGCTGTCCGGTCTGGCCGTGGCCGTCGGCTGTGTGCTGTTCCTGGGCGCATTCGTCTGGGGGGCGCTGCTCTACCGCCCCTACACGGTGCCGACCGACTCGATGGCGCCCACCATCGCCCCGGGCGCCCGCGTCCTGGCCGAAAAGGTCAGCGGCTCCGAGATACGCCGCGGCGACGTCGTCGTCTTCAAGGACACCACCTGGGGCGATCTGCCGATGGTCAAGCGGGTGGTCGGCGTCGGCGGCGACAAGGTCGCCTGCTGCACCAAGAAGGGTCTGCTGACGGTCAACGGAACCCCCGTCGAGGAGCCCTACCTCCAGGGCGACGGCCCCGCCTCGCCCATCGGCTTCAAGGCCGTCGTGCCCACCGGCCAACTCTTCCTCCTCGGCGACCACCGCAACGACTCCCTCGACTCCCGGGTCCACCTCACCGACGGCGACCACGGAGCCGTCCCGCGCAGCGCCGTCGAGGCCCGGGTCGACGCCCGCGCCTGGCCGCTCGACAGCCTCGGCGTGCTCCAGCGCCCCGAGAGCTTCGCCGCGCTTCCCGGCGGCACCTCGCAGCCGGGGCCGGTCCAGCCCCTCGTCCTCGCGGTCGTCGCGGGCGCCGTGCTGATCCTCGGAGGTGCGGCGTACGGGCCGATCGCGCGGCGGAAGGGGCGCGGACGTGGGTGAGCGGGCGCGGGAGCGGGTATCGCGACAGGAGGCCGGGGAGGAATCGGAACGGGGCGGGACAGCTCGTGAGGGGGTGGCGGGGGCGACCGGTGACGGCGTTGTAGGGGCCGCTGGAGGGGCAGATTCAGGCCACCGGGCGGAGATCGCGGAGGGTGGGGCCGATGGCGCCGTCGCGGCGAACGGCGGCACCGCCGGCAGTGGTGATGCTGGTGCGGCTGAGGAAGCCGTCGAGGTGCGTCAGGTGTCCCGGGTCCTGCTGCTCGATCCCGACGACCGGATCCTGCTGCTGCACGGCTTCGAACCGGACCGTCCGGCCGAAACCTGGTGGTTCACCCCCGGTGGTGGCCTGGAAGGCACCGAGACCCGCGAGGAGGCGGCCCTCCGCGAGCTCGCCGAGGAGACCGGCATCCGCGGAGCCACCCTCGGACCGCTCCTGTGGAAGCGCCGCTGCGCCTTTCCCTTCGACGGGCGACGCTGGGAACAGGACGAGTGGTACTACCTGGCCCGGACCGATCGGACCGCCACCGACACCGCCGGCCACACGGACCTGGAACGGCGCAGCGTGTCGGGGCTGAAGTGGTGGACCTCGGAGGAACTGTCGGCGTCGCATGAGACGGTGTACCCGACCAGACTCGCCGAGCTGCTGCGCACACTGCTCGACGAAGGGCCCCCGAGTGCGCCGGTGCTCCTGGAGACCGAGAGGGTCTGACGCACAATAGGGGGACGCACGGCTGAAGGGGATCTGCCATGAGCGCCGAGGACCTCGAAAAGTACGAGACCGAGATGGAGCTGAAGCTCTACCGGGAGTACCGAGACGTCGTCGGGCTGTTCAAATACGTGATCGAGACCGAGCGGCGCTTCTACCTCACCAACGACTACGAGATGCAGGTGCACTCGGTCCAGGGCGAAGTGTTCTTCGAGGTCTCGATGGCTGACGCCTGGGTGTGGGACATGTACCGGCCGGCCCGCTTCGTCAAGCAGGTGAGGGTGCTCACGTTCAAGGACGTGAACATCGAAGAGCTGAACAAGAGCGATCTGGACCTTCCGGGGAGCTGACGGGCCTCTGCGGGGCGGGTCCGGAGCCCGGGCCGGGATCAAGGCCGGGGCCGGCGCCGGGTCGAGCTTGAGCTAGCCGGGCCGGGCTGGGCTGGGCTGAGCTTTCGGGCCTGCGTCGTGGTGTGGACTGGGGAGCCGTCGACTCGACCCGGCCGCTGCGATGCGTCGCCCTGGCGGGTGAGCGAGTTATCCACAGCCGGGCAGTTATCCACCAAGATCCAATGGATCTGAGCGGAGGCGTCACTGTCGGTGCCGGAGGTGGTACCGGATGAACGCCACACACAGCGGCCGACGAGCCGAGGACACCGGACGCAGCGAGAAGCGCACACCGCGGGACGCAGGCCCTGCACTCCGAGGAGCCCGTGGAGCGGGCAAAGTCTCCAAAACGCAGAAAACGCAGAAAACGCGGACGACGCGGCCAGCGAAAACGAAACGACCTACCGCACCGAACACGTCCCGCAACGCACTGGGCAAGTACGGAGAGGATCTGGCCGTCCGGCGGCTCACCGAAGCCGGAATGCGGATCCTCGACCGCAACTGGCGCTGCCGCGACGGAGAGATCGACATCGTCGCCGTCGACGGCGACGCGCTGGTCGTCTGCGAGGTCAAGACCCGTCGCGCGGGCTGGTACGAACACCCCATGGCCGCCGTCCGGGCCCAGAAGACCGCGCGGCTGCGCCTCCTCGCCGAACGCTGGCTCGAACGGCACGGCGGCCCACCACCCGGCGGTGTCCGCATCGACGTCATCGGGATCCTGCTGCCCGCCCGCGGCGCTCCCGTGGTCGAGCACGCACGGGGGGTGGCGTGATGGGATTCGCCCGCACCTGCTCCGTGGCCCTCGTGGGCGTCGAAGGCGTCGTCGTCGAGGTCCAGGCCGACCTGGAACCCGGCGTGGCGGCCTTCACCCTCGTCGGACTCCCCGACAAGAGCCTGGCCGAGTCCCGGGACCGCGTCCGCGCCGCGCTCGTGAACTCGGGCGCCGAGTGGCCGCAGAAGAAGCTCACGGTCGGCCTCAGCCCGGCCTCCGTCCCCAAGAGCGGCAGCGGCTTCGACCTCGCCGTGGCCTGCGCGGTCCTGGGCGCCGCCGAACGCCTCGACCCCCGCGAACTCACCGACCTGATGATGATCGGCGAACTCGGCCTCGACGGCCGCGTCCGCCCCGTCCGCGGCGTACTGCCCGCGGTCCTCGCCGCCGCCGACGCCGGATACCGCCAGGTCGTCGTGCCTGAACCGACCGTCGCCGAAGCCTCCCTCGTCCCCGGCGTCTCCGTCCTCGGCATCCGCAGCCTGCGACAACTCATCGCCGTGCTCTCCGACGAACCGGTCCCCGAAGAGGAGAACCCCTCCGGCGAGGGCCGCCCCGACCCGCTGCTGGCCGGCCTCGTCATGCCCGGTACGGGCGCCACGGCAGGACTGCCGGCCGATGGCCACACCCCCGACCTCGCCGACGTCGTGGGCCAGCACAACGCCCGGCGCGCTCTGGAAGTGGCCGCCGCCGGACGTCACCACATCTTCTTCAAGGGCCCACCGGGAGCCGGCAAGACCATGCTCGCCGAACGCCTCCCGGGACTGCTGCCACCGCTGACGCCCAAGGCGTCCCTGGAAGTGACCGCCGTCCACTCGGTCGCAGGCACCCTCCCGCCGGGCCAGCCGCTGGTCCACCGCCCGCCCTACTGCGCCCCGCACCACTCCGCGACCACGGCGTCCCTGGTCGGCGGCGGAACCGGACTGCCCCGCCCAGGAGCCGTCTCGCTGGCCCACCACGGCGTGCTCTTCCTCGACGAAGCCGCAGAATGCAGCCCCCGAGTCCTGGATGCCCTACGCCAACCACTCGAATCCGGCCACGTCGTCGTGGCCCGCGCCGGCGGCATGATGCGGATGCCCGCGCGCTTCCTGCTGGCCCTCGCCGCCAACCCCTGCCCGTGCGGCCGGCACGGCACGACCGCGGGCGGCTGCGAATGCCGCCCCTCATCCATCCGTCGCTATCGCGCCCGGCTCTCCGGACCGTTGATGGACCGGGTGGACCTGCGGATCGCCGTGGAACCGGTCGCCCGGCGTGAACTCCTCGCGCTCGGCCGCGCCGCCGAGTCCACCGCCACCGTCGCCGAGCGCGTCCGAGCCGCCCGGCAGCGCGCGGCGGCACGACTCGCCGACACTCCCTGGCAGACCAACAGCGAGGTTCCGGGCCACGAACTCCGCACCCGCTGGCCGGTACAACCCGGTGCACTCGCCCAGGCCGAACGCGACCTGGAATGCGGCCTCCTGACGGCCCGCGGCCTCGACCGCGTCCTGCGCGTCGCCTGGACCGCCGCAGACCTTGCCGGCCGTGACCGTCCGACGAAGGAGGACGTCAACTGGGCTCTGGAACTCCGCACGGGGGTACGTCGCGGTGCGGTGGCGGCGAGGACAGCAGCGGAGGCGGTCGCAGGCGCAGCAGAAGGAGCGGCTGCTGCAACCGGAGCGGGTGAGCCCGCGACAGCTGGGACGCACGGGCCGGCGAGAACTGTTCCATGGACCGGCGCACGGGACGAAAGGCAGCCGGAAGCCGGGAGGGAGCAGCAAACGACGGCGGGGGAGGAGAGGCCGCTGACGCCAGGGGCGACTGCGGCAGTGCCGACCGTGCCAGTGCGGGGTGAACAGCTCCACACGACACCGGATTCCCGTCCGCGCGTCGCGCTCGTCCGTCCCGTACAGAGCCGAGGCGAACGATGAACCCGATCGACGAATGGGGCTTCGTGACGAACGAGGCGGGGCCCACCCGGCCGCACCGGTCGGAACGAGCACCGCAGCCGGGTTCACGTGCGGAAGCCAGGTCGAACGCGGCATCGGCCACCGGGGACGGAGAGACGACGCCGGCGGATGTGCCTTCCCTTGGAAGCGGGGAGCGGTGCCCCACCACCCGCCGCGCCTTGGCGGGCCTCAACGGCGCCAGCGCCCCCACCCCTCCACCTGCCGCAGCTCGAAAACGCCCTGCTACTCGCCGGGCGCTGGCCGAACAGCGCAGCTACGAACCGCACCGAGCCGCGCGCGCCGCACTCACCCGCATCATCGAACCCGGCGACGAGACCGCCGGTCGCTGGCTTCGCGAAATGGGCCCGGTAGCGCTCTGGCACGCGCTGTCCCAAGACGACGTGCCCCCGCCCATCGGCGCGAGCCCGACCAAGGTCGCGGGACTCCGACTGCGTGCCGTGCGAGCCCGCCCCGCAGTCGACCTCGCCGCCGTCGCCACGCTCGGAGGCCGATTCCTCTGCCCGGGCGACGACGAATGGCCCGGCCAGCTGGACGACCTCGGCGACGCCCGCCCCATCGGTCTGTGGGTCCGAGGCCGGGCCAACCTGCGGATCTGGGCGCTGCGCTCAGTGGCCGTGGTCGGCGCACGCGCCTGTACCGACTACGGCGCCCACCTCGCCACCACGCTCGGTGCCGGACTCGCCGACCGCGGCTGGACCATCGTCTCCGGAGCCGCGTACGGCGTCGACGGCGCTGCCCATCGGGGTGCGCTCGCCGCGGACGGACCGACCGTCGCCGTGCTCGCCTCCGGCGTCGACCACCCCTATCCGCGTGGACACACCGAGTTGATCGATCGCATCGCCGAACAGGGGCTGGTGGTAGCCGAGTTACCGCCGGGCGACCATCCCACCCGCAGTCGTTTCGTCCAGCGCAACCGTGTCATTGCCGCCCTCACGCGCGGCACGGTCGTCGTGGAGGCCGAACTCCGCAGCGGGTCACTGGTCACCGCGCGGCGCGCGCTGGCCCTGGGCCGGTTCACGATGGGCATGCCGGGCCCCGTCACCAGCGGGCTGTCCGCCGGAGTGCACCAACTCCTGCGCGGTGAAGCGGAGGTGGTCACCGACGCCGACGAGGTGGTCGAACTCGTCGGCAACATCGGAGACCTGGCCCCAGAGCGGCGAGGTCCGACCCTTGCCCGCGACCTGTTGGATCCGGTCGCCCGCCGCGTGCTCGAAGCGCTACCCGCCCGCGGTGCCGCGGATGCCGAGCATCTGGCCCGGGAGTCCGGCACACCCCGCGACCTCACGCGCGACAAGCTCTTCGAGCTCCAATCGCTCGAATTCGTTCAAAAGTGCGGTGAGCGCTGGGAGTTGGTGCGACGGGCCAACTCGACCGAAGGTTCCCGGCGAGGCGGTACTTGACCTGGCGCGAACGGGTGAAAGGGTGAGGGGAATGACCGCAGAATCCAGATTTGGCGTGCTTCGGTGCGTGCGGCCGGTCCGTTGGGCGTCGTCGATACGACCCGCTACACGCACGGGCTCCCGCCGGCCGCATCGACACGTCCGTCCGCGCCACCCTCCCGGGGTGCGCTTCCGGCGAGCGCGTCTCAGGCGCCCCTTCCGGGTGTCGCCGCATGGCGCGAAGTAACCCTGGGGTGCGGGCAGCGGAACGTATCTGCGTACACCCAACCTGCCTTCCTCGCGCACCGCGACGTTATGGTCACGCTACGCTCACGACAGTTCAAGCCTCATTCACCCATCCACCCCCGTCTCGGCAGAACGGCTCAAGGCGACGAATGCCCCAGCACACCTCCGGGTCTGACCGCGCGGCAGTACCACCCGCCGCGCGCGGCAGCGTGCGCCCCGCCCCGCCCACCTCGGTCGACGAGCTGTGGCGCTCCTACAAGGCGTCCGGCGACGGACGCCTGCGGGAACAGCTGATCCTGCACTACTCACCGCTGGTCAAATACGTGGCCGGCCGTGTCAGCGTCGGACTGCCGCCCAACGTCGAGCAGGCCGACTTCGTCTCCTCCGGAGTCTTCGGACTGATCGACGCCATCGAGAAGTTCGAACCAGAACGCTCCATCAAGTTCGAGACGTACGCGATCACCCGCATCCGCGGCGCAATGATCGACGAACTCCGTGCGCTGGACTGGATCCCCCGATCCGTACGGCAAAAGGCCCGCGCCGTGGAGCGCGCCTACGCCACCCTCGAAGCGCAACTGCGCCGCACGCCCACCGAGGCGGAGGTCGCCGGCGAGATGGGCATCCAGCTGGAGGAACTCCACGGCGTCTTCAGTCAGCTGTCCCTGGCGAACGTCGTCGCGTTGGAAGAACTCCTCCACGTCGGAGGTGAAGGCGGAGAACGCCTCAGCCTCATGGACACGTTGGAGGACACCGCTGCCGAGAACCCCGTCGAGATCGCCGAGGACCGCGAACTGCGACGGCTACTGGCGCGCGCCATCAACACCCTGCCCGACCGTGAGAAGACCGTGGTCACCCTCTACTACTACGAGGGCCTCACGCTCGCCGAGATCGGCAACGTCCTGGGCGTCACCGAGAGCAGGGTCAGCCAGATCCACACCAAGTCCGTGCTCCAGCTCCGCGCGAAGTTGGCGGATGTGGGGCGCTGAGAGCCGGAGGTCGGTGCGGAGCCGAGCCGCCCGGTGGGGTGGCCGGGAAGAGGAGTCAGGGGGACGGGGAAACCCGAATCTCGGATGGTTGGGCGGCGGCGAGGTGTGGTGGAGCGGGCGCGGTGACTAGGAAGAACCAGCGGTGGTGCCGGACCTGGCCCGAGGAGGCGAGGGCGGGGCGGCAGAACCAGGGGCCCTGATTGCCTGCCCTGCCCTGCCCTGCCGTGCCCTGCCCCGCTCGGTCGATGGTTGTCCCGTCCGTGCGGATGCCGGGGCTTGAGTACCGCAGGCCGCAAGGACTCCGAGGAGTACGTCGGCGGCGATGCGTGTTGCGATGCGGCGTGCCACGGCGAGGACGCCATCCGTAGAGTGGTGGCGTGCCCAGGATTCGAGCGGCCTCGGTGGCCGAGCACCGGACGATGCAGCGCGGCGCCCTCTTGGACGCCGCCCGCACCTTGCTGTCCGAGGGCGGCACGGAAGCGCTGACCTTCCCTGCCCTCGCCGAACGGACGGGGCTCGCGCGCTCCTCCGTATACGAGTACTTCCGCTCCCGAGCAGCCGTCGTCGAAGAACTGTGCGCCGTCGACTTCCCCGTATGGGCCGCCGAAGTCGAGACCGCGATGGAGGGCGCCGAGACGCCCGAGGCAAAAGTCGAAGCGTACGTGCGCCGACAACTGGCACTGGTGGGAGACCGCCGTCACCGCGCCGTCGTCGCCATCTCCGCAGGAGAACTGGACGCGGGCGCCCGGGAGAAGATCCGCGCGGCGCACGGCGGACTGATCGCCATGATCGTCGAAGCACTGGCGGCCCTCGGCCACGCCCAGCCCCGACTCGCCGCGATGCTGCTCCAGGGCGTGGTGGACGCCGCAGTTCGCCGTATCGAACTCGGTGCTGCCGAAGACCCGGAAGAGATCGTCGAGGCGGCGGTCGCGATGGCCCTCAACGGGGTCCGCGGCTGAGACCGGGCCGGCCGGCCGCTGCGGTTCGACTGCGGTTCGGCTAGCTCTGTGTGGGGCTGTTGGGGCGATTGTGATTGGTGCGGGCCTACGGTGTGGTTGCTGATGGGGGCGTCGGGCGGGGTTGCTTGATCGCCCTGTTCCTTTCCCTGGGGCCCCACCCCCTCCCCCCGCCCCTCCCCATTCGTAACGCTCGTTCGCTCCGCAGCCCGCAGCCCGCAGCCCGCAGCCCGCAGCCCGCAGCCCGCAGCCCGCAGCCCGCAGCCCGCAGCCCGCAGCCCGCAGCCCGCAGCCCGCAGCCCGCAGCCCGCAGCCCGCAGCCCGCAGCCCGCGACGAACCGGAGTCGGTTCGTTGCGCCGTGCGACAGGTACGTGTTTTCCCGCGCCGCATTGGTGCGTACTCGTTCAAGCCGTCCGCGTAGGCGTCCCCTGTCTGCTCTGGGCCTGCTCTGCTTCGCGGGTGTTGCCGTGCCTTGTGTGGCCTGCCCGCCTCCTCCAGTGCGAAGTGCCTGTGGCAGGGCCATGTCTCCTGGCTACATGTCTCCGTCTCGGTCTACGACGGAGGCGGCCCAATGCCCACAGCGTGGTGGCGGTGAGTGTGATCGCGCCGAGTAGGGCGGTGCTTGTGGTGCCTGGTGGTGAGTTCTGTGCGGCATGGGCCGTGGGGGTTGGGTGCTCAGAATGTGGATGGGTGAGTCCGGAGTCCGGGACTGATGGTTCGGGGACTTCGAAGACCGGCAGGAGCCGGGAGGGGCCTTTGCGGAGGGCGGTTGGCGGTAGTAGCGAGAGGGGGTTCAGGTAGGTCGTGCCGCGTCGTAGGCCCCAGTGGAGGCAGGGTTGACGGCAGTGGTGATGGCCGTTCTCCAGCAGGCCGACGGGTTGGCCGGCGGTGACGTGCTGGCCTTTGTGGGCGGTGGCGCGGATCGGCTCGTAGGTGGTGCGCAGAGGGGGACGGCCCGAGTCGGACACTTCGATGGTGAGGACGCCGCGGCCGGCGACGGTGCCGGCGAAGGTGATCCGGCCGGGCGTGGCGGCTTTGACGTCGATGCCTGCGCTCGCCGCCAGGTCCACGCCCCGGTGCCCGGCTGCCCAGGGGGTGGGGGGAGGTTCCCAGCCGCGCAGCAACTCGGGTGGCGTTCCCGCCGGGCCGGTGACGGGCCAAGAGCGGTCTGATGTCGGAGTTGCCGGGGTGGTGGCCGGTACCTCGTTGACGTGCGGGGAAGCCGCCTCGGCCACGTTTGGTGTGCTGGATGCTGCCGCTGTCGGCACGGCGTGCAGGACGCACACGGCGAGGGCGGGGAGGGGATTCCGTCCGCTTCGGCGGGCCCGAGTCGAAGGCCGCCGGGACCGCGTCAAAGGTGTCGGAGTGCGGTGCGGGCTGCCGCGTTGCCGGCCGAGGGGGCGGTCGCGTTGTGCGGCACGGTGTGCACGTCGTTGCCGTCCCTTGCCCCGTTCCCACGTGGGGGTGGAGTCGTGGGGGTGCGGCAGCGGCTGTCGTGGGGGCGGAAGCGGGGTGCGGAGTGAGTGGTCGGAATGCCGGTCGGTGCGGTCGGTGTGTCGTTGCATGTGTTGACGATGGCGGATGCCGGACCGGCTTGGGGATCTTGGTGAAAAGCTGTGGATGACGGCCCGCTTGTGGACAACGGCGTCACCCTGTCGGGGCGCGAAATGGTGCGTGTCGCCCGGTGCATCGCCCGTCCCGTACACTTCTGATGGCGATCCGGGTCACCGGGTCGACTTCGCACGCCCCGCCACCAGTGCACCAGTCCCCTTCGGGCAGCACATCGGCCGCGCTCTCGGTCCTCGGAAGGTTCCGCTCGGTTCCTCCCCTGGCAGGCGCGTCGGGGCGTCAGGCACTGCGGCCGACCGGTCGCGGTGGAACCGAGAACAACAAGGAGTACGGCCATGGCCGTCGTCACGATGCGGGAGCTGCTGGAGAGCGGCGTCCACTTCGGGCACCAGACCCGCCGCTGGAACCCGAAGATGAAGCGCTTCATCTTCACCGAGCGCAACGGCATCTACATCATCGACCTGCTCCAGTCGCTGTCGTACATCGACCGCGCCTACGAGTTCGTCAAGGAGACCGTCGCCCACGGCGGCTCCGTCATGTTCGTCGGTACGAAGAAGCAGGCCCAGGAGGCCATTGCTGAGCAGGCGACGCGCGTGGGCATGCCCTACGTGAACCAGCGCTGGCTCGGCGGCATGCTGACCAACTTCTCGACCGTCTACAAGCGTCTGCAGCGCCTCAAGGAGCTTGAGCAGATCGACTTCGAGGACGTGGCCGCCTCCGGCCTCACCAAGAAGGAGCTCCTGGTCCTCTCGCGTGAGAAGGCCAAGCTGGAGAAGACCCTCGGTGGTATCCGCGAGATGCAGAAGGTGCCCAGCGCCGTCTGGATCGTGGACACCAAGAAGGAGCACATCGCCGTCGGCGAGGCGCGCAAGCTCAACATCCCGGTCGTCGCGATCCTCGACACCAACTGCGACCCGGACGAGGTCGACTACAAGATCCCGGGTAACGACGACGCGATCCGCTCCGTCACCCTGCTCACCCGCGTGATCGCCGACGCCGTCGCCGAGGGCCTGATCGCCCGTTCCGGCGCCGCCACCGGCGACCAGAAGCCGGGCGAGAAGGCCGGCGAGCCGCTGGCCGAGTGGGAGCGCGACCTGCTCGAGGGCGACAAGAAGTCCGACGACGAGGCTGCCAAGGCTGAGGCTCCGGCCGCCGAGGCTGAGGCTCCGGCCGCTGAGGCTGAGGCTCCGGCCGCTGAGGCCGAGAAGCCGGCCGAGCAGGGCTGACCTCCAAAGAACGGTTGATGACGGCGGGGGAAGGTGCCACAAGCGCCGCCCCCGCCGTCCACCCGTAGATCTTTCGACTTCCGCGATTCCGAGAAGAGATTCACAGACCATGGCGAACTACACCGCCGCTGACGTCAAGAAGCTCCGCGAGCTCACCGGCGCCGGCATGATGGACTGCAAGAAGGCCCTGGAAGAGGCCGAGGGCAACGTCGACAAGGCCGTCGAGGTCCTGCGCGTCAAGGGTCAGAAGGGCGTCGCCAAGCGCGAGGGCCGCTCCGCCGAGAACGGCGCCGTGGTCTCCCTGATCACTGACGACAACACCTCCGGCCTGATCCTCGAGCTGAAGTGCGAGACGGACTTCGTCGCCAAGGGCGAGAAGTTCCAGGCCGTCGCCAACGCCCTGGCCGCGCACGTCGCCAAGACCAACCCGGCTGACCTCGAGGCCCTGCTCGGCTCCGAGATCGAGGCCGGCAAGACCGTCCAGGCGTACGTCGACGAGGCCAACGCGAACCTCGGCGAGAAGATCGTCCTGGACCGCTTCGCGCAGTTCTCCGACGGTTACGTCACGGCGTACATGCACCGCACCATGCCTGACCTGCCGCCGCAGATCGGTGTCCTCGTCGAGCTCGACAAGGAGAACGCCGAGGTCGCCAAGGGCATCGCGCAGCACATCGCCGCCTTCGCCCCGAAGTACCTGGCCAAGGACGACGTTCCGGCCGAGGTCGTCGAGGCCGAGCGTCGCGTCGCCGAGGAGACCACCCGCGCCGAGGGCAAGCCCGAGGCCGCGCTGCCGAAGATCGTCGAGGGTCGCCTCAACGGCTTCTTCAAGGACGCGACGCTGCTCGGTCAGCCCTACGCGCTCGACAACAAGAAGTCCGTCGAGAAGGTCCTCCAGGAGGCCGGTGTCACCCTGAAGCGCTTCTCGCGCATCAAGGTCGGCATCTGAGCCTGCCGCGAGGCAGCGAATGACTTGCGGCCCCGCTAGGGTCGTACGCAGTCGGCCGCTCATCGGTCGGCCGCAGATGTGACGAGGAGGCCATTGCCGGACAGGGATCTGACCCAGACCCACGGCAATGGCCTTCTTCGTATGTGCACGAGGAGAGCTCAATGAATCACGGTGCCGACGGCGCGGACACACACAAAGCCGGGAACGGTGGCAGGCGCCGCTTCCTTCTGAAGCTGTCGGGCGAGGCCTTCGCCGGTGGCGGCGGACTGGGTGTCGACCCCGATGTCGTGCACGCCATCGCCCGCGAGATCGCCGCGGTGGTGCGTGACGGCTACGAGATCGCCATCGTGATCGGCGGCGGCAACTTCTTCCGCGGCGCCGAACTGCAGCAGCGCGGCATGGACCGGGCGCGCTCCGACTACATGGGCATGCTCGGCACGGTCATGAACTGCCTGGCCCTCCAGGACTTCCTGGAGAAGGAGGGCATCGACTCCCGCGTCCAGACGGCGATCACCATGGGCCAGGTCGCGGAGCCGTACATCCCGCTGCGCGCGGTGCGCCACCTGGAGAAGGGCCGGGTCGTCATCTTCGGCGCCGGCATGGGCATGCCGTACTTCTCCACCGACACCACCGCCGCCCAGCGCGCCCTGGAGATCGACGCCGAGGCCATGCTGATGGGGAAGAACGGCGTGGACGGGGTCTACGACTCCGACCCCAAGAAGAACCCGGACGCGGTCAAGTTCGACGCCCTCGAATACGGCGAGGTCATCACCCGCGATCTGAAGGTCGCCGACGCCACCGCCGTCACGCTGTGCCGGGACAACAAGCTCCCGATCCTCGTGTTCGAACTGCTCGCCGAGGGGAACATCGCGCGTGCGGTGAAGGGTGAGAAGATCGGCACGCTCGTCAGCGATCAGAACACCCGGGCCTGACGGCCTCAACTGCCGTGATTCCGTAGGGGCGTCGGCCCGTACGGGCGGCAACCCCCGGTCGTGGGAAGACCTCGGTACGGGGATGGACAACCGCCTGCCGGTCGGACACCGTGCAGGAGAAGACGCGCGGCAGGGGCGAGGCTCTGCTTCTTACCGATAAGACCAGGAGCAAGTGGTGATCGAAGAGATCCTCCTCGAAGCCGAGGAGAAGATGGAGAAGGCCGTCGTGGTCGCCAAGGAGGACTTCGCCGCGATCCGCACCGGGCGTGCGCACCCGGCGATGTTCAACAAGATCGTGGCGGACTACTACGGTGCCATGACGCCCATCAACCAGCTGGCGTCGTTCTCGGTTCCGGAACCGCGGATGGCCGTGGTGACCCCGTTCGACAAGAGCGCGCTGCGCAACATCGAGCAGGCGATCCGTGACTCGGACCTCGGCGTCAACCCGAGCAACGACGGCAACATCATCCGTGTGACGTTCCCGGAGCTGACCGAGGAGCGCCGCCGCGAGTTCATCAAGGTCGCCAAGAACAAGGCCGAGGACTCGAAGATCTCGATCCGCAGCGTGCGTCGCAAGGCCAAGGAGTCGCTCGACAAGCTGGTCAAGGACAAGGAGTCCGGCGAGGACGAGGTGCGCCGCGCCGAGAAGGAACTCGACGACGTCACCGCGAAGTACGTCGCGCAGGTGGACGAGCTCCTCAAGCACAAGGAATCCGAGCTCCTAGAGGTCTGATGAACGAGTCATCCTGGGGGACCCCGCCCGGCTCCGGCCAGTGGGGACCGCCCGATCACGGACCGGCCGCCTCGCTGCGCGGAGCGGCGCCTCCCGTCCCGGCGGGTCCCGTGCACGACGGAGGCGGCGCGGCGCAGACTCGGCCCATGCCCCTCGTGCCCGAGCCGGGCGGACACCAGGACGACCATCGGGACATCCGGGATATCTCGGACGACCGGGGGGCTGCTCGCCTGAGCGGCCCCCTGTTCCGCGACGACAGGCCGCAGGAGCCCATGCCCACCTCGCTCCCCGGGTCCGACAGTGACCCAGTGAAACCGCAGAAGAAGAGCGCGGGGCGCAACCTGCGCGCCGCCATAGGGGTCGGCGTCGGGCTCGGCGTGGTCATCCTCGCCTCGCTCTTCGTCTACAAGCCGGTGTTCATCGGTGTCATAGCGATCGCCGTCGTCGTGGGCCTGTGGGAACTGACCTCGCGGCTGGCCGAGCGCAAGGACATCCGGGTGCCGCTGGTCCCGCTCGCGCTCGGCGGCACCGCGATGGTCGTCGCCGGGTACGTGCGCGGTGCCGAAGGCGCCTGGGTGGCGATGGCGCTCACCGCGCTCGCCGTCCTCGTCTGGCGGATGACCGAGGCGCCCCAGAACTACCTCCGGGACGTCACGGCCGCCATCTTCGCGGCCTTCTACGTCCCCTTCCTGGCGACCTTCGTGGCGCTGATGCTGGCGGCCGAGGACGACGGGCCGCAGCGGGTGCTGACCTTCCTGCTGCTGACGGTCGTCAGCGACACCGGCGCCTACGCGGTCGGCTGGCGCTTCGGCAGGAAGAAGCTCGCGCCGCGGATCAGTCCCGGCAAGACCCGCGAGGGACTCGTCGGAGCGGTGCTCTTCGCGATGGTGGCGGGCGCGCTGTGCATGCAGTTCCTGATCAAGGGCGGCATCTGGTGGCAGGGACTGCTGCTCGGCCTCGCGGTCGCGGTCAGCGCCACCCTCGGTGACCTCGGCGAATCCATGATCAAGCGGGATCTGGGCATCAAGGACATGGGCACCCTGCTGCCCGGTCACGGCGGGATCATGGACCGGTTGGACTCGCTGCTGCCGACCGCTCCCGTCGTCTGGCTGCTGTTCGTGATCTTCGTGGGATCGGGCTGAGCGTCGCCGGTTACCCTTGAAGGGCGCGTCGCTCGTTCGTGGCGCGCCCTTTCCGTCCCCGCGACCGCGGGGACGATCCGTGAGGTCTCCCGGTTCCGGCCCGTCCGGACCCCGGTCATGCGTCGGCAGAAGCCGCCCGACCTCGTCGCACAGAGGAGTTTCCGCCCATGGCACGCCCGGCCCCGGGAGAACTGACGTTCGTCGCCCCCCGCGGCGCCAAGAAGCCACCGCGGCACCTCGCCGACCTCAGCCCGGCCGAGCGCCGCGAGGCGGTGGCGGCGATCGGCGAGAAGCCGTTCCGCGCCAAGCAGCTGTCGCAGCACTACTTCGCCCGCTACGCGCACGACCCCGCCCAGTGGACCGACATCCCCGCGGCGGCGCGCGAGAAGCTCGCCGCCGAACTGCTGCCGGACCTGATGTCCGTGGTGCGGCACATCTCGTGCGACGACGACACCACCCGCAAGACGCTGTGGCGCCTGCACGACGGCACCCTCGTCGAGTCCGTCCTGATGCGCTATCCGGACCGGGTCACCATGTGCATCTCCTCGCAGGCCGGCTGCGGCATGAACTGCCCGTTCTGCGCCACCGGCCAGGCCGGCCTGGACCGCAACCTCTCCACCGCCGAGATCGTGCACCAGATCGTCGACGGGATGCGGGCGCTGCGCGACGGCGAGGTGCCCGGCGGACCGGCACGGCTGTCCAACATCGTCTTCATGGGCATGGGTGAGCCGCTCGCCAACTACAAGCGGGTGGTCGGCGCCATCCGGCGGCTGACCGACCCCGAGCCGGACGGGCTGGGCCTCTCCCAGCGCGGCATCACCGTCTCCACCGTCGGGCTGGTCCCGGCGATGCTGCGGTTCGCCGACGAGGGCTTCAAGTGCCGGCTCGCGCTGTCGCTGCACGCGCCCGACGACGAGCTGCGGGACACCCTCGTGCCCGTCAACACCCGCTGGAAGGTCCGCGAGGTGCTGGACGCGGCGTGGGAGTACGCCGAGAAGTCCGGCCGCCGGGTCTCGATCGAGTACGCCCTGATCCGCGACATCAACGACCAGGCGTGGCGCGGTGACCTGCTGGGACGGCTGCTCAAGGGCAAGCGCGTCCACGTCAACCTCATCCCGCTCAACCCGACCCCCGGCTCGAAGTGGACCGCCTCGCGGCCCGAGGACGAGCTGGCGTTCGTGCGGGCCATCGAGGCGCACGGCGTGCCCGTGACCGTGCGGGACACCCGGGGCCAGGAGATCGACGGCGCCTGCGGACAGCTTGCAGCCTCGGAGCGCTGAGCCACCCGCTGGTACGGTGTCGTCGAACAAATGCACATTCCGACAGGGGAGCGCCACAGCGCTGAGAGTGCGGACACGTCGTAGCCCGACGACGCCGCAGACCCTTGAACCTCGCCCGGGTCATTCCGGGTAGGAAGTTCGGTCGTCACTCATGCTGTTGCGCCCTGCCCACCGCCCGCTGCCGAACGTCTCCGACAAAGAACGCAGCGGGCACCGGGCGGGGCCGCGTCTCTTCCTGGCCAGCCAGGAGGAAATCAGTGAGCACCACCAGAAGGATCACCGCGGCAGCGCTCGCCGCCGCGGCCGGCATGACGGCACTCGCCGGATGCGGCAGCGCCGGCGACAGCAGCGCCGACGCCAAGACCGTCACGCTCGTCAGCCACGACTCGTTCAACGCCTCCAAGTCCGTCCTGGCCGCCTTCGAGAAGGAGAGCGGCTACAAGGTCAAGGTGCTCAGGGGCGGGGACGCCGGCGAAGCCGTCAACAAGGCGATCCTCTCCAAGGACAACCCGCAGGGCGACGTCTTCTTCGGCATCGACAACACCCTGCTCTCGCGCGGGCTGAACGCCGGGCTCTTCACCCCCTACAAGGCCAAGGGCCTGGACAGCGTCCCGGCTGATCTGCAGCTCGACAAGGACGGCCACCGGGTCACGCCCCTCGACTACGGCGACATCTGCGTCAACTACGACCGCGCCTACTTCACCCAGCACAAGCTGGCGCCGCCGCAGACCTTCGACGACCTGCTCAAGCCGCAGTACAAGGGCCTGCTCGTCACGGAGAACTCCGCCACCTCCTCCCCGGGACTCGCCTTCCAGCTCGGCACGATCGCCGCCCACGGCGAAGCCGGCTGGACGGACTACTGGAAGAAGCTCAAGGCCAACGGCGTCGAGGTCGTCGACAGCTGGGAGCAGGCGTACAACGAGCGCTTCTCGGGCTCCGCGGCCGGCAAGGGCAAGGGGGACAAGCCGCTGGTGGTCTCCTACGCCTCCAGCCCGCCCGCCGAAGTGATGGGCAAGAACCCCGCCCCGAAGGAGGCCCCGACCGGCGTCGCGACCGGCACCTGCTTCCAGCAGATCGAATTCGGTGGTCTGCTCAAGGGCGCCAAGAACGAGAAGGGCGGCAAGGCGCTGCTCGACTTCCTCCTGTCGAAGACGTTCCAGGAGGACATGCCGCTGCAGATGTTCGTCAACCCGGCACGCAAGGACGCCAAGGAGCCGGAGCTGTTCACCCGCTACGGCGCCACGATCGACAAGCCGGCGACCCTCGCACCCGAGACGATCGCCAAGAACCGTGACCAGTGGGTCAAGCAGTGGTCCTCGCTCGTTCTGAAGTAGCCCGCACCCGGCAACGGGGGACCGCGCGGACCACGGCGGTGCGGCTCGGCCTGATGGTCGTGCCGTTCGTCTTCTTCGCGGTGTTCTTCGCCTACCCGGTCGCCGTGATCGTCGGCCGGGGGCTGAAGGACGGCGGGCAGTGGCAACTCGGCCGCTTCGGCGCCGTGCTCGGTGATCCGGACGTCCTCCACGTGCTGTGGTTCACGGTGTGGCAGGCCGCTGCCTCGACCGCCTTGACGCTGCTGATCGCGCTGCCCGGCGCCTACGTCTTCGCCCGCTTCGACTTCCCCGGCAAACAACTGCTGCGGGCGGTGGTGGCGGTGCCGTTCGTGCTGCCCACCGTCGTCGTCGGCTCCGCCTTCCTGGCGCTGGTCGGCCGGGGCGGGCTGCTGGACGACCTGTGGGGCGTCCGGCTGGACACCTCGGTGTGGGCGATCCTGCTGGCGCACGTCTTCTTCAACTACGCCGTCGTCGTCCGCACCGTCGGCGGGCTCTGGTCCCAGCTCGACCCGCGTCAGGAGGAGGCGGCCCGGGTCCTGGGCGTCGGAAGGTTCGCGGCGTGGCGGAAGGTGACGCTGCCCGCGCTCGGGCCGGCGGTGGCCGCCGCGGCGCTGATGGTGTTCCTCTTCACCTTCACCTCCTTCGGAGTGGTGCAGATCCTCGGCGGACCCACCTTCTCCACGTTGGAGGTGGAGATCTACCGGCAGACCGCCGACTTCCTGGACCTGCCGACCGCCGCCGTGCTCACCCTGATCCAGTTCGCGGCCGTACTGGGACTGTTGGCGCTGCATGCCTGGACCGTGCGGCGCCGCGAATCCACCCTGCGGCTCGTCGACGCCTCCCGGACCGCCCGTCGTCCGCACGGCGCAGGCCAGTGGGCGCTGCTGTGGGGCACCCTCACCGTCATCGCGGTGCTGCTCGTCCTGCCGCTCGCCGTACTCGTCGAGCGGTCCTTCGCCGGCCCGGACGGCTACGGGTTGGTCTTCTACAAGACGCTGCACGATGCGGCGTCCGCCGACAGCACCTTCGCCGTGGCCCCCCTCGACGCCCTCTGGAACTCCCTCGCCTACGGGGCGGCAGCCACCGCGATCGCCCTCCTGGTCGGAGGACTGGCCGCGGCCGCACTCACCCGCTCCCGGCCGGCAGCCGGCCCGTCCGGGCGGACACCGATGATCACCCGGCTCCTGCGCGGCTTCGACGGACTGCTGATGTTGCCCCTCGGAGTCTCTGCCGTGACCGTCGGCTTCGGATTCCTGATCACCCTCGACAAGCCGCCGCTGGACCTGCGGGCCTCGTGGTGGCTGGTCCCGCTCGCCCAGGCCCTGGTGGGTGTGCCGTTCGTGGTCCGCACGATGCTGCCCGTCCTGCGGGCGGTGGACGGGCGGCTGCGGGAAGCGGCGGCGGTCCTCGGCGCCTCGCCTTGGCAGGTCTGGCGCGAGGTGGACCTGCCGATGGTGCGGCGGGCGCTGCTCGTCGCGGCGGGCTTCGCCTTCGCGGTGTCGCTCGGTGAGTTCGGCGCGACCGTCTTCATCGCCCGACCGGACCAGCCGACGCTGCCGGTGGCCGTCACCCGACTGCTGGGCCGCGCCGGCGAGTTCAACTACGGCCAGGCGATGGCCCTGTCGACCATATTGATGGTGGTGTGCGCGGGCGCCCTGCTGGCCCTGGAGCGCATCCGCACCGACCACTCCGGGGAGTTCTAGATGACGGCACAGGCCCGGACCGCGGCATCGGAAATGCTGCGCCTGGACGGCGTCACGGTCAGGTTCGGCACGCCCGGCGCGCATCCCGCACTCGACGGGGTGGACCTGGACGTCGCCGCACACGAAATCGTCTGCGTCCTCGGCCCCAGCGGTAGTGGCAAGTCCACCCTGCTGCGGGTCGTCGCCGGGCTGCAGCACACCGACGCGGGGGCCGTGCTGCTCGAAGGGCGCGACCAGGTGGGGGTGCCCACGCACCGGCGCGGCGTCGGGTTGATGTTCCAGGACCACCAGTTGTTCCCGCAGCGCGATGTCGCGGGGAACGTGGCCTTCGGAGTGCGGATGCGGGGCTCCTCCCGCGCCGAGCAGCAACGCACGGTCGCCGAACTGCTGGATCTCGTCGGGCTCCCGGGCGCCGAGCGCCGGGCCGTGGCGTCGCTGTCCGGTGGCGAGCAACAGCGCGTCGCCCTCGCTCGGGCCCTCGCCCCGAGCCCGCGGCTGTTGATGCTGGACGAACCCCTCGGGCAACTGGACCGGGGGCTGCGCGAGCGCCTCGTCGTCGAACTGCGCCGGCTCTTTCGCGAGTTGGGCACGACGGTGCTCGCCGTCACCCACGACCAAGGGGAGGCGTTCGCCCTCGCCGACCGCGTCGTGGTGATGCGGGACGGCCGGATCGCTCAGAGCGGCACCCCGCTGGAGGTCTGGCAGCGCCCCGCTTCCGCTTTCGTCGCCCGTTTCCTCGGCTTCGACAACGTGGTGGAGGCGACCGTGCAGGGCGAATCCGCCGCTACCCCTTGGGGCAAGGTGCCCGTACCGGACGGCACTGCGGATGGTGCCTGCCGCCTGCTCGTGCGTCCGGCCGGCGTCCGGCTGACGTCCGCGGCGGACGGCCTGCCGTGCACGGTCGTGGCCCGGACCTTCCGCGGCACGCACGTCGCGCTGTTGCTCCAACCGCCGAGCGGACCGCAGGTGGAGGCGGCGTGCCCACTCCACGAAGCGCCGGAGTCCGGAGACCGGGTCGGCATCTCCTTCGCCGTCGAAGACGTGGTGGTGTTGGACGACACGGAGGAGTGAGCGTGTCGCCTGCCGGTGCTGGGCCATGATCCGCTCCTGAAGGGGTGGGGGCCATTAGGTGCGTGAGGGCGGGGCGGGGCGCCGGCCCTGCGGGATGACCAGGCCCAATTCGTAGGCGAGGATCACTGCCTGGGCACGATCACGGAGCCCCATCTTGGTGAAGAGCCGGTTGATGTGCGTCTTGACGGTGTGATCGGTGATCGTCAGGCGTGCGGAGATCTCCGCGTTGGACAGCCCCTGGGCGATGTGGAGGAGCACCTCCACCTCACGGCCGGTCAGCTCCTCGACCGTGCGCACGGGAGCCGGCGCCGATCGCTGCTTGACGAACTGCGCGATCAACCGCTTGGTCAACTCGGGTGCCAACAGTGCATTGCCCTCCGCCACCACCCGCACGGCGTGGAGGAGTTCCGGGAACGTGGTGTCCTTCAGGAGGAAGCCGCTGGCGCCGGCTGCGAGCGCGTCGTACACGTACTCGTCGAGCCCGAACGTCGTCAGCATCAACGCCTTGGTCGCGCCCCCCGACGCCCGAGTGATCTCCCGGGCGGCCTCGATGCCATTCTTGTGCGGCATCCGGATGTCCAGCAGTGCGAGGTCGGGGCGCTGCTCCGCGGCCACCCGTACCGCCTGCACGCCGTCCTCGGCCTCACCCACCACCTCGATGTCGTCCTGCGTGCCCAGGAGGTTGACGAAGCCGGTGCGGACGATGGCCTGGTCGTCGGCCACGATTGCTCTGATCACCACGGGATTTCCGCCTCTACGAGAAAGCCGCCGTCCGGACCCGGGCTCGCGGTGAGCCTGCCCCCGAGCAACGTGGCCCGCTCCTCCATGCCGGCCAGGCCATGTCCGGAGTGCACCACGCCCGGTGACCCCGGGCCGTCGTCCGCGATCCGCACCGCCAGCCGGTCGGGCCGATAGTCGATCTCCACCACCGCATGGGCACCCGGAGCGTGCCGGCGCACGTTGGTCAGCCCTTCCTGGACGATGCGATAGGCCGACAACTCGCAGGACGTGGGCAACTCGACCCGCTCTCCGCTGATCCGCAGTTCGACCTCGCCGCCCACGGAGCGGTGCTGCGCTATCAGTTCGCCCAATGCGTCGAGGGTCGGTTGCGGTGTCGTTCCCGTGCGGTCCTCGGGGTCCGTTCGCAGCACACCCAGCAGCCGACGCAACTCCGCCATCGATGCGCGGGCGGACCTGGCGATCTGCTGAAAGCCCTCACGGGCCTGCGGCGACAGGTCCGGTGTGGTGTAGGTGGCGCTCTCCGCCTGCACGGCGATCACCGAGACGGAGTGCGAAACGACGTCGTGCAGTTCCCGGGCGATTGCTGCCCGCTCCGCCGCGGCGGCCTGCCGGCGCTCCATCGCGAGGAGCCGGAGCTGCGCGGCCGCCCGCTCACGCCGTGTCTCCTCGCGCGCGCGAACCGCGTCCCCCACCGCTACCGCGGCCACGATCGCCACGGTCAGGACGAACCACTCGGCGAGCAGATCGAAGGTGTAGGACCTCGGGTGCCAGGACGCGATGTGCCAGACGTTCACCGCGAGGGAGAGGACCGAGCCGATACCGGCGAGCAGAGCCGGGTGCGCCACGCGGTGTCGTCCGAGGGTGTAACACGCCACGAGTCCGCTGACGGTTGCTGCGATGTAGAGGTCCGCTCCGGCGGCGAAACTCAACAGGGCTGCTCCTGCGGAGAGGGCCGTGGCGGCCGGGCGCACGTGACGCCACGCCAGAGTTGTCGCGGAGAGCAGCACGCCCACCGCGATCACCAGAGAGTGGCGCGGCACGACCACGAGCTCCACGGCCGCGAAAACCGTGAGGGCCCCGCCGGAGACCCAGGGATAGGACGGCGACGCGACCCACGCGCGGAGCCGCTGCCGGAGAGAAGTGCTCATGCCGATATTTTTTCGGCTTCGCGGCAGCCGCCGCGTCGCCGCACGGGTTGATCCATGGCTGACATGTCATGCCACGGGTTGACGTCGAAGTTCGGTTCCTCGTTTGACGCTCCGCGATCCGCCTGTCCATAGCCTCGTGATCACGGCGAGGAAGGGAGCGTCATGAACAATCAACTGGCTTGCAAATCAACGGACTTAGGGAAATGCGGCAGGCTGGAATGGGGTCTGCGCGCGCCGCGACGCACGGGCGGCGGACCGCGCAGAAGCACGTGCCGTGAAGCGTGGGGATGGAGCGCGTGCGCGATCGCCGCGCTCGGCCTCGCGCTCTTCACCACCCTTTCCCCGCACCGGACATGGAGCTTCTCTGCGGCAGTCGGATACGGGTGTGCGGCGATGGCCGCGGGTCGGCTTGCCAAGAGAAGACGTCCGCTGCGCAGTGGCGTGTTCCCCCACGAACTGCCCCTGGTCCTGGCCGTGATGGGGTCGGTGGTCGTGCCACTGCTCCTTCTGGTGTGGGACAGCAGCGCGCAGCTGGAAGTCGCAGTCGTCGAACGCTCCGGTGACGTGTTGCTGCACTCGGGCAGCCCCTGCATACCTGCACCCTCCACGGTCGGGGACCACAACCCGTACCCACCCGGCATGGCGGTCTTCGGTCTCCCGCATGCGCTGTTCGGCGGCGGGCTGCTCACCGACGCGCGATGGTGGATGGCGAGCGCGTTCTTCGTGACCATGGCCGCTGCGACAAGGACGCTCGTTCGCCGTGTGCGGGGCGTGGCCGGAGGCCGGCCCGGAGCTCCTACCGCGCCCTGTTGCGCTACCGCTCCCGTGCTGTTGTGGCTCGCGGCCTGCCCGCTGGTGGCCCTGCCTCTGGCAGTCGGGGGAATCGACCTTCCGGTGATCGGTCTGATGTGCTGGGGGCTGGCAGCGGCCGCAAACGGTACGCCGGGGCGTGCGGGTCTACTGATAGGCGCTGCAGCGGCGCTCAAGTGGACGGCCTGGCCCGCTGCGCCCGTCGTGCTGGCGCTGGTGGCAGCCAGACACGGCCGGCGCTCGGCCCTTGCCGCTGCCGCTGCAACCGTTCTGACGGTATTGACGGCCGTTGTTCCGTTCCTGCTCACAGCCCCCAGGACATTCGTCGAGAACGTTCTGGCGTTTCCCTTGGGGCTCGGCAGCGCGACGTCCCCTGCTGCCAGTCCGCTGCCCGGGTGGCTCCTGGCCACCTACGTTCCCGGCGGGGCGATCATCGCGATGGTGCTGCTGGCCGTCGCCGCCATCGGCGTCGCCGGCTCCCTGGCGATACGGCCGCCGCGGACGGTGCGGGCTGCGGCCGACCGCCTGGCGATCGGCCTCGCGCTCGCCATGGCACTGATGCCGGCGACACGCTTCGGCTACCTCGTCTATCCCCTGGTGCTCTGGGCGTGGCCCCGACTGATGCAGGTCGCGACGGCGACCGGACCACGCAGCGCGATCTGCCGCCGGCCATTGGACCACGTGTCATTGAGCGAGGTGGTGCGGGGTGATCTATCGGAGGAAATCGGGCCAGGCGTTGTCCCCAGCCCTGACCAGCGCCAGGCGGACGGCCCTCAGCAGGGCTGCGGGACGGGCCACCTGAGCGTTCCGCAGCGAGTGACAGAACAAGCGGACCGTAAGAGACGCGCCCCCGAAGTGGGAGAGGAGACGATGCTGTGAGCCACAGGCAGGCCAACGCCAAGGGCGAGGAGGATCGTGGCCACGGCGCCGCGGTGTCGGCAGCGGTCGCTATACCGCTGCGTTGCGCGAGCTCTCCTCCGGCAGGGCTTCTGCCGTCGTCCCCGTCCCGCTTCCCACGGTTGGCGCGGAGCTATGCCCGACGGCTACTGCCTGTTCCGAACCCGGATCCTGTTCCCCATCCTGTGAGGCCGACTCCGGCTCGCCGAACCAGGCGACCGCGACGGCCCCGGCCACAGCGACGACGAAGCCAAGGATCGCCATCCATGCGAAGCCAGGACGAGAGGAGTCGCCCAGCCACAGCACTCCGAGAATGCCGGGCACCACGGTTTCGCCCACCACGAGCGCCGCCGTGGCACCGTTCACCGAACCGATCTGCAGGGCGACCGTGTGCAGGTACATTCCGCCGATGCCTGCGACCAGGATCGCGTACAGCGCGGGATCACCGAGGAGGGACGGCAGGTGGAACGGGTCCACACCGTTCAGGACGCGCACGCCCACTCCCAGGGCGCCGAAGCCCAAACCGGACAAGAGGCCCGCGAGGATCGCGGCCCGCCCGCCGAGCAGACGCACGAGCAGGGTGCCACCGCCGATGATCACAACGGAGGCGACCAGCAGCCACCAATGGGTGTCGATGGGTGTGTGACCGCTCCCCTCCGGGCCGGCCGCGGTGGCCAGCAGCACCAGTGCCGAGCAGACCACGCCGATGGAGGCCCATTCGGGACGGGTGAGGCGAATGTTGAGGAGCTTGACGCTCAACACGGCCGTGATCACGAGGTTCGCGCTGATCACGGTCTGAGAGAGGAACAGCGGCAGCATCCGGGCCGCGAGCGCACCCAGCCCGAAGCCTATGAAGTCCAGGACCGTGCCGACCATGAACTCCCAGGTCACGGCGGCTTTGGCGGTCGACGAGAGGCTGGGGCCGCCGTGCTGTGTGACGGTGTCGCCGGATGCCTTCGCCGCCTCTCGCCGAGCGGACTTCCGTGATCCCACCGCCTGAAGGACCGAACCTGTGCCGTAGCAGGCGGACGCCGCTATGGCCGTCACAAGGCCGATGATCACCGAAGGCTCCGTTCGCACGCCGCATTACCTGTTCATTACCTGGATTGGCAGACGTGCATTTCGGTACGTGAGTTGCCTCCAAGGGCAAAAAGATCTCTTGCCGTGGGGAAATGGGGGAGGGAAGTGCCCCCTGGGCAGGGGTGCAAGGGGCTCTTGGCCGGCGCGAGGAGCCGGCAAGGGAGGCTTCCGTACGCGGGTCGGCTTACGGGAACGAGTCGTGCACGTCGCCGTGCGGGTTTGTCGGCCTGCCGTGTGCAGGCCGCAGCTCGTCCTCGAGTGGCTTGCCAGCCGGTGCTGCCGGAGAGCATCAGAGAGGCTCCCAGGGCGGCCGAGATGGTCTTCCTGAGGGCTTTGCGGCCGGTTGGTGACCACGACGATGTGCATCGCCAGCCGCTCTGACCGGCTGCTATCGGTAGGGCCGCGGATGCCTGGGCTTGGCCGCCACCGGGGTCGAGGCCGAGTAGGTCGGGTCGGACCGCGCCAGGAGGGCTGTCCGGTGACGTTGCGGCGCAGGGTGTGTGCCCACGGCTCGGTCGCGCGCACGGTTTACGGGTGCGGGGAGCCTCGGTCGGCCGCGCGTTACGTGGCCCTCGTTACGGGCGTAGGGACTTCACCAGCGGGCCGAGCGAGCCGTCCTCGGCGGCTGAGTCGAGAGCCGTGCACAGTGCGTCGTCGTACGTTGGACGTGCCCTGCTCTGCATTTCACGGCCCTCGTCGGTGATCACGCTGTAGACGCCACGTCGGTCGCCCGGGCACAGGTCGCGACGGGTCAGGCCGGACGACTCCAGCCGAGAAGCCAGTCGGCTGACGGAGCTCTGGTTGAGGCCGATGAGGTCCGCGAGCTCCTGCATCCGCAGCTCACCGTCGTCCGACGCCGCGAGACGGGCCAGCGCGCGGTACTCGGAGAGGCCGAGCTTGTGGTGCTGTTGCAGCGCTTTCGCGAGTTCTTGCTCGACGCGCGTGTGCAGTGCTCCGAATCGGTCCCAGTGCTCCGCGTCCATGGATTCTGTCCTCTTCCGTCGCTCGTCCGCCTTCTCCGGCGTCGCGCTCCGACCTCTTTCGGGGTGTTCCCCAGCGAGCTCTTGACATCAGCGTACATGCACCTGAAACTTATGTATGTGCATGCAAGAGATGTGTGTACATGGAACTATGAGGGGGAGCGTCATGGCATCGACAAGCGTCGTGGAAGCGGGAAGTGCCCCGGTTGTCCAGCGGATCGCAACCACGCCGGACTGGTACGAGCCGTACAAGATTTCGCAGGCAATCAAGGCAGGCGGCCTGATCCATGTGTCCGGGCAGGCGGGTATCGATGAGCAGGGGCGGACCGTCGCAGATGACTTCCTGACTCAGGGGCGCCAGGCCTTCGCGAACGTCCAGCGAGTGCTCGCCGAGGCCGGTGCGTCGCTCGCAGACGTGGTGAAGGTCGGCATCTTCGTGACGGACATGGCCGCCGACCTCGGTCATGTGATCGCCCTGCGCGAGGAGTTCCTGTCCGAGCCCTATCCCGCGGACACCTTGCTCGAAGTGTCGTCGCTGGCACAGCCGGAGTGGCGAATAGAGGTCGAGGTGACGGCTCTCGCCCGCTGACGGCGTCGTAGCCGACGGGTCGCGTCTGGACGGGAGCGGGCAGGGCCCGAAGGCTTCGCGCTGGGCAGCTGGAATGTCGTGCGGGAAGTCGTAACGTCCCGCTCCTGCCCGGTGTGCATCGAGTCAGCCTGGGCGTTGCGTGTGTCTTGGCCCGCGACCGGGTGTCTGACGATCCCCATGTCCGAGACGTTCCGACCGACCGCCGTCGGCCCGGAACTTGGTGGACCTCCATGCGTCAACCACATCGCGCCGTGTTCCGGAGCACTGTGGGCCCGCCAGGCAGTCGCCAACCTGCAACCGGACGGCGTGCTATGCCTCCCTACCCACGCCTACGCGTCGAAGAGCCAGAGCGGTGTGTGGTGTGCGGTGTTTGCATCCAAGCAAGAGCCTCTACGCCACACCGAACCGAATTCAGCGCAGGGGCCTTCAGCGCAAGTTCCTCCGTGCCGCACGGCAATCTCGTTCGCCCTCGATACGACGCCCCGGCGACAACCGGCTTGAGCCCAACACGCTCCGGAAGGAACAACCCCTCACGGATCAGCGCATCAGCAAGTAACGCCCCAGCCGGCACCGTCCAGCCACCGCTGCCCAGCCGCCACCGTCGCCGCCGTGCGGCGCGACTCTTCGGAAGACACGGCCCCACCACTCAACTCGCCTGGCGCACAGCGCATCGCAGTCACAGAGCGCAAGGGGCCAACGAGCCCAAGGAGCCCAACGAGAAGAAAGAAAACAGCGAGAACAACAAGACCCAACGAGCCCGACGCCACCAACGGCAAAGCTCCTCCTTGCGCGTGCCCCAGGCCGCCCCCAGGCGAGAGCCGCTTCCCGCGATTTCTCAGTGGACCAGGGGAAGAGTGGCCATCTCTGCGACCGTCCAGGTCAGGGGGCCGAGAACGAGCAGTACGGCCACGGCGCGAAGGGCGGTCGCGCGGTGGAGGGTGGAGGCGGATGCGCCGAGTCGGCGTAGGGCGGCGGTGGTGCGGGCGCGGGCGGCTCGGGATTCCAGGCTGGCCGAGAGTGCGCTGATGGAGACGCAGGCAAAGATGATCGCCGCGCCGATGGCCGTGAACGGACCGAGGGGCCGGGAGGGAGCAGCCTGGTACACGGTGACGGCGGCGTAGATGCCGGAGGCCACCGCGCACAGGACGCCGAGGGGGCGGCCCAGGCGGTGTGACTCCTCCTGGAGGACGCGCCCGGACAGCAGTCGCAGCGCGCCGGGGCGGCCCGCGCACAGCAGTTGGCCCGACAGGTACACCAGGCCGGGGCCGGCCAGGACGAGACCGAAGGCCGCCAGGGCCCAGCCGGCCAGGATGCCCGGTGGGCTGCCGATCAGGTGGCCGGGGAGGGGCAACAGGCCGCCGGGGGTGCCGCCGGCGGGGGTGGTGTAGGACTCGAGGGCCAGGCCGGCCGCGGTCAGGGCGACGCCCCACGGGAGGCCGGGGGGAGCCTTGGTGATCGGGGCTGGCTCGGTGTCGACGGCGCCCGCTTCGGCGCGGGGACGGAGCGAGTAGGCGGTGGCCGCGGCGACCGTTAGTGGGACGAGGGACAGCAGCATGAGGGCGCCGATCAGCGGCAGCGGGTGGCCGGCGCCGAGCAGACCGGCGTCGACGGCGCGCGGGGCGGCGGTGCGGGCGGTGATGCGGGCGGTGGTGCCGAGGTCGCCGCGGAGGGTGAGGAAGGCGATGAGGGCGAGGAGGACACCTAGGGCACAGGTCAGGGCGGTGGAGGCCGCGGCGAGCAGGGTGAGTCGGAACGGTCCCAGGCCGGCGGCGGTCATGCCGCGTTGGAGGCGGGCGGCCGGGTCGGTGCGGGCCACGGACACCGCGAGTTGGGCGGTGGCCGCGAGCGGGGCGGCGCACCACAGGAGGCGGCCCGGGGAGGCGCCGGCTGCGGTGGGGTGGGCGGCGGCGTGGGCGAGGGCGGTCAGCACCAGGAAGCCGGTGCCGGCCGCGGCGGTGGCGACGAGGAGACGGCGCAGCAGGACGAGGGGGTGAGCGCGGAAGGTCAGACGGAGAGCGAGCACGCTGCCCTGCTTTCCTCGTCGGAGGCGCCGGCGTCCTCGGGGGCGGCGCCGGAGAGGCGGCCGTCGAGGAGGCTGACGGTCCGGTCGGCCTGCGCGGCGACCTGGGGGTCGTAGGTCGCCAGGACCACGGTGATGTGGTGGGAGCGGGCCGCGGTGGTCAGGGTACGCAGCACTTGGATGCCGTCTGCGCTGTGGAGCGGGGCGGTCGGTTCGTCGGCGAAGAGCACCTGCGGGGTGGTGACCAGGGCGCGGGCGATGGCGACGCGCTGGCGCTGGGACTGGTCGAGCCGGGCGGGGCGGCGGCGGGCGCACATGCCCACGTCGAGGCGTTCCAGCCATTCGATCGCGGTGTGCTTGGCCGCGCGGTGGCCGGTGCCGCGCAGCAGGAGTGGGAGGGCGGTGTTCTCCCAGACGGTGAGTTCCGGGACGAGGTGGGGTTCGGTGTCGATCCAGCCGAACCGTTCGAGGCGCAGCCGTTCGCGGCTGGGGGAGGAGAGGGTGTGGACGGGGGCGCGGTCGAAGAGGACCTCGCCCTCGGTCGGTACGAGTTGGCCGGACAGGCACTTCAGCAGCGTGGTCTTGCCACTGCCGCGGGGGCCGGTGACGGCGAGGATCTCGCCCTCCCGCACACCGAGGGAGACCCCGGTGAGGGCGATGGTGGCGCCGTGCGCGTGGTGTAGGCCGCGTGCCCAGAGAACGTCGTTGTCAGGCGGGGCCACCATCTGCACACCTCTCGCTCGTACGCTGCTCGGTCCCCCGGTCGGGGGAACGACCACGGAGGGTATCGGTCACCAGCACGGTAAGGAATCGGGTCCCCGGTCAAATGTGGCTCGGCAGCCACAACGGCCCAGATTCACCCGTATGGAAGGGAACGAGTGAATCGGGGCCGTGAGGTGTGCAGTTGTCTTCCGGCGCGTCGGGGAGTGGCCAGTGCACCAGGGGAGTGACTAGCGCAGGTTGCCCCGTGCGCCGGGAGGTGACGCGATGATCAGAGCTTGGTCCACGCCTCGGTGAGGACGGAGCGCAGGATCTGCTCGATCTCGTCGAAGACCGACTGGTCGGCGATCAGCGGCGGGGCCAGCTGGATGACCGGGTCGCCACGGTCGTCGGCGCGGCAGTAGAGACCGTTGTCGTACAGCGCCTTGGAGAGGAAGCCGTAGAGGACGCGCTCGGTCTCCTCGTCGTTGAAGGACTCCTTGGTGGCCTTGTCCTTCACGAGCTCGATGCCGTAGAAGAAGCCGTTGCCGCGGACGTCGCCGACGATCGGCAGGTCGTGCAGCTTCTGCAGCGTGCTGAGGAAGTTGCCCTCGTTGTCGAGCACGTGCTGGTTGAGGCCCTCGCGCTCGAAGATGTCGAAGTTCGACAGTGCCACGGCGGAGGAGACCGGGTGGCCACCGAAGGTGTAGCCGTGCAGGAAGGTGTTGTCACCCTTGTAGAACGGCTCGGCGAGGCGGTCGGAGATGATGCAGGCACCGATCGGGGAGTAGCCCGAGGTCATGCCCTTGGCGCAGGTGATCATGTCCGGGACGTAGTCGAACTTGTCACAGGCGAACATCGTGCCGAGGCGACCGAAGGCGCAGATGACCTCGTCGGAGACGAGCAGCACGTCGTACTGGTCGCAGATCTCGCGGACCCGCTGGAAGTAGCCGGGGGGCGGCGGGAAGCAGCCACCGGCGTTCTGCACCGGCTCCAGGAAGACCGCGGCGACGGTCTCCGGGCCCTCGAAGAGGATCTGCTGCTCGATCTGGTCGGCGGCCCAGCGGCCGAAGGCCTCGGGGTCGTCGCCGTGGATCGGGGCGCGGTAGATGTTGGTGTTCGGCACCTTGTGCGCGCCGGGAACCAGCGGCTCGAAGGGGGCCTTCAGGCCCGGCAGACCGGTGATCGACAGGGCGCCCTGCGGGGTGCCGTGGTAGGCGACCGCGCGGGATATGACCTTGTGCTTCATCGGCTTGCCGGTGAGCTTGAAGTACTGCTTGGCGAGCTTCCAGGCGGTCTCGACGGCCTCGCCACCACCGGTGGTGAAGAAGACCTTGTTGAGGTCGCCCGGGGCGTAGTTCGCCAGGCGCTCGGCCAGCTCCACGGCCTTGGGGTGCGCGTAGGACCAGACCGGGAAGAAGGCCAGTTCCTGGGCCTGCTTGTAGGCGGTCTCGGCGAGCTCGACGCGGCCGTGGCCGGCGTTGACCACGAAGAGGCCGGCGAGGCCGTCGATGTAGCGCTTGCCCTTGTCGTCGTAGATGTTGGTGCCTTCACCGCGCACGATCGTGGGCACGGGGGCGTTTTCGTACGACGACATGCGGGTGAAGTGCATCCACAGGTGGTCGTACGCCGTCTTGGAGAGGTCGGCGCTCATTGCTATCTCGTTCCCCAGGTGTAGGTCTGCTTCCGGAGCTTGAGGTACACGAAGCTCTCGGTGGATCGGACGCCGGGTAGCGTGCGGATCCGCTTGTTGATCATTTGCAGAAGGTGGTCGTCGTCCTCGCAGACGATCTCGATGAGGAGATCGAACGAACCTGCCGTCATGACGACGTACTCGACTTCTTCCATGGTCGTCAGGGCGTCGGCCACGGGATCGAGGTCACCCTCGACGTTGATGCCGACCATTGCCTGTCGACGGAAACCGACCGTGAGGGGGTCGGTGACCGCGACGATCTGCATCACGCCTTGGTCGAGCAGCTTCTGTACGCGCTGGCGTACCGCCGCCTCGGACAGGCCCACGGCCTTGCCGATCGCGGCGTAGGGACGGCGCCCATCTTCCTGGAGCTGCTCGATGATCGCCAGGGAGACGGAGTCGATCGACGGAGTGCCGTTTCTGTCACGAGTGGCCACGTCCCTCACTGTGCACGAGGTTCGGCAGTATGGCAACCCCGATTCAATGAAATCAGTTGTTGATCGAGGGGAATTTCACTGATTTCGTTGTTTGGGCCATGTGGGTGTGTTGAAAACGTGGCTTCCGCGGCTAGTGTGGGATCCCAACCACCGGACATCTGACACTGAAGGGGGCGCACAGTGACCACCGCACTGCGTCGTCTGCGCAACTACATCGACGGGGAGTTCCGGGACGCCGCCGACGGCCGGACCACGGAGGTGGTCAACCCGGCCACGGGCGAGCCGTACGCCACTGCCCCGCTCTCCGGCTCCGAGGACGTGGACGCGGCCATGGCGGCGGCCGAAGCCGCCTTCCCCGCCTGGCGCGACCTGATCCCGGCCGAGCGCCAGAAGGTCCTCCTCAAGATCGCCGACCGCTTCGAGGAGCGCGCCGAGGAGCTGATCGCCGCCGAGTCCGAGAACTGCGGCAAGCCGATCGCCCTGGTCCGCTCCGAGGAGATCCCGCCGATGGTGGACCAGATCCGCTTCTTCGCGGGTGCCGCCCGGATGCTCGAGGGCCGCTCGGCCGGCGAGTACATGGACGGCTTCACCTCGATCATCCGCCGCGAGCCGGTGGGCGTCTGCGCCCAGGTCGCGCCGTGGAACTACCCGATGATGATGGCCGTGTGGAAGTTCGCCCCGGCGCTCGCCGCGGGCAACACCGTGGTCATCAAGCCCTCCGACACCACCCCCGCCTCGACGGTGCTGATCGCCGACATCATCGGCAGCGTCCTCGACGAACTCGGCCACCCCCGTGGCGTGTTCAACGTGGTCTGCGGCGACCGGGAGACCGGCCGTCTGATGGTCGAGCACAAGGTCCCGGCGATGGCCTCGATCACCGGCTCGGTACGCGCCGGCATGCAGGTCGCCGAGTCCGCGTCGAAGGACCTCAAGCGGGTCCACCTGGAGCTCGGCGGCAAGGCGCCGGTCGTGGTCTTCGAGGACACCGACATCGCCAAGGCCGTCGAGGACATCGCCACCGCCGGCTACTTCAACGCCGGTCAGGACTGTACGGCCGCCACCCGCGTGCTCGTCCAGGAGTCCATCCACGACGAGTTCGTCGCGGCGCTGGCCAAGGCCGCCTCGGAGACCAAGACCGGCGCGGTCGACGACGAGGACGTGCTCTACGGCCCGCTGAACAACGCCAACCAGCTCAAGCAGGTCAAGGGCTTCATCGAGCGGCTGCCCGCGCACGCCAAGATCGAGGCGGGCGGCGAGCAGGTCGGCGAGAAGGGCTACTTCTTCGCCCCGACCGTCGTCTCGGGCCTGAAGCAGGACGACGAGATCGTCCAGCACGAGGTCTTCGGCCCGGTCATCACCGTCCAGTCCTTCGCCGACGAGAAGCAGGCGGTGGAGTGGGCCAACGGCGTCGAGTACGCCCTGGCCTCCTCGGTGTGGACCAAGGACCACGCCCGCGCCATGCGGATGTCCAAGGTCCTGGACTTCGGCTGCGTGTGGATCAACACCCACATCCCGCTGGTCGCCGAGATGCCGCACGGCGGCTTCAAGAAGTCCGGCTACGGCAAGGACCTGTCCGCCTACGGCTTCGACGACTACACCCGGATCAAGCACGTGATGACCTCGCTGGACGGCTGAACCGGCCGGCCCTGAAGGGGGATCCCCACCGTCGAGCGACACGGAACGCTCGACACACCGTCGCGGGCGGAGGCCCGGCAATTGACGCTCTGTCTCTTGCCGCCTCCGCCCGCGGCACGTGAGAGTGCTCGCCATGGCTGATCTTTCGCGGCGTTCGCTGCTCAGGGGCATGGGCGGAATCGGTGTGACCGGGGCGCTGGCCGCCATGACGGGATGCGGGGTGCCGCCGGCGTACGTCGAGGCCGCGGACCGCGAGGCCCCGGACCGCTCCGCCCGGGAGCGCGAGTTGGTCTTCGCCAACTGGCCGCTCTACATCGACGTCGACGACCACGACAAGCAGCGCCGCCCCACGCTGGACGCGTTCCAGAAGCGCACCGGGATCTCCGTGACGTACACCGAGGAGATCAACGACAACGACGAGTTCTTCGGCAAGATCAGCCCGGCGTTGATGAACCACCAGGCCACCGGGCGCGACCTGATCGTCATCAGCGACTGGATGTGCGCCCGGTTCGTCCGGCTCGGCTGGGTCGAGACCATGGACCGCAAGGCCCAGCCGAACGTCGCCGAGCACCTCGACCCGCTGCTGCGCACCCCGCACTTCGACCCCGGCCGCCTGCACTCGGTGCCCTGGCAGTCCGGCATCACCGGCATCGCCTACAACCGCAAGAAGCTCGGTCGGCAGATCAAGCACACCTCCGACCTGTGGAAGCCGGACCTGCGCGGCCGGGTGACGTTGCTGTCCGGGCTGGACGAGGCGTTCGCCATGCTGCTCCAGGGCAACGGCGCCGACATCACCCGCTGGACCGCCGACGACTTCCACCGGATGATCGACCAGGTGGGCGGCCTGGTGCGCAAGGGGCAGATCCGCCGGTTCACCGGCAACGACTACATCAAGGACCTGGACTCCGGCGACGTGCTCGCCGCGCAGGCGTACTCCGGCGACGTGATCCAGTTGCAGGCGGACAACCCCGACATCGAGTTCGTGGTTCCCGAAGAGGGTGCGGAGCTGTGGGCGGAGAGCATGATGATCCCCAACCTCGCGGCCCACAAGCGCAACGCCGAGCGGCTGATCGACTACTACTACCAGCCGGAGGTCGCGGCCGAACTCGCCGCCTGGGTCAACTACGTCTGCCCGGTGCCGGCCGCGCGTGAGGTGCTCGCCTCCTCCAAGGACAAGGAGCGGGCGCAGCTGGCCGAGGACCCGCTGATCTTCCCCGACGCGGAGATGCGCAAGCGGTTGGCCATCGCGCGGGACATCACCGCGAAGGAGCGGACCGAGTTCGCCAAGGCGTGGAACGGGATCGTGGGGCTGTAGGGCGAGCGGGCCTGGATGGTGCCGGTGCCGTGCTGCTGTCGGGCCGGTCAACTCGCGTGCCACAAGCGGTGGTTGTGGTGATCTCCGTGGTGAAGTCGAAGGCTTCCGGGACGTCGGGGGCGGGTGCGCCGGCCGGGGCTTTGGGGGCGGCTGAGTCCTGCGGCGCGTCGCTCGGCCCGTGTGCGTCGGCTGGGGGGCGGGCTGCCGCCGGCGGTCACGCTGGGGCTGTTCGCCGCCTGGGCGCTGCACGACGCCGAGGAGGTGGCCTTCGGGTCGCGCTGGGTGCGGGCGAACGTGCCGGCGCTGCGGAACCGGTTCCCGCAGGTGCCCGAGCGGGTTTGGCGGGCGGTGGAGGGCGTCACCCAGCGGGAGTTCGCCGCGGCGGTGGCGGTGATGGCGACGATCGTGGGCGCCGCGGCGGTCCGCGGGCACCGCACCGGCGGCCGATCCGCGTTCTTCCAGGTGGCGCTGGACGGCTTCGGGCCGCACGGCCTGCTGCACCTGGCCCAGGCGGCCGCCGCCCGCGGCTACACCCCGGGGTCGGCGACCTCGCCCGTGCTCGTCGTTCCGTTCACGCGCTGGGCCCGCGGGCGGCTGCGGCGGGCCGGACGGCTGCGGCTCACGACCCCGGGCGGGGTGCTCCGCGGTGTCGCCGCGGCGGCCGGCGCCACGGTCGTCTCGCACGCGGTGGCGCGACGGCTGGTCAAGGGCTGAGGGCCCCGGACCGGCCGCCGGCCGCCGGTGGGGCGAGCCCTAGCCGCGCCACCCCGCCGCGTACGCGTCGATCTCGGCGGACAGTCGGGCCTTGGCCGCGTCGTCCATGAAGGCGGCGGTGACCGCGTTCTTGGCGAGGGCGGCCAGGCCGGTGGTGTCCAGGCCCAACAGGCGGGCGGCGACGCCGTATTCGGTGTTGAGGTCGGTACCGAACATCGGCGGGTCGTCGCTGTTGATGGTGACCAGGACGCCGGCGTCGACCATCTCCTTCACCGGGTGCTCCGCCAGCGTGCGGACGGCCCGGGTGGCGATGTTGGAGGTCGGGCAGACCTCCAGCGGGATGCGGTGCTCGGCGAGGTGCGCCAACAGCTTCGGATCCTGGGTGGCGCTGGTGCCGTGGCCGATCCGCTCGGCGCGCAGGTCCGTCAGGGCGTCCCAGATGGTGCCGGGGCCGGTGGTCTCCCCGGCGTGCGGGACGGAGTGCAGGCCGGCGGCGATGGCCCGGTCGAAGTACGGCTTGAACTGGGGCCGGGGCACGCCGATCTCGGGGCCGCCCAGGCCGAACGAGACCAGGCCCTCGGGCTGCAGCTCGCAGGCGATCCGGGCGGTCTCCTCGGCGGCGGCCAGACCCGCCTCGCCGGGGATGTCGAAGCACCAGCGCAGCACCACGCCCAGCTCGGCCTCGGCGGCCTTGCGGGCGTCCTCGATGGCTTCGACGAAGGCGGCGTCCGGGATGCCGCGGCTGGTCGAGCTGAAGGGCGTGACCGTCAGCTCGGCGTAGCGGATCTGCTGCCGGGCCATGTCGCGCGCGACCTCGTACGTCAGCAGGCGGACGTCCTCGGCGTCGCGGATCAGGTCCACGACGGAGAGGTAGACCTCGATGAAGTGCGCGAAGTCGCGGAAGGTGAAGTAGTCGGCGAGCGCCTCGGGGTCGCTGGGCACGGCGGAGTCCGGGTGCCGGGCGGCCAGTTCGGCGACGATCCGCGGGGAGGCCGAGCCGACGTGGTGGACGTGCAGCTCCGCCTTGGGCAGGCCCGCGATGAAGGCGTCGAGGTCGGACAACGGATCCTCCTGGGAGAGGGCGCCGGGTGAAGGGCGCGCGGCGGACGGTCGGGGCGATCCGGTCATCGTATGGGGGCGGCCGGACGGTCGACGCGGCCGGTCGGGGCCGGTGCGGCCCCACGGGACGGCGCCGCTCCCTCGGTGCCTAGACGGCGCCGCCCGCGGCCAGCTGCTGCCGGGCCGCCATGAGGGCGAAGCCGAGGAGGTTCAGCCCGCGCCAGCGGGCCGGGTCGGCGGCGCGGTCGTCGTCGGCGGCCAGCCCGATGCCCCATATCCGGTCCACCGGGCTGGCCTCCACCAGGACCCGGGAGCCGGTGCCCAGCAGGAACTCCCGCAGCTGCGGGTGCTGGCCGAACTTGTGCCGGCTGCCCTCGACGACCAGGGCGAAGCGGTGCCGCCGCCAGACCTCCTCGGCGAAGCCGCGCACCGTCCGCCCGGCCTCCTTGGCCTGCTGGGGGTGGGCCGCGGCGAGCGCCCGCCGCTCGGCTTCGGCGTCCCCGAAGAGCCGGGCCTTACCGGCCATCATCCAGTGCTCGGCGGTGGCGTACCGGACGCCGTCGACGGTGAAGGGGGCGGGCCACCACTGGCTGAAACAGCTCGCCCCGACGCCGCCGTCACGGGGCGGGCGGTGGCCCCAGAAGTGGACGTACTTCACCCGCTCGCCGGCGGCGGTCTGCGCCACCACCTCCTCGACCGAGCGCGGGCCGTCCGCGGTACCGGGGGTGGGCGGGCTCGGGGTGGCTGCCGGGTTGTCGTGCATCATGCCGGGATTCTGTCAGCGAGCACTGACAACGTGTCGGGGTTTTCCGCCACCGAATTCGCAGAATTCGTCGCGTAACCAAAAGGCAACAACGGAATCACTTGTTGGTCGCCTTCAGCTCTGTCAGGATCGGCCATCGATTCCGGAAATAGCTACGCCTGGCAGTGCCGCTGAGCGGCCCCGGCGCCCGGCGGAGGAGAGCACCATGGACCAGCGATTCGAAGTGACCGAGCGATTCGCCGCGGGGGCGCAATTCATCGCCGGGAGCCTGCGGAGCGGCACCTCCGGCCGTACCCAGGACGTCGTCGACCCGGCCACCGGCGAGACCGTCCTGCGGTACGAACTCGCAGGTACCGACGACGTGGACGCCGCGGTGGCGGCGGCCGCGCGGGCCCTGCCGGGATGGGCGGGCGCCACGCCCGGCGAACGGTCCGACACCCTGCACCGCTTCGCCGCGGCACTCACCGAGGACGCCGCGGACCTCGCCGCCGCCGAATCCCTCAACTGCGGAAAGCCAATCAAGCTCAGCAAAGAGTTCGACGTTCCGGGCAGCATCGACAACGCCGCGTTCTTCGCCGGTGCCGCCCGCCACCTGGAGGGCAAGGCGGCCGGGGAATACAGCGGCGACCACACCTCCGCAGTCCGCCGCGAACCGGTCGGCGTGGTCGGCTCCATCGCGCCCTGGAACTATCCGCTCCAGATGGCCGCCTGGAAGGTCCTGCCGGCCATCGCCGCGGGCAACACCATCGTGCTGAAGCCCGCCGAGATCACCCCGCTGACCTCCCTGATGTTCGCGCAGGCCGCGCAGCGCGCCGGGCTCCCCGACGGTGTCTTCAACGTGGTTTCCGGCGCCGGCCGGGACGCCGGCGAGCACCTGGTCGGCCACCCCGACGTCGCCATGACCTCCTTCACCGGCTCCACCGCCGTCGGCAAGCGGGTCGCCGAGATCGCCACCGGCACCGTCAAGCGGCTCCACCTGGAACTCGGCGGCAAGGCCCCGTTCGTGGTCTTCGACGACGCCGACCTGGAGGCCGCCGTGCACGGTGCGGTCGCCGGCGCCCTGATCAACACCGGCCAGGACTGCACCGCCGCCACCCGCGCCTACGTCCAGCGGCCGCTCTACGACGCGTTCGTCAGCGGCGTGGCGGACCTGATGGCGACCGTGCGGCTGGGCGACCCCTTCGACCCGTCCACCGACCTCGGACCGCTGATCTCGCACACCCAACGGGACCGGGTGGCCGGGTTCGTCGAGCGGGCCCGCGGCTACGCCACCGTCGTCACCGGCGGCGAGGCGCCCCAGGGCGAGCTCGCCAAGGGCGCCTACTACCGGCCGACGCTGATCACCGGGGCCGCGCAGGACAGCGAGGTCGTGCAGTCCGAGATCTTCGGCCCGGTGCTGGTCGTGCTGCCCTTCGACAGCGACGACGAGGGCCTCGCGCTCGCCAACGACACCCCCTACGGGCTGGCCGCGTCCGCCTGGAGCCGGGACGTCTACCGCACCGCCCGGGCCACCCGCGAGATCAACGCCGGCTGCGTCTGGATCAACGACCACATCCCGATCATCAGCGAGATGCCGCACGGCGGCGCCAAGGCGTCCGGTTTCGGCAAGGACATGTCGGCGTACTCCTTCGAGGAGTACACGCAGGTCAAGCACGTCATGTACGACATCACCGGGGTGGCCAGGAAGGACTGGCACCGGACGATCTTCGGGGACCGTGCCTGACCCGGCCCGACCGGACGCCCCGGCCGCGGGTGCCGCACCACCCGCGGCCGGGGCCGCGCACCACCGCCACACCGGCCGCCCGCCGGGCACAACCCCCTTGAAAGGCCACCGCGCATGGAGCACCACGAGCAGTTGGCACCCCCGGCCCCCGCGGCCCCCCTGTCGGCGGACGAACTCCGCGCCATGCGCCGCAGCCTGACCACCGGCCGGCTCGCCATGACCCGCCGCTCGCTGCTGCGCGCCGGCGGCGCCCTGGCGGCCGTGGCGGGCGGCGGCGCGGCCCTGTCGGCCTGCGGCATCGCCCCCGCCGGCCGCACCGACGCCGCCCTGACCGTGGACCGCTCCCCGGCGGAGAAGCGCCTGAACTTCTCCAACTGGACCGAGTACATGGACGTCAGCGACGACGGCAAGCGCCACCCCACGCTGGACGCCTTCCAGCGGCGCACCGGCATCGCCGTGACGTACACCGAGGACATCAACGACAACGACGAGTTCTTCGGCAAGATCCAGGCCCAGCTCGCCAACGGGCAGGACACCGGCCGCGACCTGATCGTGCTCACCGACTGGATGTGCGCCCGGATGATCTCCCTGGGCTGGATCCAGCCGCTCGACGCGGAGCGCCTGCCGCACGCCCGGGCCAACCTCTCGGCCCAGTTCCGCGACCCCGCCTGGGACCCGGGCCGCAAGCACTCCTACGTCTGGCAGGGCATCCCCGCGATCATCGCGTACAACGTCAAGGCCACCGGCGGCCGGAGGGTCGACTCGATCAGCCAGCTGCTGGAGGACCCGCAGCTCAAGGGCCGGGTCGGCTTCCTGTCCGAGATGCGCGACACCGTCGGACTGACCCTCCTGGACATGGGCAAACGGCCCGAGGACGTCACCGCCGACGACTACGACGCCGCGCTGGCCCGGCTCCAGAAGGGTGTCGACTCCCAGCAGATCCGTCGCTTCACCGGCAACGACTACACCAACGACCTGGACAAGGGCGACCTCGCCGCGTGCGTCGCCTGGGCCGGCGACGTCGTCCAACTGCAGAGCGACAACCCCGACATCCGCTACGCCGTGCCCCAGGCCGGCTACATGACCTCCACCGACAACCTGATGGTGCCCAGCAAAGCCCGCCACAAGGGGAACGCCGAACGGCTCATCGACTACTACTACGAGCCGAAGGTCGCGGCCCGGCTCGCCGCGTACATCAACTACGCCTGCCCCGTCGGCGGGGTGCGCGAGGAACTCGCCAAGATCGACCGGACGTTGGCGGAGAACCCGCTGATCCTGCCGGACGAGGAGATGGCCGCCCGGTCGCACTCCTTCCGCGCCCTGACCCCCCGGGAGAGCAGGGTGTTCAACCAGAAGTTCGCCGACCTCACCGGCGCCTGAGCCGGCCCTCACGGCGCCCGGTCCGCACACCAGGCCCGCCCGAGCCGCTTCGCCCTTCGACCCACGGGACGACCCACATGACCCACACCGCGACCCCCAGCAGCGGCGGCGACGTCCGTCTGCACCGGATCAGCAAAACCTACGGCTCCTTCACCGCCGTACAGCCGCTCGACCTCACCATTCCCGCCGGGTCCTTCTTCGCGCTGCTGGGCGCCTCCGGCTGCGGCAAGACCACCACCCTGCGCATGATCGCCGGCCTGGAGGAGCCCACCACCGGGACGGTCGAACTCTCCGGCCAGGACGTCACCGCCCTGCCGCCCTACAAGCGGCAGGTCAACACCGTCTTCCAGAACTACGCGCTCTTCCCGCACCTGGACATCTACGAGAACGTCGCCTTCGGACTGCGCCGCCGCGGCGTCAAGTCCGTCAAGAAGCAGGTCGAGGAGATGCTCGACCTGGTCCAGCTCGGCCCGATGGCGCGCCGCAGGCCGCAGCAGCTCTCCGGCGGCCAGCAGCAGCGGGTCGCGGTCGCCCGGGCGCTGATCAACCACCCCGAGGTGCTGCTGCTGGACGAGCCGCTCGGCGCCCTCGACCTCAAGTTGCGCCGCCAGATGCAACTGGAGCTCAAGCGCATCCAGACGGAGGTCGGCATCACCTTCGTGCACGTCACCCACGACCAGGAGGAGGCCATGACGATGGCCGACACCGTGGCCGTGATGAACGGCGGCCGGGTCGAACAGCTCGGCGCCCCCGCCGAGTTGTACGAGAACCCCGCCACCACCTTCGTCGCCAACTTCCTGGGCACCTCCAACCTCATACCGGCCGAGGTCACCGAGGCCGACGGCACCGCACTCGTCCTGACCGCCGGCGGCGCCACGCTCCGGCTGCCCACCCGACGCTGCAACACCCCGGCCCGCAAGGGCGAGAAGGTACTGGCCGGCTTCCGCCCGGAGAAGGTCGCCCTGGCGCACGCCGACGACGCCGCGGCGGTCCCCGAGGGCCACAACCGGATGGCCGGCCGCGTGAAGATCGCCAGCTTCATCGGCGTCTCCACCCAGTACGTCGTCGACGTCCCCGGCGTCGGCGAACTCTCCGTCTACGAGCAGAACATCGGCCGGGACGGCCGCCTGGTCCCCGGCGCCGACGTCGTCCTGCACTGGGAGCCGGAGCACACCTTCGGGCTCGACGCGGCACAGTCCCTGCTCGCCGGGACCACGGACGACGAGGGCGCGGAGCTCGACGGGGAGGCCGCATGACCGCCACCGCCGCCCCCGCACCACCGGACGAGCAGAGCGACGACGAGGCGCTGCCGCTCCGCAAGACCCCGGCCCGCAAGCGCCTGGTGCCGTACTGGCTGCTGCTGCCCGGCATCCTCTGGCTGATCGTCTTCTTCGCCGCCCCGCTCGTCTACCAGGCGTCGACCTCGATCCAGACCGGCTCCCTCGAAGAGGGCTTCAAGGTCACCTGGCACTTCGCCACCTACTGGGACGCGCTGGCCGAGTACTGGCCGCAGTTCGTGCGCTCGGTCAGCTACGCGGCCGTCGCCACCGTGCTCTGCCTGCTGCTCGGCTACCCCCTGGCGTACCTCATCGCCTTCAAGGCCGGCCGGTGGCGCAACCTCGTGATGATCCTCGTCATCGCCCCGTTCTTCACCAGCTTCCTGATCCGCACCCTGGCCTGGAAGACGATCCTGGCCGACGGCGGCCCGGTGGTCGGCGCGCTCAACGCGCTGCACCTCCTGGACGTCACCAGCGCCCTGGGCATCACCGAGGGGCACCGGGTGCTGGCCACCCCGCTGGCCGTGGTCTGCGGCCTGACCTACAACTTCCTGCCGTTCATGGTCCTGCCGCTCTACACCTCGCTGGAGCGGATCGACCCGCGGCTGCACGAGGCCGCCGGCGACCTCTACGCCCGCCCGGCCACCACCTTCCGCCGGGTCACCTTCCCGCTCTCCATGCCCGGCGTCGTCGCCGGTACCCTGCTGACCTTCATCCCGGCCGCCGGCGACTACATCAACTCCGAACTGCTGGGCTCCACCGACCAGAAGATGATCGGCAACGTCATCCAGTCGCAGTTCCTGCGGGTCCTGGACTACCCGACCGCCGCCGCGCTCTCGTTCCTCCTCATGGCGGCCATCCTCGCCATGGTCACGCTCTACATCCGCAAGTCCGGGACGGAGGATCTGGTCTGATGGCGGCAACCGACACCCCCGCGCAGGACCCGACCGCGACCACGGCCCCGGCCGCCGCACCGGCCCCCCGGCGTGGCTCCGGCAAGGGCCTGCGGTGGCTGCGCCGCAACCTCGTCACCCTGGCGGGACTGGCCACGCTGGCCTACCTGATCCTGCCGAACGTCGTGGTGATGGTCTTCTCCTTCAACAAGCCCAACGGGCGCTTCAACTACCAGTGGACGCGGTTCTCCACCGACGCCTGGACCGACCCGTGCGGCGTCGCCGACATGTGCGGCTCGCTCGGGCTGAGCCTGGAGATAGCCGTCTGGGCCACCGTCGGCGCGACCGTCCTCGGCACCATGATCGCGTTCGCGCTGGCCCGCTACCGCTTCCGCGCCCGCGCGGCCGTCAACACCCTGATCTTCCTGCCGATGGCGATGCCCGAGGTGGTCATGGCCGCCTCGCTGGCGACCCTGTTCCTCAACATGGGCATCCAGTTCGGCTTCTGGACGATCCTGATCGCCCACATCATGTTCTGCCTGAGCTTCGTCGTCACGGCCGTCAAGGCCCGCGTGATGAGCATGGACCCGCGACTGGAACAGGCAGCCCAGGACCTCTACGCCACCCCGGTGCAGACCTTCCTGCGGGTGACACTGCCGATCGCCGCGCCCGGCATCGCCGCCGGCGCCCTGCTCTCCTTCGCGCTCTCCTTCGACGACTTCATCATCACCAACTTCAACGCCGGCTCCACCGTGACCTTCCCCATGTTCGTCTGGGGATCGGCACAGCGGGGCACACCCGTTCAAATCAATGTCATCGGTACGGCGATGTTCCTGGTCGCCGTCCTCTGCGTGCTCGCCGGCCAACTGGCCGGAACCCGACGTAAGCACAGTAAGCACAGCAAGCACAGTAAGCGCAGCAAACGCAGCTAGAGGAGCTGAGAACCATGGCACGAGCTGCCATGAAGACCTCGGGGGCCTCCCCCGTCCACGCACTGGCCGACGCCGCCCGCACCCCGTTCTGGTTGGAGGACCCGGCGCGGCCGGCCGTCGAACCCGCCCTCGTCGGCGACGAACACTGCGACCTGCTGGTCGTCGGCGGGGGGTACTCCGGACTGTGGACCGCGCTGCTGGCCAAGGAGCGCGACCCGCAACGCGACGTCGTCCTCATCGAGGGCCAGGAGATCGGCTGGGCCGCCTCCGGCCGCAACGGCGGCTTCTGCGCCGCCTCCCTCACACACGGCCTGGGCAACGGGCTGTCCCGCTGGCCCGGTGAACTGGGCAAGCTGGAGGAGCTGGGCGCCCGCAACCTCGACGCCATCGAGGACGCGGTCGCCCGCTACGGCATCGACTGCGACTTCGAGCGCACCGGCGAGATCGACGTCGCCACCGCCCCGCACCAGGTCGCCGAGCTCCGCGAGATGGCCGACGAGGCCGCGGAACTGGGCCTGACCGGACAGGAGTTCCTCGACCGCGACGCGGTCCGCGCCGAGGTCGACTCGCCGACCTTCCTCGCCGGCCTGTGGGACCGCACCGGCGTCGCCATGGTGCACCCGGCCAAGCTGGCCTGGGGCCTGAAGCGGGCCTGCCGGTCGCTGGGCGTGCGCGTCTACGAGCACACCCCCGGCACCGAGCTGTCCTCGCGCGGCCCGGGCATCGCGGTCCGCACCCCGTACGGCCGGGTCTTCGCCCAGCACACGGCGCTCGCCACCAACGCCTTCCCGTCACTCGTCAAGCGGGTCCGCCCGTTCATCGCGCCGGTCTACGACTACGCCCTGATGACCGAGCCGCTCAGCGCCGAACAGCTCGCCGCCATCGGCTGGAAGAACCGGCCGGGCCTGAGCGACAGCGCCAACCACTTCCACTACTTCCGCATCACCGCGGACAACCGGATCCTGTGGGGCGGCTACGACATCATCTACCGCTACGGCGGCGGCGTCCGGGCCGAGTACGACCACCACCCCGACACCTACCGCAAGCTCGCCCAGCACTTCTTCACCTGCTTCCCGCAGTTGGAGGGCCTGCGCTTCACCCACACCTGGGGCGGCGCCATCGACACCTGCTCCCGCTTCTCGGCGTTCTTCGGCACCGCCCACGGCGGCCGGGCCGCGTACGCGCTCGGCTACACCGGGCTCGGCGTCGGCGCCACCCGCTTCGGCGCCGAGGTGATGCTGGACCTGCTGGCGGGGGAGCGCACCGAGCGGACCGAGCTGGAGATGGTGCGGAGCAAGCCGCTGCCGTTCCCGCCCGAGCCGGTGCGCTCGCTCGGCATCGGCATCACCCAGTGGTCGATGACCCGCGCCGACGAGAACGGCGGCCGGCGCAACCTGTGGCTGAAGGCCATGGACAAGGTCGGGCTCGGCTTCGACAGCTGACCGATCGACCTCCCGACGCACGTCCGGGGCGGGCGGCCCACCGGCCGCCCGCCCCCGCGCGCTCCCGGGCGCCCCGCCACCGGGGCGCAGATTCCTCCGCGGACCCGTGTAAGGATCACCGGGCACGCCCCTCTCCCCTGGAGACACGGCCCACCCGGGCCGGGAACGGGAGGGGACGAGATGACCACAATGAGGGCGAACGCCGCGGTGGACTGGCTGGTGTCGGCCGCACCGGACCCCGACGCCTGCCGCCGGGCCTGGGAGCGCAACCCGCTCGGGGTGACGCTGCTGGAGGCCGGCCGGTGCTGGGACGTCCTGATCGTCGGGGGCGCCCTCGGCCGCCCGGCGCTGGAGGTGCTGGCCCGGGGCCGGGACCGCCCCGGACCCGTCCTGTCGGACTTCCGCGACGCCCGCACCGGCTTCTTCGTGCCGCCCGGCACCGCCGCCCGCTGGCTGGGCACCGGCGTGCGCGGCGCCGGCCCCGGCACCTGGATCGTGGTGCCGTACCCCGGCCGGGCGACCGGCGGCGTCCGCTGGGCGGTGCCGCCGGACGGCTCCGGGACGCTCACCGACCCGGCGGCGCTGGAACGAGCGCTGCACGCGGCGGTGGCGGCCCGCGACCGGGGAGCGTGAACCCGCCGGCCCGGACCGCGCCGATCCCGCACGGCGTTAGCGATGAGTTAGTGGATCATCAGCCGTCCCCGGCACGGTGGTGTGTGCGGGGCGACCGCCGCGCCGCGCAACGGACCTTGAGGAAACCACCATGTCGCACCGCACCGCGCTCCGTAGGGGCCGCACCGTCGCCGTCGCCGGCCTGATCACCGCCGCCGCGTTCGGCCTCACCGCCTGCAACGGCACCGGCGGCTCCGCCGCCGCCCCGGCCGCGTCCGCCGCCGCGGACAACGGTGCCGGGAACAGCACCGGCTCCGGGAGCAGCACCGGCTCCGGGAGCAGCACCGGCGCCGGCGGCACGACGGGCGGTTCGGGCAGCGCCGGCACCCCGTCCGCGAAGGCCGGCGACGGTGCCGCCGCGGCGGCCGGCGACGGCACGGGGCGGGGCGGCGACCAGGTGGCCCGCTGCACCACCGACGGGCTGCAGGCCGGCTGGGGCTCGGAGGGCGGCGGCGTGCCGGACATGAAGACCGACCAGCAGCAGACCGTCGCGGTGTGGCTGAAGAACATCAGCGGCTCCCCCTGCCGCATCTCCGGCTTCCCCGGCGTCCAGATCAAGGGCACCGAGGGCACCACCTGGGACCTGCGCCGCTCGGGGCAGGCGCCGCAGCCGAAGGTGCTGAAGCCGAACGCGCACACCTCGTTCACCATCACGTTGCTGCCCGGCACCCGCGCCGACGACCACAAGGTCGAGCCCGGCCTGGTGCTGATCACCCCGCCGAACGAGAAGAAGCACTTCCAGCTCCAGTGGCCGTACGGCGGCGCCATCCTGGACCAGTCCGGCGCCACCCACCCCGGCACCTTCGTCAACCCCGTCAACGTGCCCTAACCGGGCCGGCCGGACCCCTGATCGGCGGTGCGGCAGGTGCGGGCCCGTCCGCCCCACCGGCCGCACACCGCGCACCACAGCGGCAGCAGCACCCCCGCCAGGCACCAGCCACCGAGCACGTCCAGCGGCCAGTGGTACCCCTGCCGCACCAGCCCCAGCCCGACCCCCGCATTGAGCAGCCCGGTCCCCGCCGCGACCAGCCACGCGCCGGCGGACGCGGCCGCCCTCCGGCCGCCGGAGGGCGGCTTCGACCGGTGCGTCCGCGGCGCCGCGTGCGCCCGCACCAGCAGCAGCGCCACCAAGCCGTAGGCGACGGCCGCCGTCGTCCCGTGCCCCGACGGGTAGAACCCCTCGTGCGACCCCGCCATCTCCGGCGGCCCCGGCCGATCCAGCCACACCTTGAACGGCACGACGAGCGCCGGCACGGCGGCCAGGATGCCCAACGCGGCGACCGGCGGCAGCCACGCCCGACGGCGCTCGCCTGACGCGCCCCGGTGCAGCCGCCACCCGGCCCACGCCGCCGCCACCAGCAACACCGGCAGCGCCACCGACGTGTTGCCGAGGTCGGCGAAGAACTGCGCGGGCGGCCGGGGCACGGCACTCGTGGCCACCTCGCGACCGAGCCGCTCGTCGAACCCCCGCACCGCGCCGTGGGCCGCCACCTGCCAGGTGACCAGCAAGAAGAGCAGCGCACTGCACAGCGCGACCAGCCCGTACCGCCGGACCGCCACTCCCTCTGCACCCCCAGCGCGACGAGGCTCCCTGGAACCGCCCGCATCACCGGTACCACCGGGACCGCCAGAACCACCGGAGCCGGCCGACCCACCAACGCGCCGCTGCCACGGCCGCCACCAACAACGCCACCGCATCAGGCGGAACACCCCCCCACACCGCATCACGCGCCCCACTCCAACACACCGCACGCGCACGCCACGCACCCGCACCGCACCGCGGTACACACAGAACGACGAGCCCGGAACGCCGGCACCGGAGTGCCCGCCGCCGGAAGCAGAAATCCGAACACGAAAATGCGGCCGCTCCGGAACGGGGGGGTGGTTCCGGAGCGGCCGCGCAGACCGGTGGCCCGCGCGCCCCGGGGGGTCTGGGGCGGGCGGACATCCGATCGGTGAGGATTCCCGGAATCCCCGTGCCAGGGGTCCGGTGGTGTGCGCGAGGGCACGGCCAGGTCGAAGCCAGGAAAGCGCCGACCGGGCACCACCCGCAGTCCCCTGTGGGTGGGTGTTTCTCTCATCTGCAGAAACCGTACGGCACCCGGAGCGCGCCCCGTAAGCCGCATCACGCGCCCGCCATTGCCCCCGCACATCTTCTTCACTCGTCGCGCGGCCGGCTCCGTTCCGCCCCGTCGTGACCGTATCCCGCCCCTGCGCCAGCGGCGCCGACGCACGGGGCGCGGCCCGGGACGCGGTCCGCACCGCGCCCCGGGCCGCGCCCGGAAGGTCCTGCTCGGATGCGTCCCCAGGACGCGGACGCTCAGAGCGTGCCGAAGACCGTCTCCAGGATGTCCAGGCCCTCGTTCAGCAGGTCCTCGCCGATCACCAGCGGCGGCAGGAAGCGGAGCACGTTGCCGAACGTACCGGTCGTGAGGACCAGCAGGCCCTCCTGGTGGCACGCCTTGGCGAGCGCCGCGGTGGCCTCCGGGTTGGGGTCCTTGGAACCCGACTTGACCAGCTCGATCGCGATCATCGCACCGCGGCCGCGGACCTCGCCGATGACGTCGAACTTCTCCTGCATCGCGGTCAGGCGGCCCTTCATGACCTCCTCGATGCGCTTGGCCTTGGCGTTCAGGTCCAGCTCGCGCATGGTCTCGATCGAGCCGAGCGCGGCGGCGCAGGCCACCGGGTTGCCGCCGTAGGTGCCGCCCAGGCCGCCCGCGTGCGCGGCGTCCATCATCTCGGCGCGGCCGGTGACGGCCGCCAGCGGCAGACCGCCCGCGATGCCCTTGGCGGTCGTGATGAGGTCCGGCACGATGCCCTCGTCCTCACACGCGAACCACTGGCCGGTGCGGCAGAAACCGGACTGGATCTCGTCGGCGACGAAGACGATGCCGTTTTCCTTCGCGAAGTTCGCGATGGCCGGGAGGAAGCCCTTGGCCGGTTCGATGAAGCCGCCCTCGCCGAGCACCGGCTCGATGATGATCGCCGCGACGTTCTCGGCGCCGATCTGCTTGGTGATCTGCGTGATCGCCTGGTCGGCGGCCTCCTGCGCGCAGTTCTCCGGACCGGTCAGCCAGCGGTAGGGGTAGGCCAGCGGCACGCGGTAGACCTCGGGCGCGAACGGGCCGAAGCCGTGCTTGTACGGCATGTTCTTCGCGGTCAGCGCCATCGTCAGGTTGGTCCGGCCGTGGTAGCCGTGGTCGAACACGACGACCGCCTGGCGCTTGGTGTACGCCCGGGCGATCTTGACGGCGTTCTCGACCGCCTCCGCACCGGAGTTGAACAGCGCCGACTTCTTGGCGTGGTCGCCCGGCGTCAGCTCGGCCAGCTGCTCACAGACCTCGACGTACGGCTCGTACGGCGTGACCATGGCACAGGTGTGGGTGAAGTCGGCGAGCTGCGCGACGGCCCGGCGTACCACGGCCTCCGCGCTGTTGCCGACCGACGTCACCGCGATGCCGGAGCCGAAGTCGATCAGGGAGTTGCCGTCCACGTCCTCCAGGACACCGCCGCCCGCGCGCTTGACGAAGACGGGCAGCACCGCGCCGACACCGGCGGCCACGGTCTTCTGCTTGCGGGCCCACAGCTCCTGCGACTTGGGGCCGGGGATCGCGGTGACGACGCGACGCTCCTGGGGGAGGGCGGGGCCTCCGGACAGTTCGGTCATGGCAGTCTCCTGGGGGTGGAACACGGACGTACAGAGGTCTTGTTCTCGCAGGTTAGGGGCGGTGGGCCGGGTCTGGCATGTTCCGTTCGGGAGAAGTGCGCGTGTTGCGTTGTCCGCACCGGACATAGCCACGGGGCGCGGCCAGTAAATTGAGCGGCGGCGCACCCGGCATGGGCACGCCCACGCGGGCAGGACAACGACAGGCCGGCGAACCAACGCGGCCGGCCACGTCTCAAGGGGGACAAGGGGCACCGGATGGACACCGAGGGCACGCAGGACGCACAGCACACCGCCGCACCTCCGCCGTCCGCGGAGTGGCGCCCCGACCCCGCGGTGCCGCGGCCGGCCGCACCGCACACCCCGCCGCGGCCCACCGCGCCGCCGGCCATGCCGACCGCTCCGCCGACCGTTCCTGCCGCCGGGTCCGCCGGGGCACCGCCGGCGCTGCTGACCTGGCTGCGCACGCCACGGCCGGCCGCCGCCCCCGGAATCTGGACGTACGGGCACCGCCCCCGCGCGGCGAAGGAACCGGAACGGATCCCCTTGCGGCAGCTGATCAGCGGAGCGGTGATCGCGGCACTGTGCGGTTGGCTGCTGTGGTCGCTGTTGTGGAACGGTTATCTCGGCCCCTACTGGTACTGGCCGCTCCGACTTCTGCGTCCGGACTCCTGGGCCGCTGCGCAGACGTCGGACGACCACACGGCGTTCCTGGTGGTCAGCAATGCCTACTACGGACTGTGGATCCTCGGGATCGCGTTCTTCTTCGGCCGTCTGGGCCGCTGGCCCGAGCTGCTCCGTCGCGTTCTGGGCCCCGCGCTCCGCCGCCTCCGGGACCGGGCCCCCGCCGCAAAGCCCGAACCGGCCACCGATCCCGCGCAGTGGCCCGAACTCCGTGCCCACGGTGCCCCCGACGCCGCCGACAAGCTCGCGGCCGAGGCCCGGACGGGTGCGATGAACGACGTCGACGTGGCGCGCATCCGGCGCGCCTGGCGTTCGGTGCGCACCGGCCGGAACTCCCTGGCCTCCTTCACCGACACCGTCCTGCGGCACGGCGCCGCGGCCTGCGCCCACCCCTCGGGCGCCCGCGACCTGGCCCAGCGCACCGCCCAGCACGACCTGCTCGCCCACCAGGTTCGGATCGGCACCGCTGCCGACCACGTGCGCAATCCGTACCAGCACCGGGGCAGTGGCTGTGCGTTGGATCCCCGGGTGCTGGGCACGTCGCTGCTGGCCGTCGGGCCGGCGGGGAGCGGCAAGACCACCCGGTTGGTGCGCCCGGTGGTGGAGGCGATGTGCCTCCAGGCGCTGGCCGGGCAGTGCGCGGTCGTCGCGGTCGGCCCGGCCGGTTCGTCCCTCGGCCCCGACGGCGCCTTCGACGTGGTGGTGCGCATCGGCCGTCCGGATCCGGACTGCGACCTCGACCTCTACGGGGGCACCACCGATCCCGACGAGGCCGCCGGCGTCTTGGCGGAGGCCCTGGTCGGGGACCTCGCCGAGCAGCTCCCCGGTGGCGACAGCCGGCGCGCGGCGACCGCCCTGGCCCAGTTGCTCGGCCCGTTCCGCGCGGCGCACGCCCGCTTCCCGACCGTGCCGGAACTGCGTGAGCTCCTGGACGGCGCGCCGCCGGCGATGGCCGCACTGCGCACGGCTCTGGAGGCGGCCGGCGGACACACGCTGCTGCGGGAACTCGACGCCCGCGCCCGCCAGTCGCAGCGCCCCGGTGACGTCGCCCTGCTGCTCGCCGACCGCATCGCGCTGCTCGACCGCCCCGCCTTCGCCGGCTTCTTCGATCCGACGGGAGCCACCCGGCAGGTGTCGCTGCGGTCCCTGGACCACCCCCTGCGGGTCCGTATCGAGCTGCCCGAACGCGGCCATGCCGAGGCGTCCCGGATTCTCGCCCGGTTGGTGCTGGCGCAGTTCACGGAGTGCGCGGTGGCCCGTGCCGACCGTTCCCTGTTCGCCTGCCTGGTCCTGGACGAGGCCGCGCACACCATCACCGCGGAGGCGTTGCGGGGTCTGCAGCGTCTCCGCTCGGCCAACGCCGGTGCGGTGCTGACCCTGCGCTCGCTGGACGACGTCCCCGAGACGTTGCGCAGCGCCCTGCTCGGCTCGGTGGGCTGCCGGATGGCGTTCGCGGGCGTCACACCGTGGGACGGGGCGCCGTTCGCCGAGGTGTGGGGCAAGGAGTGGGTGGAGACCCGCGATGTGACGGACCGGCAGATCATCGCCCACGGTGCCGGGATGAAGGCGTTCCACCTCGTCCGTCAGTTGGTCACCGGGAAGGCCGCCACTTCGAAGGCGATCACCGTCCGCACCGTCGAGCGGGAGCGCTGGTCCGCCTCGGACCTCGCGAACGCGCTTCCGGCCGGCCACGCCGTCCTCTCCGTGACCACGGTCGAGGGTGAGCACGCGCCTCCGGTGTTGATCGACCTCCGGCCCTGACCCGCCGTTCGGGGGCCCTCCGTGCGTGCCCCCTGTACCGTCCACGGCATCGTCGCGGTCATGATCCGTCCGGGCGGTGGCGACGGGTCCGGGCAGGGGGGCGCGCGCTTTGGGGGGCGGGCCGGAGGGTGCGCGGGGGCGTCCCGCGCCGAATGCGCCGCCGGGGAGTGTTCCCGAAACCGTCCGTTGAGGCAGAATCGGCATCAGCCGTTCATACGGGACGGCGTACATGCCAGCCGTTCATACGGACGGTGCAGACGATCGGCGGGAGTCGGCAGGGGACCGGCAGGGTGACTCGGCCGCCGGTCGCGGTCGTGCCGTCCGCCGGAGCCATCGAAGGTCTCATGCCGCACACCCTCGCCTCCCTGGTCAACCACACCGCGCTCAAGCTGACCGTGCTCGCGGGCGAGGACCGGCTGGACGCCCCGGTGCGCTGGGCGCACGCCAGCGAGCTGATCGACCCGGTGCCCTACATGGAGGGCGGTGAGCTGCTGCTGATCACCGCCCTCAAGCTCGACGCGGAGGACCCGGAGACCGCGGACCGGTACGTGCGCCGGGTCGCCGAGGCCGGCGTCGTCGGGCTGGGCTTCGCGGTCGGGGTGAACTACGAGGGGGTGCCCGAGGCGCTGGTCGAGGCGGCGCGCCGGCACCACCTGCCGCTGCTCGGGGTGCCGCGCCGGACGCCGTTCATCGCGATCAGCAAGGCGGTGTCGGCGTCCGTGGCGGCCGACCAGTACCGCGCGGTGACCGCCGGTTTCGAGGCCCAGCGCGAGCTGACCCGGGCGGCGCTCGGCGCCGAGGGGCCGGCCGAACTGCTGGCCCGGCTCGCGTCGCACCTGGACGGCTGGGCGGCGCTCTACGACGCCTCGGGCGCGGTGGTGGCGGCCGCCCCGGAGTGGGCGGCGCGGCGGGCGGCCCGGCTCGCGGAGGACGTGGCGCGGCTGCGGGAGCGGCCGGCGCCGGCCAGTTCGGTGGTCAGCGACACCGACGGCGACGACCGGGTGGAGCTCCAGACGCTGGGCACCGGGCGGCGGGCCCGCGGGGTGCTCGCCGTGGGGACCGGTGCGCCGCTCGGCACCGCCGAGCGGTACGCGGTGCACTCCGCGGTCGCCCTGCTGACGTTGACCACCGAACGCTCCCGGGCGCTCCAGGACGCCGAGCAGCGGCTGGGCGCCGCGGTGCTGAAGATGCTGCTGGCGGGCGAACCGGACCACGCCCGGGCCGTGGCGGGCCGGCTCTACGGAGGGCTGCTGGACGCCCCGTTCCGCATGGTGGTGGCCGAGCCGGTGCCCTCCGACGACCAGCCGTCCCCCGCCAAGCTCCCGTCCGCCCCCGAACCGGGGGGATCCCCGTCGTCGGGCGCCGGCGCCGTGCCCGTCCTGGACGCGCTCGCCGACGCCATGGAGTCGGCCGCCGCCCGGAGTGGTGAAGCGGTCCTCGCGGTACCGGACGCCGGCCGGCTGATCGTGCTGGTCACGGATGGCGGGGCGGCCGCTGACGCCTGCACCGCGTTCGCCGCCGCTGCCGAGGCGCGGCTCGGTGCGGCGCCCCGTCCGCGCGGCCGCAACGGCCGGAGCGGCGCCGCCCGGGAGACCGAGGGGCTGGCCGTGGGCCTCTCCGCGCCCACCGGGCCGATGGCCGCCGCCAACGCCTACCGCCAGGCCGAACAGGCGCTGTCCGTGGCCCGCCGCCGCGGCCGCGCCCTGGTGGAGCACGAGGACGTGGCGGCCGGCTCGGTGCTGCCGCTGCTCGCGGACGACGCGGTGCGGGCGTTCGCCGACGGGCTGCTGCGGGCGCTGCGCGAACACGACGCGACCGGCCGTGGCGACCTGGTGGCGTCCCTGCGCGCCTGGCTGGCCCGGCACGGCCAGTGGGACGCGGCCGCCGCCGACCTGGGCGTCCACCGCCACACCCTGCGCTACCGGATGCGGCGGGTGGAGGAGATCCTCGGCCGCTCGCTGGACGATCCGGACGTCCGGATGGAGCTGTGGCTGGCGTTGAAGGCCACGTCGTCCCAGGTGGGGGAGTAGGCGACACGCCCGGGCGGGGCTGCGGGTCGGGTGGCTCCGGCCCGTGCGGGACGCGCGCCGCTCCGGCGGGGAGCGCCCCGTCGACCGCGGTCACGGGCCCCGGTGGACCACCCGCGCACGGCGTCCGGGCCCCTCGTGGCCCTCCCGCGGACCGGTTCCGGGCCCCCGTGGACTCCACCGCGGAGAGGCGAACCCGTGGATTACGCCGCTTCGGACAAGCGCCAGGAGGCCGTCGCGCCCCTACGGTGGGCTGCAGAGTCCTACGCCAAGCCGCTCCCAGAGCCGCGCGTGCACCACCCACCATCATGAAGGGCCGGGATCCACTGTGCCGAACACTGCTGCAGCCCCCACCGCCTTCTGGCTCGCCGGCCGTGAGGCCACCGGCGAGACCACCTTCGACGTCAGCTCCCCCTGGGACGGACGTCTCGTCGGCACGGTGAGCGTTCCCACCGAGGCCCAGGTCGAGGAGGCCGTCGCCGCCTCCGTCGCGGTCCAGGACGAGCTGGCCGTGACCCCCGCCCACGTGCGGGCCGCCGCCCTGGACCACGTGGTGCGCGGGCTGGTGGAGCGCACCGAGGAGATCGCCCAGCTGATCTCCGCCGAGAACGGCAAGCCCATCAAGTGGGCCCGCGGCGAGGTCGGCCGCGCCGTCTCCGTGTTCCGCTTCGCGGCCGAGGAGGCCCGCCGCTTCAACGGCGGCGAGGCGCAGCGCCTGGACACCGACGCGGGCGGCGCCGGCCGTCTCGCGCTGACCCGCCGCTTCCCGCGCGGCACGGTCCTGGGCATCGCGCCGTTCAACTTCCCGCTGAACCTCTGCGCCCACAAGATCGCCCCGGCCATCGCCGCCGGCGTCCCGATCATCCTCAAGCCGGCCCCGGCCACCCCGCTCTCCGGCCTCATCATCGGTGAGCTGCTCGCCGGCACCGACCTGCCCGCCGGTTCCTGGTCGATCCTCCCGGTCCCCAACGACCGCATGGAGGCGCTGGTCCAGGACGAGCGGCTGCCGGTCATCTCCTTCACCGGCTCCGACACGGTCGGCTACGCCATCCTCGACTCCGTGCCGCGCAAGCACTGCACCCTGGAGCTCGGCGGCAACGGCGCGGCCGTCGTCCTGCCCGACTGGTCCTCCGAGGAGGACCTGGACTGGGCGGCGCAGCGCATCGCCACCTTCTCCAACTACCAGGGCGGCCAGTCCTGCATCTCGGTGCAGCGGGTCATCGCCGACGCCTCGGTCTACGACCGGCTGGTCGCCAAGGTCGTGGAGCGGGTCGAGGCCCAGGTCACCGGCGACCCGACCGACCCGGAGACCGAGGTCGGCCCGCTGGTCAGCGAGGCCGCGGCGCAGCGCGTGGAGTCCTGGGTGAACGACGCCGTCGAGCGCGGCGCCAAGCTCCTCACCGGCGGCAAGCGCGACGGTGCCTCCTACGCGCCGACCGTGCTGGAGGACGTGCCGGCCGGCGCGACCCTCGCCACCGAAGAGGTCTTCGGTCCGGTGCTCACCCTCAAGAAGGTCGACGGCGTCGACGCGGCGTTCGCAGCCGTCAACGACTCCAAGTTCGGCCTCCAGGCCGGCGTGTTCACCCACGACGCCCGGACCGCCTTCCGCGCGCACCGCGCGCTGGAGGTCGGCGGCGTGGTGATCGGCGACGTGCCGTCCTACCGCGCCGACCAGATGCCCTACGGCGGCGTCAAGCAGTCCGGCGTCGGCCGTGAGGGCGTCCGCTACGCGATGGACGACTACACCTACGAGCGGGTCCTGGTCCTCACCGGACTGGACCTGTAGGCCGCAGGGAATTCCCGTGGCCGGGCGGGCCGCGTTCGTCGGCCCGCCCCGCACCCTCCGATCCGGCCTGGCTTGGTGGACAGCGACGGCCATCCCTTGGGCCGTACCGCCCGCCAGGTCCGGGCCGGCGCACCCCCCGGCGCCGGCCCCCGTGCGCGGCGCGCTCCGGCACCCTGTTTCCGGAGCGCGCCGCGTCCCCCCCCCCGCCGTCCGGCACTGGCTCCGCCAGGCCGGACCTCCGACGCTACGGCCCCGCTCCGCCCCGGTTCCTCCTGACCGAGGCGGATGCGGGGCCTTGCCGTTGGGGGGAAGACCGCCGACGCACGTACAACCAGCGCGGTACGCCGCCCCCCCCGCAGGGCCGGTACGGGGGCTCGGTCCGCCCCGTCGGCCGGGCGGCCGGAGCCGCGCGCGAACGCCTTCGCGGCCGTCCGTTCCGCCTCGCGCCGGGACTCGTCGGCGGGCGCCGCTCCGCTGGTGCAACCGGTGCGGATCGGGTACTTGTCACAAGTAGCACTGCCCGCCGGCCGACCGGTCCGTCGGCGGCACTCCCGATCCGCGGCGAGGTGAGTTCCCGATGACCGCTCCGTCCATCCGCAACGTTTCCGAGCGCGAAGCCCGACAGGTCGCCGAGGCGGCCCGTGAGCAGGACTGGCACAAGCCCAGCTTCGCCAAGGAGCTGTTCCTGGGGCGCTTCCGGCTCGATCTCATCCATCCGCACCCGACCCCGTCCGTGGACGACGTCCGGCGCGGCGAGAAGTTCCTCGCCACGCTGCGGGAGTTCTGCGAGACGCAGGTCGACGGCGCCCGGATCGAACGGGACGGCCGGATCCCGGACGAGACCGTGCGGGGCCTGAAGGAACTGGGCGCCCTGGGCATGAAGATCGACCCCAAGTACGGGGGCCTCGGCCTCACCCAGGTCTACTACAACCGCGCGCTCGCCCTGGCCGGCTCGGCCAGCCCGGCGATCGGCGCGCTGCTCTCCGCGCATCAGTCGATCGGCGTACCGCAGCCGTTGAAGCTCTTCGGCACCCAGGAGCAGAAGGAGGCGTTCCTGCCGCGGCTGGCCCGCACGGACATCTCGGCGTTCCTGCTCACCGAGCCCGACGTCGGTTCCGACCCGGCCCGGCTGGCCACCGCCGCGGTGCCGGACGGCGACGACTACGTCCTCGACGGCGTGAAGCTGTGGACCACCAACGGCGTGGTCGCCGACCTGCTGGTGGTGATGGCCCGGGTGCCCGCCTCGGAAGGCCACAAGGGCGGCATCACCGCCTTCGTCGTCGAGGCCGACTCGCCCGGCATCACCGTCGAGAACCGCAACGCCTTCATGGGCCTGCGCGGTCTGGAGAACGGCGTCACCCGCTTCCACCGGGTGCGGGTGCCGGCCGCCAACCGCATCGGCCCCGAGGGCGCCGGCCTGAAGATCGCCCTGACCACGCTCAACACCGGCCGGCTCTCGCTGCCCGCGATGTGCGCCGGCACCGGCAAGTGGTGCCTGAAGATCGCCCGCGAGTGGTCCGGCGCCCGCGAGCAGTGGGGTCGCCCGATCGCCAAGCACGAGGCGGTCGGCGCCAAGATCTCCTTCATCGCGGCGACCACCTTCGCCCTGGAGGCGGTCGTCGACCTCGCCTCCCAGATGGCCGACGAGAACCGCAACGACATCCGCATCGAGGCCGCCCTCGCCAAGCTCTACGGCTCCGAGATGGGCTGGCAGATGGCCGACGAACTGGTCCAGATCCGCGGCGGTCGCGGCTTCGAGACCGCGGACTCCCTCGCGGCCCGGGGCGAACGCGCGGTCCCCACCGAGCAGATGCTGCGCGACATGCGGATCAACCGGATCTTCGAGGGCTCCACGGAGATCATGCACCTGCTGATCGCCCGGGAGGCGGTGGACGCCCACCTGTCCGTCGCCGGCGACCTGATCGACCCCGACAAGACCCTCGCCGACAAGGGCAAGGCCGCCGCCAAGGCCGGCGGATTCTACGCCCGCTGGCTGCCCAAGCTCGTCGCCGGAGCCGGTCAACTCCCGCGCACCTATGCGGAGTTCGGTGAACTCGCGGGCCACCTGCGGTACGTGGAGCGGACCTCGCGCAAGCTCGCCAGGTCCACGTTCTACGCGATGTCCCGCTGGCAGGGGAAGATGGAGACCAAGCAGGGCTTCCTCGGCCGGATCGTCGACATCGGCGCGGAGCTGTTCGCCATGAGCGCGGCCTGCGTGCGGGCCGAGCACCTGCGGCTCACCGGCAACCACGGCCGGGAGGCGCACCAACTCGCCGACGCCTTCTGCCGCCAGGCCCGGATCCGCGTCGAGGAACTGTTCCACCGACTGTGGACCAACACCGACGAACTCGACCGCAAGGTCGTCTCCGGCGTCCTCGGCGGCCGCTACACCTGGCTGGAGGAGGGCGTCGTCGACCCCAGCGGGGACGGCCCCTGGATCGCCGACGCCACCCCCGGCCGCTCCACCAAGGACAACGTCCGCCGCCCCTTCCAGTAGGGCGGGGCCAGCTCGTACGGGCGGCCCGCGGGTCGCCCGTACGAGGTGCCGGCGCCCTCGGTGGCCGGGGCACCGCGCCGACCGGCCACAATGGACCACATGACGGACACCCTCGCTCACCCGCACCTGCGCTTCGAGCCGGCCACCGGCGACCCGGCAAGCCCCCGGGAGATCGTGATCCTCGGCTCGACCGGTTCGATCGGCACCCAGGCCATCGACATCGTGCGGCGCAACCCCGGCCGGTTCCGGGTCACCGCGCTCGCCGCGTCCGGCGGCCGGATCGAGCTGCTCGCCGAGCAGGCGCACCAGCTGCGGGTCGCCGCGGTGGCGGTGGCGCGCGAGGAGACCGCACCCGCGCTGCGCGAGGCGCTGACCGCCCGCTACGGCGCGGGGGAGCCGCTGCCGGAGATCCTCGCCGGCCCCGAGGCGGCCACCGAGCTCGCCGCCTCGCCCTGCCACACCGTCCTCAACGGCATCACCGGCTCCATCGGTCTGGCCCCCACCCTCGCCGCCCTGAAGGCCGGCCGGGTACTGGCGCTGGCCAACAAGGAATCGCTGATCGTCGGCGGCCCCCTGGTCAAGGCCGTCGCCCGCCCCGGCCAGATCATCCCCGTCGACTCCGAGCACTCCGCGCTCTTCCAGGCGCTGACCGGCGGTACCCGCGCCGAGGTCCGCAAACTGGTGGTCACCGCCTCCGGCGGCCCGTTCCGCGGCCGCACCCGACGGGAGCTCGCCGGCGTCACCCCCGAACAGGCGCTGGCCCACCCCACCTGGTCCATGGGCCCGGTCGTCACGATCAACTCCGCGACCCTGGTCAACAAGGGCCTGGAGGTCATCGAGGCGCACCTGCTCTTCGACGTCCCCTTCGACCGCATCGAGGTCGTCGTCCACCCGCAGTCCTACGTCCACTCGATGGTGGAATTCACCGACGGCTCCACGCTGGCCCAGGCCAGCCCGCCCGACATGCGGATGCCGATCGCGCTGGGCCTGGGCTGGCCCGAGCGGGTCCCCGACGCGGCGCCCGGCGTCGACTGGAAGAACGCGCAGACCTGGGAGTTCTTCCCGCTCGACCAGGACGCCTTCCCCTCCGTGCCACTGGCCTGCCGGGTCGGCGAACTGGGCGGTACCGCCCCCGCCGTCTTCAACGCCGCCAACGAGGAGTGCGTCGAGGCGTTCCTCACCGGCGGGCTGCCGTTCACAGGGATTGTGGATACGGTCGCGGCAGTGGTCGACGAAGGGCTGGCATCCGGAGTGGTGATGAAGCAGAGCCAGGACGGCGCCCGCCCCGGCAGCGCGCCCGGTGACGGAACCTCCCTGACCGTCTCGGACGTCCTGCAGGCCGAGACCTGGGCGCGCGCCCGCGCCCGCGAACTGGCCGCCGCGGCGGCACGCACCCCCTCGGAGGTTCGCGCATGACGACCTGGATGACCATCCTCGGCATAGTCGTCTTCGTCGTCGGCCTGCTGTTCTCCATCGCCTGGCACGAACTCGGCCACCTCAGCACGGCCAAGATGTTCGGCATCCGCGTGCCGCAGTACATGGTGGGCTTCGGGCCGACGATCTTCTCCCGCAAGAAGGGCGACACCGAGTACGGCATCAAGGCGGTCCCGCTCGGCGGCTACATCCGGATGATCGGCATGTTCCCGCCCGGCGACGACGGCAAGCTCCAGGCCCGCTCCACGTCCCCGTTCCGCGGCATGATCGAGGACGCCCGCTCGGCGGCCTTCGAGGAACTCCAGCCCGGCGACGAGCACCGGCTGTTCTACACGCGCAAGCCCTGGAAGCGCGTGATCGTGATGTTCGCCGGCCCGTTCATGAACCTGGTCCTGGCCGTGGTGATCTTCATGAGCGTGCTGATGGGCTTCGGGATCAACACCCAGACCACGCAGGTCGGCTCGGTCTCGGACTGCGTCATCGCGGCCTCCGCCCAGTCCGACAAGTGCCCGAAGACCGCCAAGGACTCCCCGGCCAAGGCCGCGGGCCTGCGCGCCGGCGACAAGATCGTCTCCTTCAACGGCCACGCCGTCCCCGACTGGGGCACCCTCCAGGACCAGATCCGCCGGACCACCGGCCCGGCGACCCTCGTCGTCGAGCGGCACGGCGCCCGGCAGACGCTGCACGCCGACCTCATCGAGAACAAGGTCGCCAAGACCGACGGCCACGGCGGCTACGTCCCCGGCCAGTACGTGAGCGCCGGCTTCCTCGGCTTCACCCCGGCCAGCGGCATCGTCCAGCAGTCCTTCGGTCAGTCCGTCGACCGCATGGGCACCATGGTCCAGCAGGGCGCCCAGTCGCTGATAAGCCTCCCCGGCAAGATCCCGGACCTGTGGAACGCGGCCTTCAACGGCGCCGAGCGCAAGCAGGACTCCCCGATGGGCGTGGTCGGCGCGGCCCGCGTCGGCGGCGAGGTCTTCTCCCTGCACATCCCGCCGGAGCAGCGGGTGGCCACCATGCTCTTCCTGGTCGCCGGCTTCAACCTCTCGCTGTTCCTGTTCAACATGCTGCCGCTGCTGCCGCTGGACGGCGGTCACATCGCCGGCGCCCTGTGGGAGTCGCTGCGGCGCGCCTTCGCCAAGGTCGTCCGGCGCCCCGACCCGGGCCCCTTCGACGTGGCCAAGCTGATGCCGATCGCCTACGTCGTCGCGGGGATCTTCGTCTGCTTCACCCTGCTGGTGCTGGTCGCCGACGTGGTGAATCCGGTGAAGCTGACGTAGGGCCGCGCACCCCGGCCGGGCCCGCCGCGACCGTATGGGCGTGCCCGGCCACCCCCTTTCGTGGGGCATAAGGGTTCGATGTGCCTCCGGCAACCCCGGTGCCGTAGGCTCGATGACCGGAAGCCCGCCGAACCCGGGCCTTGATCCATACCTTGGGGTTGCTCGCCAGATGACTGCCATCGCACTGGGAATGCCGGACGTGCCGACCAAGCTTGCCGACCGCCGGGTCAGCCGCAAGATCCAGGTCGGTACGGTCGCCGTGGGCGGAGACGCACCGGTTTCGGTGCAGTCGATGACGACCACCCGGACCTCCGACATCGGCGCGACGCTCCAGCAGATCGCCGAGCTGACCGCCTCCGGCTGCCAGATCGTCCGGGTCGCCTGCCCCACCCAGGACGACGCCGACGCGCTCTCGGTGATCGCGAGGAAGTCGCAGATCCCGGTGATCGCCGACATCCACTTCCAGCCGAAGTACGTCTTCGCCGCCATCGACGCCGGCTGCGCCGCGGTCCGTGTCAACCCCGGCAACATCAAGCAGTTCGACGACAAGGTCAAGGAGATCGCCAAGGCGGCCTCCGACGCCGGCACCCCCATCCGGATCGGCGTCAACGCCGGCTCACTGGACCGGCGCCTGCTCCAGAAGTACGGCAAGGCCACCCCCGAGGCCCTGGTCGAGTCGGCCCTGTGGGAGGCGTCCCTCTTCGAGGAGCACGGCTTCCGCGACATCAAGATCTCGGTCAAGCACAACGACCCGGTCGTGATGGTCAACGCCTACCGCCAGCTCGCCGCCCAGAGCGACTACCCCCTCCACCTCGGCGTCACCGAGGCCGGCCCGGCCTTCCAGGGCACCATCAAGTCCGCGGTCGCCTTCGGCGCGCTGCTCAGCGAGGGCATCGGCGACACCATCCGGGTCTCGCTCTCCGCCCCGCCGGTGGAGGAGGTCAAGGTCGGCATCCAGATCCTGGAGTCGCTGAACCTCCGCCCCCGCCGCCTGGAGATCGTCTCCTGCCCGTCCTGCGGCCGCGCCCAGGTCGACGTCTACAAGCTCGCCGACGAGGTCACCGCGGGCCTGGAGGGCATGGAGGTGCCGCTCCGCGTCGCCGTCATGGGCTGCGTCGTCAACGGCCCCGGCGAGGCCCGCGAGGCCGACCTCGGCGTCGCCTCCGGCAACGGCAAGGGCCAGATCTTCGTCAAGGGCGAGGTCATCAAGACCGTCCCCGAGTCGAAGATCGTCGAGACCCTCATCGAAGAGGCCCTGAAGATCGCCGCGCAGATGGAGGCCGACGGCGTCGCCTCCGGCGAGCCGGTCGTCACCGCCGCCGGCTGACCGCCACCGCACTCCGCTCCTCCGAGCCCCGCCGCCCGCCCCGGGCCGCGGGGCTCGTGCCCGTCGCCCAGAGGAGCCCGGGTGCTTCCCGGCCGGTGGAGGTACAGTGCCAGGACCCGCTCCGCCTGGCCTCCCAGGCCCCGTAACGGTGAGGCTTTCCGACACGTGCTGACGACCACCGCCATCAAGGTCCTCGAACCGGGAGAGCTCGACGCGGCGCTCACGGTCCTGGACCGCGACCCGGTCGCCAACGCCTTCGTCGCCGCCCGGGTCCAGGTCGCCGGGCTCGACCCCTGGCGGCTCGGCGGCGAGATGTGGGGCTGGTACGTCGGCGGCCGGCTGGAGTCCCTCTGCTACGCCGGCGCGAACCTCGTCCCCGTCTGCGCCACCCCAGAAGCCGTCCGCGGCTTCGCCGAACGCGCCCGCCGTCAGGGCCGCCGCTGCTCCTCCATCGTCGGCCCCGCCGGCCCCACCACCGCGCTCTGGTCGCTGCTCGAACCCCACTGGGGCCCGGCCCGCGAGATCCGCGCGCACCAGCCGCTGATGACCACCCGCGCCCCGTCCACCGACGTCGCCCCCGACCCGTACGTGCGGCGGATCCGCAAGGACGAACTCGACCTGATCATGCCCGCGTGCGTGGCCATGTTCACCGAGGAGGTCGGCATCTCGCCGCTCGCCGGCGACGGCGGACTGCTCTACCAGGCGCGCGTCGCCGAACTCGTCGGCGCCGGCCGCTCGTTCGCCCGCATCGAGGACGGCAGGGTGCTCTTCAAGGCCGAGATCGGCGCGGCCACCCCGCTCGCCTGCCAGATCCAGGGCGTCTGGGTCGACCCCGCGCACCGCGGCAGGGGACTCTCCGAGGCCGGCATGGCCGCCGTCCTGCGCTACGCCCTCAACGACGTCGCCCCGGTCGTCAGTCTCTACGTCAACGACTTCAACACCGCCGCCCGCGCCGCCTACCGCAGGGTGGGCTTCACGGAAGTCGGCGCGTTCATGAGCGTACTTTTCTGAGCCGTCGCCTTGTACCCTCCGAGCATGGATGACGTCGCGGTCGGCCCCTTGGACCTCGCTGCCCGCGTGGACGACGCACTCGCCGTCCAAGCCCTCGCCTTCGGGCTCAGCGACGACGAGATCGCCGTCCGCCGCCACATCGTGCTGCGCCACCTGGGCTGCGCCGGCGCCCGCGCCCTCGGCGCCACCACCCCCGCCGGCCGGCTCGTCGGCTTCGTCTACGGCATGCCCAACGACCGCGCCCACTGGTGGTCCACCGTCGTCGAGCCGTACCTGCGCTGCCAGGGTCTGGACCACTGGCTCGACGACTCCTTCGTCATCACCGAGCTGCACGTCCACCCCGCCTACCAGAACCACGGCATCGGCCGCGCCTTGATCACCCGGATCACCGACGGGGTCACCGAACCCCGCAGCATCCTCTCGGCCATCGACACCGAGAGCCCGGCCCGGGGCCTCTACCGCTCCCTCGGCTACCAGGACATCGCCCGCCGGGTCCTCTTCCCCAGCGCCCCCACCCCTTACGCCGTCATGGGCGCCCCCCTCCCGCTGAAGCGCCCCTGACCGCCGCCCGCACAAGGAGCCCGCGCAGGGGATACGCATTTCCGTGCTGGACGCCCCGGCGGCTAACCTCCAGGGAGTCACCTTTCTTACGCAGGAGAAACTCCCATGGCCAACGCCGCGCAGGTCCAGCGCATGTCCCGGTTGATGTTCAAGACACTGCGCGACGACCCGGCCGACGCCGAGGTGCTCAGCCACAAGCTCCTGGTGCGCGCCGGTTTCGTGCGGCGCACCGCCGCCGGTGTCTGGTCCTGGCTGCCGCTCGGGAAGAAGGTCCTCGCCAACGTCGAGCGGATCGTGCGCGAGGAGATGGACGCCATCGGCGGCCAGGAGGTCCTGCTCCCCGCCCTCCTGCCGAAGGAGCCCTTCGAGGCGACCGGCCGCTGGGAGGAGTACGGCGCCGAGCTGTTCCGCCTCAAGGACCGCAGGGGCGGCGACTACCTCCTCGGCCCCACCCACGAGGAGATCTTCACCCAGCTGGTCAAGGACCAGTGCACGTCCTACAAGGACCTGCCGGTGATCCTCTACCAGATCCAGACGAAGTACCGCGACGAGGCCCGCCCGCGCGCCGGCATCCTGCGCGGCCGCGAGTTCCAGATGAAGGACTCGTACTCCTTCGACACCGCCGACGAGGGCCTGGCCGAGTCCTACGCCCTGCACCGCGCCGCCTACCAGCGGATCTTCGAGCGCCTGGGCCTCGACTACCGCATCTGCGCCGCCACCGCCGGCGCCATGGGCGGCTCCAAGTCCGAGGAGTTCCTCGCCCCGGCCGCCGCCGGCGAGGACACCTTCGCCGACTGCCCCCAGTGCGACTACGCGGCCAACACCGAGGCGATCACCTACGCCCTGAAGCCGGTGGACGCCGCCGACGTGCCCGCGTTGGAAGAGGTCCCCACGCCCGACACCCCGACCATCGAGACGCTCGCCGCGCACCTCGACGTGCCGGCCTCCGCCACCCTCAAGAACCTCCTGGTCAAGGTGGACGGCGAGATCGTGGCCGTGGGCGTGCCCGGCGACCGCGAGGTCGACCTGGACAAGGTCGAGGCGCACTTCGCCCCGGCCGCCGTCGAACTGGTCACCGCCGAGGACTTCGTCGGCCGCGACGACCTCGTGCGCGGCTACGTCGGTCCGCAGGGCCTGGAGAAGGTCACCTACCTCGCCGACCCCCGCGTCGCCCCCGGCACCGCCTGGATCACCGGCGCCAACAAGGAAGGCGTGCACGCCAAGAACGTCGTCGCCGGCCGCGACTTCGAGGTCGACGCCTACGTCGACGTCGTCGTGGTGCAGGAGGGCGACCCCTGCCCCAACTGCGGCACCGGCCTCAAGCTGGACCGCGCCATCGAGATCGGCCACATCTTCCAGCTGGGCCGCAAGTACGCCGACGCCCTCCACCTCGACGTGCTCGGCCAGAACGGCAAGCCGGTCCGCGTCACCATGGGCTCGTACGGCATCGGCGTCTCGCGCGCCGTCGCCGCGCTCGCCGAGCAGCACGCCGACGACAAGGGCCTGTGCTGGCCGAACGAGGTCGCCCCGGCCGACGTCCACGTCGTCGCGGCCGGCAAGGCCAAGCAGACCGAGCTCGCGCTGGAGGTCAGCGACCAGCTCGCCGCCGCCGGCCTGCGGGTCCTGGTCGACGACCGGCCCGGTGTCTCGCCCGGCGTGAAGTTCACCGACGCGGAGCTGATCGGCGTGCCGACCATCGTCGTCGTCGGCCGTCGCGCCGGCGAGGGTGTCGTCGAGGTAAAGGACCGCCGCACCGGCGAGCGCGAGGAGCTGACGGTCGAGGAGGCCGTCGCCCGCCTCGGCGCCTGACCGCACACGGCGACGGGCCGGCCGGGGCACCTGCCCCGGCCGGCCCGTCGCCGTACCGCCCGACCCGCTACACGTAGGTCGCGAACTCCAACAGCGACTCGCCGCGCCGCCGGTCACCCGCCGCCGACTCCCGCAGTCCCGCGCGCACCGCCCGGTACAGCGTCCAGCCGCGCAACCGCTCGCGGTCCACTTCCAGGGAGTCGGCCAGTTTCGCCACCCGCCGACGGGCCGCCGCGGCCGCGCCCGAGCCGGCCAGCAGGTCCTCGAACCGGTCCAGCACCAGCCGCGCCAGGTCGTACGCCCGCTCGCCGACCAGCGGCGACGGGCCCACCGCCAGCCACGGCACCCGCTCCCCGGCCAGCACCTTGCCCTGCCGGAACGCGCCGTGCAGCACGAACTCCTCACCGGCGCCGGCCGGCAGCGACCCGCCCAGCTCCAGCGCCTCGTCGACCAGCGACCCGGCGCCCACCGGCTCCCCGGCCGCCCGCAGCCCCGCCGCGTCCGCCGCGGTCCGCTCCGCCACCGTCGCGAACGGATGCCCCGCCGGCGGCGCCACCCACAGCCGGCGCACCGTGCCGGCCGCCTCCAGCAGGGCCTTGGCCTCCGGCAGCGACCGCAGCGACACCGACCCCTGCAACCGCTCCAGCAGCAGCGCACCGCCCGCCTCGTCGGCCCGCAGCAGCCGCACCGCACCCCAGCCGTCCCAGATCCGCAGCGCCGCGGCCTCCTGCTCGGCGGCCCGGCCCGGCACCGGGAACTTCAGCGCCGCCGGTGTCCCGTCCTGCTGCCGCACGAACGCCACGAGACTGCTGCGGCCGCCCGGAGCGTGCACCCGCTCCAGCGTCAACTCCCAAGCTTCCAGACGTTGTTGGACCAGCTCCGGCAGCGCCGCCAGCCAGGTCCGTACGGGACCCTCCGGATCGCCGCCGAGCGCGTTCACCAATCGTTGCGGCGGTTGGACGGGTCCCGTTGCCATGCTGCAGCTGTCCTTTTCGTGGGGGAGTGGCCGCCGTGACGGCCGGTCGTTCAGAGCGCGTCGGAATCGGCGCCCGCGCCACCCGACGGGGCGGGTGCCGCGGCCCGCTCCACGAGCCCAGGGAAGGCTACGCCGCTGCCCCGCCAGCGCACCGCCCGCACTGCCGCCTCGCGCAGCGCGGCCGCCGCCTCCGTGCGATGCGCACCGCCGGTGGCCCGGACCAGGTCCGCGTAGACGGCCGCCACCCGGTCCTCCAACTCCGCCGCCAGCCGGGCCGCGGCGGCCGCGTCCGGCACCGGGAACGGCAGCGCGTAGGCGGCAGCCGCGGCCTGCGGCCTGCCGCCGAGGTCCCGCACGGCGCGGCCCAGCGCGTCCCGCCGCGCCCGGTGCGCGTCGTACGCGCCCCGGGCCTCCGCGCGCCGCCCGGCGCCGATCCGCCCGCCGACCACGCCGTACCCGTACACCGCGGCGTGCTCGGCCGCCAGCGCGGCCTGCGTCGCGGTCAACGCGTCGTGGTCGCGAGCCTCCTCGCGCGGTGCGCCCGTCGTCGTCATACCCCGTTCCTTCTCCTTCTGCTGGGGCGCCCCGGCGAGGGCCGCGCGCCGTAGGTCGTCACCGTGCCCGCCGCGGGGCCCGGGTGCGGGGCGGTCCCCGTCACCCGGCCTCCGTCAGGAGGTACGCATGGGCCGCGCCGGCCGCCGCCACCGAGGCGAGCAGCCGGGCCAGTTCGGCCGGCGCGGACACCAGCGCCTTCGTCCGGGCGTCCGCGAGGGTGCGCTCCGCGTCGGCGAGCGCCGTGCGGGCGGCCCGCTCGTCGCCCGGCACGTCGGGTGCGCCGGCTCCCCGCGCCGCGCCGGCCGGGGGCGCGGAGGGCGCGGTGGACGGAGCGTCGGAGGTGAACGCCTGGGCGTGGCGGGCGACTTCGGCCCGCAGCGGGCGCAGCTGCGCTCCCAGCGCCGGGTGCGCGGTGAGCGTCGCGTCGTACCGTGCGAGCAGCGCCGTGCTGTCCCGGGCGGCGTTCTTCCGCAACCGTTCCGCGGCCGCCGAGTGCTCGCCCGCCGCGCGGGCCGGCCGGGCGTCGTCGGCGCACCCGGTGAGCAGCGCCGCACCCCCCAGGGCGGCGCCGGCCAACAGGGTCGTTCTGCGCGTGAGCGCCAGTTTCGGCACGTTGCACTTCCCGGGGTCTTCCGTAGTGATCACCGCAGGCGAGCGTATCCGTGACGACCCACCGAATCGTCAGTACCCCGCCGGAACCGATAGGCTTTGACCCGACACGCGACCTACCCACAACAGCACACGCGGCCGAGGAGTCACCCGGATGAGCACCACCCAGAGCGAGAGGCTGCGCGGGCTGCTTGAACCGCTCGTCGCCGCACGAGACCTGGATCTGGAAGAGATCGAGGTGACCCCGGCCGGCAAGAGTCGGGTGCTGAGGATCGTGGTCGATTCCGACGCGGGCGTCCAGCTGGACGAGTGTGCCGAGCTGAGCCGCGAGGCGTCCACGGTCCTGGACGACACCGACGCGATGGGCGGCGCCCCGTACACCCTTGAGGTGACCTCGCCGGGCGCCGACCGGCCGCTGACCGAGCTGCGGCACTACCGCCGCGCCGTCGGCCGGCTGATCAAGGCCCGCCTGCACGAGGGCGGCGAGGTGGTGGCGCGGATCGTCGCCGCCGACGACACCGGACTGGACCTGGAGGTCCCGGGCGTCAAGGGCCGCAAGCCGACCGCCCGACGGGTCGCGTTCGACGAGATCGCCAAGGCACGGGTGGAGCTGGAGTTCAACCCCAAGCCGTCCCCCGCCGCCGCGTCACAGGACGCACAGAGCACCGAGCACGACGAACCCGAGCACGACGAACCCGAGAACGACGCACACGAGAACGACGAGAACAAGGAGGAGGCGTAGCCGTGGACATCGACATGAGCGCCCTGCGGGGTCTGGTGCGGGAGAAGGAGATCTCGTTCGACCTGCTGGTCGAGGCGATCGAGTCGGCCCTCCTCATCGCGTACCACCGCACCGAGGGCAGCCGCCGCCGCGCGCGGGTGGAGCTGGACCGCAGCACCGGCCACGTGACGGTGTGGGCGAAGGAGGACCCGGACGACCTGGAGGAGGGTGCCGAGCCGCGCGAGTTCGACGACACCCCGTCCGGCTTCGGGCGGATCGCGGCGACCACCGCCAAGCAGGTCATCCTGCAGCGGCTGCGGGACGCCGAGGAGGAGATCACGTTCGGCGAGTACGCCGGACGCGAGGGCGACGTGGTCACCGGCGTCGTCCAGCAGGGCAAGGACCCCAAGAACGTCCTGGTCGACATCGGTCGGCTGGAGGCGATCCTGCCGGTGCAGGAGCAGGTCCCGGGCGAGGAGTACACGCACGGCACCCGACTGCGGTCGTACGTCGTCCGCGTCGTCAAGGGCGTCCGCGGTCCCTCGGTCACCCTCTCGCGCACGCACCCCAATCTGGTGAAGAAGCTGTTCGCCATGGAGGTGCCGGAGATCGCCGACGGGTCGGTGGAGATCGCCGCCATCGCGCGCGAGGCCGGACACCGGACGAAGATCGCGGTGCGGTCGACGCGTTCCGGCCTGAACGCCAAGGGCGCGTGCATCGGCCCGATGGGCGGCCGGGTGCGGGCCGTGATGGCCGAGCTCAACGGCGAGAAGATCGACATCGTGGACTGGTCGGACGACCCGGCCGAGCTGGTGGCGAACGCGCTGTCCCCGGCCCGGGTCAGCAAGGTCGAGGTCGTGGACCTGTCGGCGCGCTCGGCCCGGGTGACCGTGCCGGACTACCAGTTGTCGCTGGCCATCGGCAAGGAAGGCCAGAACGCCCGGCTCGCGGCGCGGCTCACCGGTTGGCGGATCGACATCCGTCCCGACACCGAGCACGCGCCGGCGCAGGGCTGAGCCGGGACGGGCGGAGCCGCGGCGCCCGAAAAGAAGTGGTGCCGCGGCGCCGGGCGGGGAATTCTGAGGAACGGATCGGCTTTACCCCATCGGGGTGGACCGGCCGTAGGGAGGTAGACTTAAGCAGTGTCTGGCCGGACGCATGCCCGCGCATGCCCTGAGCGCACGTGTCTGGGGTGCCGGGAGCGAGCGGCCAAGGGCGATTTGCTGCGCATCGTGGCGATCGAGGGCGAGTGCGTCCCCGATCCTCGCGGTACGCTGCCCGGCCGGGGTGCTTACGTGCACCGGACACTGGTCTGCCTCGACCTGGCGGTTCGCCGCCGGGCGTTCCCCCGGGCCTACCGGGGTCGCGGCCCGTTCGACACGGCGGATGTGCGCCGGTTCATCGAAGGGGGCGCGGGTTGAGCAGCCGCCATGGCAATAACGCACAGCAAGACATGCACAGCGCACGGAAAACCGTGCGGTCAGGTACCTCGCGAGTCGGAAGTAGGTCGAGATTGCGATGAGCACTCGATGAGTACGCGATGAGTACGCCCATGAAGTAGCGACGGTCCGGTGGACACCCGGACCTAGAAGGAGCGAAGTGGCTAAGGTCCGGGTTTACGAACTCGCCAAGGAGTTCGGTGTTGAGAGCAAGGTCGTCATGGCCAAGCTCCAAGAACTTGGTGAATTCGTCCGTTCGGCGTCCTCGACGATCGAGGCGCCGGTTGTTCGCAAGTTGACCGACGCTTTCCAGGCGGGTAGCGGCGGCGGCCGTTCCGCCGGCAAGCCCGCGGCGCCGCGCAAGTCGGCCCCCGCGAAGCCGTCCGCGCCCACTCCGGCGCAGGCGGCGCGTCCGGCTGCCCCGAAGCCGGGCGCCCCCAAGCCGGGGCCCGCGGCCCCGGCCGCCCCGGAGGCACCCGTTGCCCCCGCGGCCCCCGCCGAGGCTCCCAAGCCTGCCGCCGGCCCCACGCCGGGCCCGCGGCCGACCCCGGCACGTCCCGCGGCGCCCAAGCCCGCCCCGGCCGCGCCCGCGCAGCCGGAGTTCCAGGCCCCGCCGTCCGCGCCGGCTCCCGCCGCGCAGTCGGGGCCCCGCCCCGGTGCCGCCCCCGGCCCGCGTCCGGGCGGTCGCCCGGCAGGCGGTCAGGGTCAGGGCCAGGGGCGCGGCAACGCCCCCCGTCCCGGTGGCGAGCGCGCCCCGCGTCCCGGTGGCCCCCGTCCGAGCGGTCCCCGTCCGGGCAACAACCCCTTCACCTCCGGTGGCTCGACGGGCATGGCCCGTCCGCAGGCCCCGCGGCCCGGTGGCGCCCCGCGTCCCGGTCAGCCCGGCCCGCGCCCGCAGGGCGGCGGCCAGGGCGGCCCCCGTCCGCAGGGCCAGGGCGGCGCGCGTCCGACCCCCGGTGCCATGCCCCGTCCGCAGGGTGCGGCGCCCGGCGGTGCCGGTCCGCGTCCCGGCGGCGGTAACCGTCCGAACCCGGGCATGATGCCGCAGCGTCCGGCTGCCGGCCCGCGTCCGGGCCCCGGCGGCGCCGGCGGTCGTCCGGGCGGCGCTGGTCGTCCCGGTGGCGGCGGCGGTCGTCCCGGTGGTGGCGGCGGCTTCGCCGGTCGTCCCGGTGGCGGCGGCGGTGGCGGTCGTCCGGGTGGCGGCGGCGGTTTCGCCGGTCGTCCCGGTGGCGGCGGTCCCGGTGGTGGCGGCGGCTTCGGCGGTCGTCCCGGCTTCGGCGGTCGTCCGGGTGGTCCCGGCGGCCGTGGTGGCACGCAGGGTGCGTTCGGCCGTCCCGGCGGTCCGGCGCGTCGTGGTCGCAAGTCGAAGCGGCAGCGCCGTCAGGAGTACGAGGCGATGCAGGCCCCGTCCGTGGGCGGCATCATGCTGCCGCGCGGCAACGGCCAGACCGTTCGCCTCTCGCGCGGTGCCTCGCTGACCGACTTCGCGGAGAAGATCAACGCCAACCCGGCGTCGCTGGTCCAGGTCATGCTGAACCTGGGCGAGATGGTCACCGCGACCCAGTCGGTCTCCGACGAGACGCTGCAGCTGCTCGCCGGCGAGATGAACTACAACATCGAGATCGTCAGCCCGGAGGAGGAGGACCGCGAGCTGCTCGAGTCCTTCGACATCGAGTTCGGAGAGAACGAGGGCGGCGAGGACATGCTGGCGGCCCGTCCGCCGGTCGTCACCGTCATGGGTCACGTCGACCACGGTAAGACCCGCCTGCTGGACGCGATCCGCAAGACGAACGTGGTCGCGGGCGAGGCCGGTGGCATCACCCAGCACATCGGTGCCTACCAGGTCACGACCGAGGTCAACGACGAAGAGCGTCGCATCACCTTCATCGACACCCCGGGTCACGAGGCGTTCACCGCCATGCGTGCCCGCGGTGCGAAGTCGACCGACATCGCGATCCTCGTGGTGGCGGCCAACGACGGTGTCATGCCGCAGACGATCGAGGCCCTGAACCACGCCAAGGCGGCCGACGTGCCGATCGTGGTCGCGGTCAACAAGATCGACGTCGAGGGTGCCGACCCGACCAAGGTGCGCGGTCAGCTGACCGAGTACGGCCTGGTGGCCGAGGAGTACGGCGGCGACACCATGTTCGTCGACATCTCCGCCCGCCAGGGGACCAACATCGAGCAGCTGCTCGAGGCCGTCGTCCTCACCGCGGACGCCGCCCTCGACCTGCGGGCCAACCCCGACCAGGACGCCCAGGGCATCGCGATCGAGGCTCACCTCGACCGCGGCCGCGGCGCCGTGGCGACCGTCCTGGTCCAGCGCGGTACGCTCCGCGTCGGCGAGACGATGGTCGTGGGCGACGCCTACGGCCGGGTCCGCGCGATGCTCGACGACAAGGGCAACCACGTCGAGGAAGCGGGTCCGTCGACCCCCGTCCTGGTCCTGGGTCTGACCAACGTCCCGGGCGCCGGCGACAACTTCCTGGTCGTCGACGAGGACCGCACGGCCCGCCAGATCGCCGAGAAGCGCGCGGCGCGCGAGCGCAACGCCGCGTTCGCCAAGCGCACCCGCCGGGTGTCCCTCGAGGACCTCGACAAGGTGCTCAAGGCGGGCGAGGTCCAGCAGCTCAACCTCATCATCAAGGGCGACGCGTCCGGTTCGGTCGAGGCCCTGGAGTCCTCGCTGCTCCAGCTCGACGTCGGCGAAGAGGTCGACATCCGGGTGCTGCACCGCGGCGTCGGTGCGGTCACGGAGTCCGACATCAACCTGGCGTCCGGCTCCGACGCGATCGTCATCGGCTTCAACGTGCGGGCCGAGGGCCGCGCCACGCAGATGGCCGAGCGCGAGGGCGTCGACGTCCGGTACTACTCGGTCATCTACCAGGCGATCGAGGAGATCGAGGCGGCCCTCAAGGGCATGCTCAAGCCGGAGTACGAGGAGGTCGAGCTCGGTACGGCGGAGATCCGCGAGGTCTTCAAGTCGTCCAAGCTGGGCAACATCGCGGGTGTGCTCATCCGTTCCGGCGAGGTCAAGCGCAACACCAAGGCGCGCCTCATCCGCGACGGCAAGGTGGTCGCGGAGAACCTCAACATCGACGGTCTGCGCCGCTTCAAGGACGACGTCACCGAGATCCGCGAAGGCTTCGAGGGCGGTATCAACCTCGGCAACTTCAACGACATCAAGGTCGACGACGTCATCGCGACGTACGAGATGCGGGAGAAGCCGCGCGGCTGATCTTGTAGTAGTCCGCCCGGTGTGCGGTCCACCAGGAACGGTGGCCGGGCGACGGGCGGGCCGGGGCCGGTCGGCGGGAATTTCCGTCGATCGGCCCCGGTCGTTCCGTGTACGGTTCGAAATGACACGCACGCCCCGGCCGACGCCGGGCGGCACCCCGAAGGCCCCACGGGTGGCTTGACCCGTCATGCATGTACGTAGGGACGTTGTCCTTCGACCTGCTTCTCGGCGACGTACGGTCGCTGAAGGAGAAGCGCTCCGTCGTCCGCCCGATCGTCGCCGAGCTGCACCGCAAGTACGCGGTGAGCGTCGCGGAGGTGGGAGACCAGGACCTCTACCGCAGGGCCCGCATCGGCCTGGCGGTGGTGTCCGGGGACGTCGGACACCTGACGGACGTCATGGACCGCTGCGAGCGCCTGGTCGCCGCACGGCCCGAAGTGGAGCTGCTGTCGGTACGCCGACGGCTGCACGGCGACGACGAGTGACCCCCGAGACCGGGCGGGTCGTCGCCGGTGGAAGCACAATCGTGAAAGACAAGAAGGAGACGGACCAGTGGCCGACAATGCGCGGGCGAAGAAGCTGGCGGACCTCATCCGGGAGGTGGTCGCCCAGAAGTTGCAGCGCGGCGTCAAGGACCCGCGGCTCGGCACGCACGTGACCATCACCGACACCCGGGTCACCGGCGACCTGCGGGAGGCTACGGTCTTCTACACGGTGTACGGCGACGACGAGGACCGGGCGAGCGCCGCCGCCGGGCTGGAGAGCGCCAAGGGCGTGCTCCGCTCCGCGGTGGGGGCGGCGGCCGGCACCAAGTTCACGCCGACGCTGACGTTCGTCGCGGACGCCCTGCCGGAGAACGCCCAGACGATCGAGGACCTGCTCGACCGGGCCCGGGCCTCGGACGCCCAGGTGCGCCAGGCGTCGTCGGGCGCCAAGTACGCCGGTGAAGCGGACCCGTACCGCAAGCCGGGCGACGAGGACGACGAGGACGCAGCGGCAGAATGAAGCGGCAGAGCAACAAGCCGGGCGGCCTGGTCATCGTCGACAAGCCGTCCGGTTTCACGTCGCACGACGTCGTGGCGAAGATGCGCGGGATGGCCCGCACCCGCCGGGTCGGGCACGCCGGCACCCTCGACCCGATGGCGACCGGCGTCCTGGTCCTGGGCCTGGAACGGGCCACCAAGCTGCTCGGGCACCTCGCGCTGACGGAGAAGGAGTACGTCGGCACGGTGCGGCTCGGGCAGAGCACGCTCACCGACGACGCCGAGGGCGAGATCCTGGCGTCGAAGGCGGCCCACGGCATCGCCCGCGAGGACATCGACGCCGGGGTCGCCGAGTTGTCCGGCGCGATCATGCAGGTCCCGTCCAAGGTCAGCGCGATCAAGATCGACGGCAAGCGCTCCTACAAGCGGATCCGGGACGGCGAGGACGTGGAGATCCCGGCCCGGCCGGTGACCGTCTCCTCGTTCGTGGTGCACTCCGCACACGAGACGGAGGCCGCGGACGGCACCCCGGTGACCGACGTGCTGGTCTCCGTGGTCTGCTCCTCCGGCACCTACATCCGCGCCCTCGCCCGTGACCTGGGCGCCGGGCTCGGCGTGGGCGGCCACCTGACCGCGCTGCGGCGCACCCGGGTCGGCCCGTACAAGCTCGACCGGGCGCGGACGCTGGAGCAGCTCCAGGCGGCGGTCGACGACCCCGAGGGCAGTGGCCTGCCGGTCATGCCGCTGGGGGACGCCGCGGACGCCGCGTTCACCCGCTGGGACGTGCCCGAGGCGCAGGCGCGGTTGCTGCTCAACGGCGCGCGGGTGCCGATGCCGCTCTTCGAGGGCGACGGCCCGGTGGCGGCCTTCGGGCCGGACGGCACGTTCCTCGCGCTGGTGGAGAACCAGGGCGGGCGGGCCAAGAGCCTGGCGGTCTTCGCCTAGCGGACGGCAGTCGAGGCGGAGGTGGTGGAACGCGGGCCGTGCCGACGGGCGCGGAGCGTGCGGCCCGCGCTCCACCATCCCCCTCGCTGAGTCTCTGTCCAGCGCCTCGCGGTGATTCACCCCCGCGAGCAGGCGCTCGGAGTGAATCACGGCGCGGAAGGGGGCGCGTTCGCCGTGCACCCTGTCGCGAAGATCACTGTCTGTCTACCGTCGTCGCCGATGAGCACGGACGGTAACGGGCGGGGAGGTTCGCGCATGGTGGTGCTGGACGTCGACAGGGACGTGTGCGGGGATGCGTACGGGGTGGTTGACGGGGGCGCGTTCGCAAGGCCGCACGCAGGGGCGTACCGGGGGGCGCACGGACGACCCGGCGGGGGTGCGCGCGGTGTGGCCAGCGTGGTCGCCGAGGGGGACGCGGGCGAGGAACCAGCGCTGGAATGGCGGGAGTTGGTGGCGGCCGCGACCGCTCCCGGGGTGGGTTCCGGAACGGCGGCCGGTCGGCTGTGCGGCATCCTGCTGGGGGTGCCGGACGCCACCCCGTACCTGGCCGTACTGCGACTGCTCGCCGACCGGATCACCGAGCTGTCGGTCGCGGCCGGCGGCTTCGCGGACTCCGGCCTGGCCACGTTCGGCCCGGTGTTCTGGCGGTGCCTGGCGCTGGCGCCGGCGGACCGGCTGGAACTGCTGCGCCGGCTGCTGCCGGCCGACGGACCGCCGCCGTCCGCGCGGGGCGGGCGACCGCCGCGCCCCTTCGCCCGCCCGCCGCGCGTGCGGGTCCACCCCGCCGACGGCGAGACGGGCCGCCGGGCGGACGCCGTGCGGGTCGACGCCCCGCCGTGGGCCGACGGCCCCGCAGAGGGCCGTGAGGGGGTCGTGGAGGCGTGCGGTCCCGATGGCGGGCACCTGCGCCCCGGGCGCTTCCTCGACCTCGTCGCGGAGCTGCTGAAGGCCGCCCCCGAGCGGACCCAGCCGGTGCTGTGCGGCTGGTTCGACGACGTCCGTCCGCTGCTGGCGGCACCCTGCGCGCCCCGCCCGGTCACCGTCGCGGACGCCGCGCAGGCGCTGCTGCACACCCACCGCACCCGGGCGCTGGACGCCCTCGTACAGACGCTGATCGGCGTGCCGCACCCCCGTGCGACCGAGCTGCTGGACGCGCTCGCCGAGGACGAGCCGGTGGCGCTGCGGCGGGTCACGGCGCCGTGGGGGAGCGGTCCCGGGCGCGGGGGGCAGGCGCCGTCGGCGGCTCCTCGGGACGGTGCGGCGGCGACCGGCCGGTGGTCGGCGGGCGCCGCAGGGTGTCGGATGCAACAGCGGCCAGTCGACCCTTCGCGCGAAGCCGCGCTCGCGGCATGGCAGTCTTAGACCTGCGCCATGCCGAAATGGCGCAGTGGACGGTCAAGAGTTCGGGCGAGGAGCGGGCAGAGTGCAGCGCTGGCGTGGCTTGGAGGACATCCCCGAGGGTTGGGGACGCAGCGTCGTCACCATCGGCTCGTACGACGGAGTGCACCGCGGCCACCAATTGATCATCGGTCGTGCGGTGGCCCGCGCCCGCGAGCTGGGGATCCCGGCCGTGGTCGTCACCTTCGACCCGCACCCGAGCGAGGTGGTCCGTCCCGGCACCCATCCGCCGTTGCTGGCCCCGCATCACCGCAGGGCCGAGCTGATGGCGGAACTGGGGGTGGACGCGGTGCTGGTCCTGCCGTTCACCAAGGAGTTCTCGCAACTGGCGCCCGCCGACTTCGTGGTGAAGGTGCTGGTCGACAAGTTGCACGCGCAGCTCGTCGTGGAGGGGCCGAACTTCCGCTTCGGCCACAAGGCCAAGGGCACCGTCGACAGCCTCGCCGACCTGGGCCGCACCTACGACTACACGGTCGAGGTCATCGACCTCTTCGAGCGCGGCACCGCGGGCGGCGGCGTGCCGTTCTCGTCCACGTTGGTGCGCCGGCTGGTCGCCGAGGGCGACGTGGCCGGGGCCCGGGAGGTCCTGGGGCGGCCGCACCGCGTGGAGGGTGTGGTCGTCCGCGGCGCGCAGCGCGGCCGTGAACTCGGCTTCCCCACGGCCAACGTGGAGACCCTGCCGCACACCGCGATCCCGGCCGACGGGGTCTACGCGGGGCTGCTGCACGTCGAGGGCGAGGCGATGCCGGCGGCCGTCTCGGTCGGCACCAACCCGCAGTTCGACGGCAAGGTGCGGACGGTGGAGGCGTACGCCATCGACCGGATCGGACTCGACCTGTACGGTCTGCACGTCGCGGTGGACTTCCTCGCCTACATCCGTGGCCAGGAGAAGTTCGACACCCTGGACGCGCTGCTGGAGCGGATGGCGGTCGACGTGAAGCAGGCCCGCGGCCTGATCGCCGAATCCGGTCTGGCGTAGGGCACTTCGCGCCCGCGAGGGCGCACGAAAGGGGCGGGGCCCGGCAGTCGACTGCCGGGCCCCGCCCCTTTCGTGCACGCCCCGCAGCTCACTGCGGGGGCGGCTGCTGCGTCCAGCCGCCCTGCTCCGGCAACGGAGCGTCCGGGGCGGGCTGTTGCTGCCAGCCGGCCGGCGGCTGGGCGGCGGGCTGCTGGGTCCAGCCGCCCTGCTGCGGCGGGTAGCCGGCCGGCGGCTGGCCCTGCTGGGGGACCTGCTGCTGGGCCTGCTGCGCCTGCTGGGCCTGCTGCGCGTACTGCTGCTGGGCGTACGGGTCCTGCTGCTGGGCGTACGGGTCGCCGCCCATCTGCTGCTGCCCCATCTGCGCCTGCGCGTACATCCCCTGGGCCTGCTGCTGGCGCGCGAAGTCCTCGGCGACCAGGGCGGAGAGGTTGAAGTACGCCTCGCGGGTCTTCGGCCGCATCATGTCGAGGTCGACCTCGGCGCCGGCGGCGAGGTGCTCGTCGAACGGCACCACGACGACACCGCGGCAGCGGGTCTCGAAGTGCGACACGATGTCCTCGATCTTGATCATCTTGCCGGTCTCGCGGACTCCGGAGATGACCGTGATGCCGCGCTGCACCAGGTCGGCGTAGCCGTGCGCGGAGAGCCAGTCCAAGGTGGTGCTGGCGCTGCTGGCACCGTCGACCGACGGGGTGGAGATGATGATCAACTGGTCGGCGAGGTCGAGCACACCACGCATCGCGCTGTAGAGCAGACCGGTGCCCGAGTCGGTGAGGATGACCGGGTACTGCTTGCCGAGGATGTCGATCGCGCGCCGGTAGTCCTCGTCGTTGAACGTCGTCGAGACGGCCGGGTCGACGTCGTTGGCGAGGATCTCCAGGCCCGAGGGGGCCTGCGAGGTGAACCGGCGGATGTCCATGTAGCTGTGCAGGTGCGGGATCGCCTGCACCAGGTCACGGATGGTCGCCCCGGTCTCGCGGCGGACCCGTCGACCGAGCGTGCCGGCGTCCGGGTTGGCGTCGATCGCGAGGATCTTGTCCTGCCGCTCGGAGGCCAGGGTGGCGCCCAGCGCGGTGGTCGTCGTGGTCTTGCCGACGCCGCCCTTGAGGCTGATCACCGCGATCCGGTAGCAGGACAGCACCGGCGTGCGGATCAGCTCCAGCTTGCGCTGGCGCTCCTCCAACTCCTTCTTCGCACCCAGCTTGAACTTGGACGGCTGGGCGTTGGCGCCCGGCTTCCGCTTCTTGGGCTGGTTGCGCAGCAGGCGGTCGGAGGTCAGCTCGACCGCGGCGCTGTAGCCGAGCGGCGCACCGGGGGTGGCGCGCTGCGGCTGCTGCTGGCCCGGCTGCGAGTACTGGGCGTAGTTGGCCGCCGCGTTGGGGTCGCCGAACTGCTGGCCGGGGAGCGGCTGTTGACCCTGCTGCTGGGGCTGCTGCTGGGCCTGTTGCGGCTGTTGCGGCTGCTGGGGGTAGCCGGGCTGGGCCTGCTGCTGTTGCTGGGCGTGCTGCTGGGCCGGCTGGGCCTGCTGGGGGTATCCCTGCTGCGGGTAGCCGTAGGCGGGCTGCTGCGGCTGGGCGTTGGGCTGCTGCTGGGCCGGCTGCTGGGCCTGCTGCGGGTGCTGACCCTGCTGCACCTGCTGCGGATAGCCGTACGCGGGCTGCGGGTAGCCGTAGCCGCCCTGCTGCGCCGGGGCGGCCTGCTGCTGCGGGTAGCCGCCCTGCTGGGGCTGCTGCGGCTGCTGGGCCTGCTGGGGGTAGGGCTGCTGAGGTGCCTGGGGCTGTGCCGGCTGCTGCTGGACCTGCTGGGGGGCGACCGGCTGCTGCTGGCCGGCCTGCGCCATCCGCGGGTCGGCCGGCTGGAACTCCGGCGGCAACGGCGGGAGTCCGCCCTGCGCCGGGGCACCCTGCGGGGGCACGCCCTGCTGCTGACCGTCCGCACCGGGCCACGGCGCACCCGCCGCCGGAGCGCCCTGCGGCGCCCCCTGCTGCGGCGGCATGCCCTGCGGGGCGACGCCCTGCTGGGGTACGCCCTGGACGGGCGCCTGCTGCTGCGGGGGCTGCTGGGCCGGCTGCTGGCCCTGGACGGGCTGGGCCGGCTGGGCAGCGGGCTGGGCGCCTGCCGCGGCCGCGGTTGCGGCTGCGGTGGCGGCCTCCGGCCCGGGAGCCGGTGCGGGCTGTTCGGGCGCGGGCGGGGCGGGCGCGGTGGGCGCGGCCTCCGGCTGCGGCGTCGCGGCGGACTGCGGCACAGGCGTCGGGTCCGCCGCCGGCTCCGCGTCGTCCTCGTCGTCGTCCCAGAGGGAGGCCGAGGGGTCCGGACCGTTGCCGGCGCGGACGTTGGCGCCGTGCGCGTCGGCGGCGGCCGGAGCCGACGCACCGCCGGCCGCGGCGGCCGCGTCGTCCCCGCCCGCGTCGTGCGGACGCAGCGTCGGGAAGCCGGGAGGCGCGGCCGGACCGGGCGCCCCCTGCTGCGGAACGCCGGGCGTCGCGGGGCCCTGGGCGGGCCCGGACGGCGACTGGCCGGTCGACGACGGGCCAGCGGCACCGGTGGGAGGCGTCGCGGAGGAGGCCGCGGCGCCCGCGCCGCCACTGGTGTCGTTGCTGCCGTACCAGGCCGGAGCCGCGAAATCGATCTTGAACTCGCCGGTCAGGTCGAACTCGGACTGGTCGTCGTCAGGATCGTTCCCGTCCGGGCGGAAAGCCTCCTGGTCTTTCACTGTGCCTCCTGGTCTACTGCAACGCACCTGAACGGCAGGACCGGATACAGGCGGATCGATCGGATGTAACGGAAGTCGGAGCACGCCACCCGGGGTTGCGCCACCACTGCTATGTCTCCATCCCCGTGTCGACTGCCGTCGTGCACCGCCGATGTGAGGTGCTCCTGCGGCTCTCCCCACAGCCTAATCAACAGTCGGCCCATAACGGCAGTCGATGCCATGTCGTCTTCAAGCCCGGTCGGCACGCCTACGGGCGCACCCCGTGGATGCGCCCGTAGCTCGTGCCGGCGGCCGGTCGCTTCGTGCGGCGCATGTGACGCCCGCGGACAACCGGCCGGTGTGCGCTGGTCAGTCCATGCGGCGCGGCCCGCCCAGCAGGTTGGTCTCCGGCTCGGTGGGCTGGGTCATGACGAACTGGTGGCCGCCGTCCCGCCGGCACCACAGCATGGCGTTGTCGCTCAGCGTCGGCAGCACCGCCCCGACGTTGTCCGGCAGGCGCATGATCCGCGTCACAACCTCGGCCTCCTCGGGCGAGAGTCGCTGCAGGCCGACCAGGTCCGCCCGGCCGAGCATCTGCGGCGAACGCGGCCCGAGGAAGGGCAGCACCGTCAGCACGGTCTGCCAGGGGCTCGGCGCGAGCTGGTTGCGCGGCGGACGCGCGCCCATGTCGCGGACGACGAGGACGGGGCTGGAAACCGACGGTCCCTGCGGCGCGATCTGGCGCACGTCGAAGACCGAGACGCACTGCTGACCGCCACCGGCGGCCTGCGCCATCTGGCCCCAGGCCGGCGGCCGGGCGGTCTCCACCGCGACCCGGGCGCCGGTGGCGACCGTGCGCAGCGCCAGCACCTGGGCCATCCACATGCTGCCGACCAGCGCGATCTCCATCGGCGCGGGGCGCAGCAGGCTCAGCACCGCCGGCTGGTTCTGCGGGTCGATGCCGATGATGACGCCGTCGTCGCCGACCGGCAGGGTGAGTTCGGCGAGCGACTCGGCCGTCAGCACGTGCGGGTTGCGCCGCGGGCCGCGCAGGCCGAAACCGGGGCGCGGCTTCGGACCCGTCGGCCCGGACTGCTCCTCGTCGGGGCGCGGCTGGTGCGAGAGCCGACCACCGGAGACGCCCTGGTTCGTCGGGGTACGCCAGCCGTCGCTGCTGACGTTGACGCGGGGCTGGTACGTGGGAGTGCCCATCAGCGGGTACCTCCGAGGGGAAGCGTGGCCAGCAGGCCGGGCAGCTGCTCGCGGTCGAGCCGGACGAGTCCGACCTTGACGGAGCTGGAACGACGCTCCAACTCGGTCTGCGCGGCGGAGAGTTCGTTGTCGCTACGGGTCGACAGCCGGATGTAGCCGGAGATGGCCGGCAGTCGGCCGCTGCCGTGCGTGGCGGTCAGCGCGAAGGTGCTGGCCATCGCACGGGTGCTGGTCAACAGCTGGGTGACGGCGGCCAACGGGGCGCCGCCGCGGCCGAGTTGAGGCCAGCGACCGATCCAGTACGTGCTGTGCCAGCGGTCGTCGCAGCGCATCGCCCGGGTGGTCTCCTGGGTGCGGCGGGCGGCCCGGCCGTCCCGGCCCATCGCGCCGTTCGCGGCCCGCGGGCTGACGCACACCGCGGTGCCGACCGCGGCCACCACCTCGCGCTCGTCGAGGACCTTGGCGCGCACGCCGTGCGCGGTGAGCCGGCTGACGAGCTGGTCGGCGGCGCGGAGCAGGGAGCGCTGGGAGCCGTTCATGCCGCCGCCGCGGGCCTCGATCGCCTCGGCGCACAGCTCCGGGTCCAACTTCAGCGCGATCCAGGTCAGCTGCACCGCGGGGGTCTGCGACTGGGCCTGGAGCGGCGCGTAGGAGCGGGCGGCGACGGCCTGCTCGGGCAGGTGCGGCGCCGGCGCGGGCTGGGTGTACTGGACGAACTGCGCGGACTCCAGGTGGATGTCCTCGATGTCCAGCGCGGTGTGCAGCAGCTCCAGCGGGACCATGTGGCTGCCGCGCTGCGGCCGCAGCGGTTCGTCACGGGCGTCCACCTGGACGATGGCGGTCAGGAACGTGCCGTCGCCGACGAAGCCGATGGTGCGCTGCTCGGCGTCGGTGTACTCGTAGGTGCGCAGCGCCGGGTCGCACTCCACCACCGGGGCGAAGGCGGGGTCGACGCCCTGCGTGGCGGCGAGGTTCTCGGCCGCGGTCTTCCCGCGGCGGTTCATCGCGCGCACCGTGATGATCCACTCGGGCAGCGGGATCTTCCGGCGCCGGCCGAGCGCGAAGATGACCAGGACGACCGCCACCACCACGGCCACGGTCAGCGCCACCGGGTGATGCATCGACAGGCCCACCAGGACCAGTGCCGCGGCGAGTTCGATGATGGCCAGTTGTTGGACGCGGACGCCGCCGATGGTGCCGGCCTGTTGGCGCAGCCGGGGCGAAACCGGTCCGGCCGCAGCCCGACCCCCGTTTCCTCTGCTGCCCGGAGCTGTGCCGTCTTGGCCCTCATTTCCCGCGTTCTGCGGTGCAGCGGAAGGCTGTTGCTGCTGTTGCCGCCCATTGCGGCGTCGAGCCCTGGTGGCGCTGGACATCCCCCGGCCTGCTCCTCTACTGGTGGTGGTGCCTCTAGGCGTATCGGCCGCCGCTGAGACTGGTGCGTTGGAAGGTGGCACCCGTACCGTACGGCTCGATCGATACACGGCATAGTAGAGGGCGCTACGGCGTGAGTGCCGGGGGCGGTCGATGTGGATCCGACAGGCGGGGAGAGAAAGCAACAATGGCATCACGTCGGGACGAGCTGAATGCGTATTCGTTCGCTCGAAAGCGCACGAATGCGGCATTTCTGAAGCCGCTGCCGAACGGTTCCATCGAAAGCGCGCCGAGACCGCTGAAGGCCGTGTTGCCCAGTGTGGTGATGGGGGTCCTGGTGCTCGTGGGATTCGGGGCCTGCGGCATTCTCAAGCCGGTCGCCCCGGCGGGATGGGACACCGTGGGGGCAAATGTCCTCGTCGGGGACGAATCCACCACTCGCTATGTCGTACTGGAAAGCAAGGACGCCAACGGCAAAAAGCAGAAGCTGCTCCACCCCGTTCTCAATCTGGCCTCCGCCAAGCTCCTTCTCGACCCGAAGAAGTTCCAGGTCGTCAAGGTGAAGGAATCCGAGTTGGACGGGAAGCTGCCGCACGGTCCGGCCATCGGCATCCCGTACGCCCCGGACCGGCTGCCCGCCGCGAACCAGGCCGACAAGGCCAAGACCTGGGCGGTCTGTGATCGCCCAGGCAGCGGGGAGAACAGCAAGAGTCAGCAGGCCGTCTTCGTCCTCGACGGCAAGGACAAGCTGGACATCGACAACCCCAAGAAGGGCAAGCTCGACTTCCACCAGGCCCTGTACGTCGAGGATCCCGACGGGGTGCCGTGGCTGGTGGACAGCAACGGTTTCGCGTTCCAGATGATCGCCAACGCGGGGCAGGCGTTGGCCGAGGCGCGGGCCGGTATGAAGCACGCCGACGTCGAGGACGACCGGAGCCTGCGGCGGATCATCTTCGGCTCCCAAGCGGAACCGCAGAAGGTCACCGCCGAGTTCATGAACACGCTGATCAAGAGCCCGTACGCGATCAGCATGCCGACCGTGCCCGGTGCGGGGCGCGAGGTCTCCAACTCCGACGTCCCGGCGGCGGCGCGCAAGATCGGCTCGATCCTCCAGGACAGCAACGGCCAGAAGTACGTGGTCCTCTTCGACGGCGTCGCACAGGTCAGCAACTTCGTGGCCAACCTCCTGGAGCAGGGCCCCAACGCCGCGGCGGTGAACGGCAACAGCGGCAAGGCGCTGCAACCGGTGAGCGTCGCCACCGGAAGCATCCGCCACCCCAAGCTGGACACCGACAACCGTCCGTACACCTTCTACGGCAAGGTGAAGGGCACGGAACTGGACAATCCCTGGCCCAAGGAGCCGGTCACCGCGGCCAACGACTTCGCGCACGGCTCCCAGACCGGCGGCCTGTCCTCGCCCACGCCGAACGGCGTCTCCTGCAGCGTCTACAAGGGCACCACCACCAAGTTCGCGGGCGTCGACACACTCGGCTACCCCAACGGACTCCCGGACATGACCACCTGGGTCGGCAAGGACTACCCGGCCAAGATCGCCCCGGGTGCCACCACCTACGTCACGCCCGGCAGCGGCCTGCTGTACCAACAGGCCGCCAACCCCAAGGCGACGTCCGGCAGCCTCTTCCTGGTCACCGACACCGGCCTGCGCTACTCCATCCCGCGGAACAACGATTCCGCCACCAAGGCCGGTAGCGACAAGCAGGACCAGGACCAGGCCCAGATCCATCTCGGCTACGGCGAGGCGCACCCGCCGCTCATCCTGGATGCGTGGTCCAAGCTGCTCTCTGCGGGTCCGTCCCTGGACATCCCCAGCGCGAGCAAGCCGCAGGCTTCCTGATCCGACCGGAAGGGCCATCGGCGGTCGTTGCTCACTCCGCTCAGGGCCGGGCCCGGCACCCTTTCGTGGTGCCGGGCCCGGCCCTTGCGCACTGTGATGTCCAAGTCCCGTGCACTGTGCGGGAGTCGAGCTCTCGCGCCGCACCGGGATTGCTCCACCAAGCCGCCACTTCTCCCCGGAATCTCCACTAGCGCGCGCCCGAAACCACCCCATCTGCCGGATTTCACTGAACGGTGGTTTCTCGACGCCCAGTTGACATTGTTGTGATCCCGTCACGACCGCCGTCCCCCTGTTGGGAACTGGCGTGTCGAGTAGGTAATGTGGCAGGAGGCGTCAGCAGGAGATGCCACCCGCGCACTGCCCTCGTCGGCGCCGCGCGGGCCGATGCACGAGTCTCATGGGGGACGTTGACCATGGCCGGTCAGTTCACACTCACTCACGAGGAGATGGTCGCGTTCAGCGGCAAAATCGACTCGGTCAACCAGGCGATCCAGGGCGAGCTCCAGCGTCTGAACACGGTTGTCGACAACATCACCTCGGGCTGGAAGGGCCAGGCCGCCTCCTCGTACCACCAGCTGCAGTCGCAGGTGAACGAGGACGGCAACCGGATCAACCAGCTCCTGGCTGAGATCAAGGAAGCGGTCGACCAGACCACGGGGAACTACCAGTCCTCCGAAGAGGAGCAGGCTCAGTCGATCTCGCACGTCACCGCCCAGGCGTCCCCGTTCGGATGATGGGGCCGCGCCGCTGACCCCGGCGCTCTCGCCCACCCGCCGTGGTCAGGCCCGCCGGTCTCAGCGCCGGTGCCGGTCCTCGCCACGGCATGTGAATCGACTAGGCAGCAACAACTCCTGAGGAGACCCCATGTCCGGCCAGATCCTGGTCAATTTCCACACGATCAGCCAGGCGAGCTCTGATGTGCGGCAGACCGCCAACAACATCCGCCAGCAGCTCGACGACCTCGAGGCCGGCGTCAAGAAGGTCGCCGCCAGCTGGGAAGGCGCCGCGCAGGAGGGCTACCAGGCTCGCCAGCGCGAGTGGGACCAGCGCGCCGCGCACCTGCAGCAGACGCTGGAGGCCATCGCCAAGGCGCTCGACACCGCCGCGCAGAACTACCAGAGCACTGAGAGCAAGAACGCCAGCATCTGGCAGTGACCGCGCATCGCGCGCGAGCGTAAAGTGCAGATGGCACACGGCTGAGCAGCCCCTGACGGCTCGCACAGTGGTCGACGAGGGCGGGCGCGCTGCACCAGTGCGCTCGCCCTTCTGGTGTCCGTACGGACGCCCCCAGTTCTCCCGCCGTTACCCCTCGCCCTACCCCAACCCACCTATGGAGAGCAGACAACCCGTGGGATCTCGCGCCATTGGTCTACGAACCGGGCATCGTCGTCGCGTAACGGGTGCACTGGTCACCGCGGCCTGCGTCGCCGGCCTGTCGTGCGTTGCCGCCGCGCCGGCGGTGGCGGACGACGGGAACGTTCCGCTCCAAGACGGCGAGTGCAAGTTCGGCACCAACGACATCAAAGAGACCCCCTGGTCCCTCCAGCGCCTGATCAACAGTCAGATGTGGGCGGGTGGCAACAAGGGGGAAGGCATCCGGGTCGCCGTGATCGACACGGGTATCGACGCGGGCAACAAACAGCTCCAGGGCGTCATCGAGGGCCCCGGCAAGAGCTACGTCAAGGACGGCAAGCCGACCCAGGACAAGGTCGGCCACGGCACCAAGGTCGCCGGCATCATCGCCGCCCAACCCCGTCCGTCCTCCGGCTTCTACGGTCTGGCCCCCGGCGCCAAGGTCATCCCGTTCCAGCAGACCAGCGACGAGCAGGCGGGCACCGCGGACACCCTCGCCACGGCCATTGACGACGCGGTCGCGGCCAAGGCCAACATCATCAACATCTCGCAGGGCACGGCTGCCTCCGAGTCGCTGCTGCCCAGGCTCAAGGCCTCGGTCAAGAAGGCCCAGGACAACGGCATCCTGATCGTCGCCTCGGCCGGCAACAGCGGCGCCAGCGGCGCGGAGAAGAACATCTACCCCGCCGCGTTCAGCGAGGAATTCGACAACGTCATGGCTGTCGCCGCCTCCGACCGCAACAACGAGCGCGCGGCCTTCTCCCAGCCGGGCAGCTTCGTCGGCATCGCGGCCCCCGGCGTCGACATGGTCTCCACCGTCCCGCTCGGCGGCAACTGCGTCGACCAGGGCACCAGCTTCTCCGCTCCCTACGCCACGGGTGCCGCTGCCCTTCTGATGGCCAAGCACCTGAACGACAAGGAGAAGTGGGGGCCGCAGCAGATCATCTGGCACCTGGAGCAGACCGCCGATCGGGTCCGCCGGGGCCGGGACAACAACATCGGTTGGGGCGTGGTCAATCCGATGGCCGCGCTGAACGACGACACCCGGCCCGTCGCCCCGCCCGAGCCCGACAAGCCCTCCAGTGTGGCCGACGGCTCCATCATCCTGCCGGCCGTCGCCACCCTCGGCGAAACCACCGAGGAACGACGTGCCCGCATCGCCATCTACATCGTCGGCGGCGGCCTCCTTGCCGTCGCCGCGGTCGTGGGCTCCTCGGTCGCCTTGCGCGACTGGCGCCGCAAGACCGGACTGACATCACACGGGGAGGCCGAGCATGGCTAATGAGCAATACGGCGTTGATCTGGACGCTCTCGACCAGTTGGTGAAGGAGCTCAACCAGATCCTGAAGGACATGGGCGGTCCGAACAACAGGGCCAAGAACCAGACGTATCTGCCGCCAAAGGCCCTGGGTAACTCCTTCGGTGAGCAGAAGGATCTGCACAACGCCCACACCGAAATGCAGCAGTACATCCAGGAAAAGATCGTCAAGAAGATCACTGACCTGATCGACGAATTCGGTCAGAAGTCCAAGAAGACGAAGGAAGCCTACGACGACGCCGAGCAGCGCAACAAGATGCATCATTGACAGTGGCAGCTATGGCGTTGACGGTTAGGTGAGGAAGAAGGGGGACGAGGGGTGAGTGGAGACACGGGCGGCGTGCCCACGGATCGTTACGTGGACACCATGTTCTACACCAAGTTCAATCTGAACAATCTCGACAACTTGAAGTCGATGTTGGACGGCGCCAGCGTCCAGACGGTCCGGGACGTCGCGCGCAACTGGCAGCTCCTGCACGACGACTTGGTCGGCGAGGACGGCCAAGGCGGAATTCAGAAGCGGTTCACCGATGCCGTGAACAAGGTGATGGAGTCCTGGCACGGCGAAGCAGCCAACCGCTTCCAGAAGAAGGCTCAGGAGATCGTCGAGAACTTCCAGAACGGAGCTCCCTTCGCCGTCCAGACGGCGAAGGTCATGGGCGCGACGGCCCAGGACCTCCAGAAGGCCGTCGACAAAGTCTCCACGACCGACGACGGTTGGAACTGGAGCGACGACGTCTGGGGCGAGATGCCCTGGTCGGACCAGATCGACGATGACGACCTGGACAAGGCGCTGAAGTCAGGTGCCAGCACCAGCGGAATCCTTGAAGCAAACAAGGACAACTTGTCGAGCCACCAGAAGAAGCGGCTTGAGGCTGCTGTGGCCATGGAGACTCTCGGCACGTCGTATATGACGCGAGCCACGGGGTTGCGGCAGCCGGGGTCCGGGATTCCCCCGGGCAATAAGTGGGACGACAAGCACAACGAGCGTCCCGACCAGAAGGATCTGGGCGGTATGCCAATGCCCATGGGCCTAGGCAGTGGGCCGGGAGGTGGCGGTGGCGGAGGCAACCTCAAGATCCCCACGCGGGGCATGAAGTCCGCCACCCCCAAAATGCCTGAGACGCCCAAGATGCCGGACCAGCAGGGCATCAGCGGCGGGCTGGGCTCGATGAAGCCGCACACGCCCGATGTGAAGACTGGCCTTGACGGCCTCGGCGGTGGCACCGGCATCAAAATCCCCAACGCAGGTGGTCCGGGCCCTGGCATGGGCGGCGGGACCGGCGTTCACATCCCCAGCGGCGGTGGAGGGGGCGGCGGCATGCCGGGTATTCCCGGCGGCGGCATGCCGACCCGTGGCTTGCCCACCGGTGGCTTGGGTGGAGTGAAGTCCGGCCCCGGTGGCACAGGCGGCGTGAAGAACGGGCCTGGTGGCACGGGCGGCGTGAAGTCCGGCCCCGGTGGCACTGGAGCAACCGGAGGCACCGGAGCTCGCAGCGGTCGCCCTGGTATGCCGGGCATGGGCGGCGCTCACGCTGGAGGCGGCGGAAAGGGTGCGGGCGGACGTGGCGGCGGCGGTGTCAGCGGCGGCGGCGCGCAGGCTCGACAGAAGGGCGGGATCGTCGGCTCGACCGGCGGCAAGACCAGTGGTGGAAGCGGAACTCAAGGAGGCTCCGGCCTGCATCGCAGCCGCGGTGGGGCAGCGGCTGGCACCAACTCCGGCAGTGGACGTCGCCCGGCAGGCATGATGGGTGGCGCGCACGGTGCCCACGGGGCCAAGGGGAAGGGCGAGGGCCAGAACGGCAACCGCCCCGACTACCTCGTGGAAGACGAGGAGACCTGGACGCCGGAGCGTAATGTGGCTCCCCGGGTCATCGAGTAGGAACGGCCAGGCAAGCAATCGGCAGACATGCTTGGGGCCCGCAGCTCTCAGGCTGCGGGCCCCAGTTCTGTGAGGAAGGTGTAATGGCATGAGCTTCACGCGGACGCTGCGTGCGGTGGGTGGCGCGGTAGTGGCGGGGGCACTGCTCTTCGGCACCGCGCCGGTTGCTTCGGCAGACCAGATCAGGAATGAACAGTGGCCGTTGAAAAAATTCGACGCCGAGTCGATCTGGAAGGTTTCGACGGGTAAAGGCATTACGGTCGCAGTCATCGATGACCCCGTGGACGGCGACCATGCCGACCTCAAGGGAAATGTGCTCCCAGGAAAGAACTTTGTCACCGGGGGAACCGCGGATCAGTCGCATGGTGATAATGAGCACGGGACTGCCATGGCTTCGCTTATCGCTGCTCACGGGCATGGGGCTGGTGGGGCCGACGGGGTTAAGGGGTTGGCTCCAGATGCCAAAATCCTCCCCATCGGAGTGGACCTGACTTCTGGAGCCATGGCGGGGTCAGAGGCGGCAGATTATGCGGCCCCGTTGCGATATGCGGTAGACCATGGCGCCCGTGTTGTGAATATGTCTTTTGGCGTAGGCAATGACACCGTCACGCCGGAGGAGCAAGCAGCCATTGACTATGCTCGCAAGCATGATGTGTTGCTAGTTGCTGCAACCGGAAATTCCGGGGGCCTTGCTTCTAACCCAGCATCAGTGCCAGGTGTCCTCGCAGTGGGGGCGGTAGATAGTCAGGGGCACATCTGGCAAAAGTCCAACTACGGCCCTAACCTCAAGCTCACTGCGCCAGGCGTGAACATTCGATCCGCCAGTCCAGTGGAGGACATCCACGGCAAGTACCGCCTGGCCGACGGCACATCCGACTCCACCGCCTACGTCTCCGCCGCCGCGGCCCTTCTTCGTGCGAAGTTCCCGGACCTGACTGCTGGGCAGATCGCGAACCGTCTGATCAAGACGGCCAGCCTTCCGGCTGACCAGCAGGGCACGTCGCTTCCGGACCAGCACTACGGCTATGGGTCCATCAATCCGCTCAGCGCGCTGACCAAGGACGTTCCTGCTGGCTCCAAGGACGGCCCCTTCCCCGCCCTGGGCGGTGGCTCGTCTGGTCCGTCTTCCGACCCCAGCAGCGCAGCCGGCGACAATAACGGCAACCTGACGATCCAGAGCCACAAGGGTCTGAGTGCCCCCTTCATCATTCTCATGCTCGTCGTCGTGGTCGTTCTCCTGGTCATCGTCGTGGTTGTGGTGATGGTGGTTAGGAAGAAGAACCGTCGTAATGGCCCGCCCCCGGGCGGATTTGGTGGACCGGGTGGTCCTGGCGGCTTTATGCCGTACCAGCAGCAGGCTCCGTACCAGCAGCAGCCCGGGCCCGGCGCGCCCGGCTCCTACCCTCAGGGTCCGCCCACGCAGCCGCCCGGTCAGTGAGGCTCTGCTGTAGTTCCAGCGAAAAGTAGCGCATGTGCATTGAGGTCCGCAGCCTTCGGGCGGCGGACCTCAATGCATTTGAGAGCGAAGCGCGTTTGGAAGGGATGAGTCTAAGAGGGACGCGGTCCGCGTTTTCGAGGTCTCTTGCCGAATCCGCTAAACCCACGTCGGAGTGAGTGAACTCGCGATGGGAGCTATCTCTACACCGTGTGACGCCCGGGTTGGCCCGTGATCTGACGTGACGCCGCCTCGGGGAATTCTGTCGAGCGAGCTTTCGTGCAGTGCCTGACGGGTCCGGGATGGGCGGCGCGCATCGGTTCCGTGTCGAGATATCCGATACCTGTAGCGAGGAGGTTGTCGTGGTCGTCTCGGGCAGGGGGACGGGGCGGAGAGCGGTCGCCGGCTGCTGATCCTCGGAGGTCGTGACCGGATGGGGTGTTGTTCCGCGTCCGGGTGGGTCGGGGAAGGCCGTGTGGGCGGAGTGGATCGTCGAGACCGGTACGGCGAGGGACGGAGGAGGCCAGCGGAAGCCGACGGACGTGCCCCGGGGGTTGACTTGAAACCACGACAAAGCCGCTGCATCACCGGCCTGGGTGGTCGGAGTGCAGCGGCTCTGTGAGGGAGAGCGGAGGTCAGCCGAAGACGTCCTCGACGGTGCCCTTGGCCTTTTCCTTGGCGGCGTCGGTGGCTCCCTGGTAGCGGGTGGCGGCACCGCCGGTGTGGGCGTCGACCTGCTTCTGGGCCTGGTTCAGGCCGCGGTCGGTGAGGTCGTTCCGGGCGTGATCGACGTACGTCTTGGGGTCGGTGAGTTCATCCGCCCCCTGCTTGACGCCCTCGACGTACTCTTCGGCCTTCTTCTTGCCGATGTCCGCGGTTTCGTCGAGCTTGATGCCGTCGCGTTCGCCGAAGTGGGTTTCGATGCCCTGCTCGGCGATGTTCTGGGCCATCTCCGTGCCTGCTTCTTGGGCCTTCGTCTTGGCCGCGTCGACGACCTTTTCCTTGACGGTGTCCTTGACCGTTTCCTTGATCTGCTTCTTGGCGTAGTCCGTGACGACCTTGCGAGCCTCCTGGGAGACCGCCTTCTTCGCCAATTTCTTGATGGCGTCCATGGTGGCGTGTTCCATGGCCTTGGTCGCCGCCTGCATGACCTCGTGCTTGATCTTGTCGAGGATCTGGCGGACGATCAGCCGGGTCGCCTGGGTGGCACCGGCCGCGGCGATTTCGGATGTGCCGAAAGTGAAGGGGGCAGCGGCCTGTGCGGCGATGATCTCGGCGGCCAACATGACGAGCTGGACGATGACTGCGATCTTGCCGGCGAGCACGGCAATGGCTGCTGCGTCGAACGCGTCGGCGATGATCCCGGCGGCCTCCGCGGCGTCGCGGAGGTAATGGTCGCCGGTGCTGCCGCCGGCGCCGCCTCCGCCGAAAGCGCCCCATTCCTTGGTGAAGCCTTCGACGGCGTCACCAGCGTTGGCAGAGACGACCTGATTGGCGGCCAGGGAGCCCTGCTCCTGCGCCTGGTTTACCGATTCTGCGAAGTTGCGCCAGATCTGGGCGCATTCGTGGAGTGCGTCCTCGTCGGCGCCCGGCCAGTTGTAGCCGAGGAGGTTCAGCACCCAGCTGACCTCGCTTGGCAGTGTCAATGACACGGTAATTGTCCCCCGCGCGGTGATAGTCGATTGCTGGTGGGATGGAGAGAGCGGAAGTGAAGGGTGCGGGGGGTGCGTCAGATCTGCGGGCGGCCGACCGCGCTGATGGTGTGGACGCCCTGCTCGTCGGACTCGCTGTACGAACGGGCCATGTCGTCAAGCTTGTGGCCGATGCCTTCGAGACGCTCACCGAGCGAGTCCATCGACTTGAACATGCCGTCCCGGACGGGGACGTAGATCGTGTCGAAGAGGTCGCCGAAGTCGCAATCCTTCCAAGGACTATCCATCGACTTGAGGTCGTCCTGCAGCTTCTTCGACGCCTTGGCGAAATCGTTCCCGATGTGGACAAAAGAGTTTCCCTGCGTCCGCAGGACGTCCGGGTCTACATCAAATTCCTGGCCAGCCATCATCGCCCCCGTCTTTGCGGTGCGCTCCGCACCTTGCTCGTCACGCCTAACGGTCTCACATTAGGCGATCTGCGTGGAGTCGTGTCAAGGCGAGAGCGGTGGCCCTCATGGACCCGTTGGGTGGGGCGAACAGCGTTGGGATTTTTGCCAATTGGTCCGGCTGGGGCCCTGGTGGAAACTCGTGGAATTGGTGAATTTAGGGTGGTGGTGAGGATGAGTGTGGTCGACTTGTGGGGGTCGGGTGGGTGAGCTGTGTGTCGGGGGCCAGTCGTGCCCTCCAGGGCGGGCGATGGTGACGTCAGCTGCGTGCGGCGTCGCAGCGGCTCGGGGCATGGGGCTGCGCGGCGTCCCGTAGCATTTCCGCTCATGGACATAGCCGACGCGGCCGACAGTGATGAGCCTGATGGGAGTGATCAGGTGCCCCCTGGGGGCGAGGGTGAGCGTCGAGCGAGGCTGACGCCGCGTCAAGCGCGTGTCATGCGCGTCGTGTTGGCCTCGGTGATGATGGCCGTGATGGCGGTGTTGCTGGTGCTGAGGTTGGCTTCCCGTGGGTCGGTGTTGGTTGTCGGGGTGTACGGGGCGGCGCTTGTGCTCTGTGGAGTCGTCATCGAACTTGCTCGTAACGGGCGTACGCGGCTGGGAAGTTGGCTGCTGGGTATCGGGCTGGCTGCCGCGTTGGCGGCGGACTGGTTGCTCTTGCCTTGAGCGCCTGGGGCCCCGGTGTGTGAATGCGGGGGAGAGGGTTGTCCCTGTATGCCCGGCCCGCGCGGAGGCGGAACCACGGATGGCTCCAGCAATGTCATCCGCTCCTGATACAAGTGAGATCGGTGTGTCGAGATCCTAGGAGTTGCTGTGTGGTTCGGTGGACGCCAGAAGGTGCCGGGGTTCGGGGCTGTGGTGCTTGCCATGACCTTCGTTCTGGCGGGATGTGGGACGGGTTCGAAGCTGGGTGGCTCCCAGGCGGCCGAGAATGTCCTGCCGCCCCGTGACAGCATGCCGGCGGAACTCGGAACTGTGATCAACAAGCCGTCCAGTCGAGCCCTGAACCGCAAAAAGTGCAGCTTCACCGCGGACATGCCCTCGGGATGGTGTGAGGACGCCGTGGCTGAGGGGCATACCGGCTATGGGAACGGCGATGGGAGCAAGCGCCTTCTCTTCGACGTGATCGTGTACCGCAACGACACCGCGGCCAAATACGCCTTCAGGAAGTGGAACACCTCTATCCGGCACACCCCTTCCAAGTACCGGACCTTGAACGCCGACAAGTTCGGATCCGAGAGCATGGTGTTCGTGGGGGCCTCGGGGGCGAGCCGGGACGACCAGCAGATCGTTATCCACGAGGGTCACTTCGTCGGCACGGTGAAGTTCCTCGGGAGCGGTAAGCGGGACGCCCTCGACGCCACCTTGAGCAAGATGTCGGACACGTTCGTCAAGAGGATGCAGAAGGAGGACTAGCCTCCTTCGTTCCCGCGGAGCCCGCCTCTTTCCTTTAGACGCCCCAGCCGAGTAGGCGCTCCAGCCGAGCAGGGAGCCCGCTGGGTGGTGGAGGCGAGGGCGCTTCGGACCGTGCGGAAGCCGGAAGTCTCGCCCGGCTCCGTCCGTTCCCGCCTCGGTTGGGCGGAACGGACGGAGCCGGGCGCAGTCACCTCGGCCCGCGCCGGTCTGGGGCAGTCAGAACAACCCGTGCCACATCTGCTCGGTCACCAGGGACCACCAGTTGTCGGGGTCGTCCAGGGACCACGCGTCGAGGGCCACGAGTTGTTCCTGGAAGGCGGCGACCGCGGCGCCCGCGGCATACGGGTCGAGGCCGGCGAGTTGCCGGCGCGTGGTGACCAGGAGGGTCAGCGAGCGCAGGTAGGCGGCGAGGGAGCGGTTGACGAAGCGGGCGCCGCCGGTACTGGGCTGGACGGCCCACAGGGTGCCGAGTTGGTTCGGGTCGTCCTCCGGGGCGGTGCACTGGACGGCGAGGGTGTAGAGGCCGTCGGTGCCGACGCGGACGTACCCGGCGAGGATGTCGAGGACCTCCGGCGGGGCCTGCGTCCCGGCACCGCGGAGGTGGGTGGCGACGTCCGCGAAGAGTCCGCCGGCCGGCGGCGCGGCGGGGTCGTCGGCGGTGAAGAAGTACGGGACCCGGGCCGGCAGGCCGGCTTCGATGAGGGTGGTCCGGGTGTCCTCGGGGAGTTGGCTGGCGGCGAGCGCTCCGGCGTCGGGGCGGCGCACACCGTCGGCGCCGAAGACCTCGGTGAGGTGGGCGCCGAGGTCCGCGGTGGGCAGCGCCGGCGCGGGGGCGACGACCCGCGGGGCGGGGGTGCGATGCGGCTGCGGCGGCGCCTGGCGGCCCGCGAGCCGGTGCATGGTCTCGACCTGCTGGACCAGGCCGGCGATGCCCGCGGCGCGCTCCTCGGGGCTCGTGCCGTACTCGGTGGTGCAGGAGAACGCGGCGTTCGGGAAGGCCCGCAGGACGAAGTCGCCGGTGTAGCCGCCGGGGAGCATCGCCGGTCGCAGGTCGGTGTGGACCGCGCGGACCGCGGCGCCGTCCACGCCCAGCTGGCGCAACGCGTCGAACAGCTGGTACTCGGCGGGCGGCAGGCCGGGGCGGGAGACCTGGGCGAGGCTCGTCTCCTCGCCGGTGGAGGGGTCGAGGTAGGTCGCCACGGCGGTGTTGCCGGGGCCGGTGACCGGCGGCTGGGCGGTGGTGCCTGCCTGCGCCTGGGTGTTCACGAGTGGTCTCCTTCGGGGCCGTGGGAACGGCCGTGGGCGGCGGCGTCGGCGGAGGTGGTGCCGGCGGGCGCGGTGGCGGCCTGGGTGGGTGCGGCGGCCTGGGCGGGGACGGTGGGGGCCGCGACCTCGGGTGCCTCGGCGGTCGCGGTGGCCGGGGCCGGTGCGGGCGCCGGCGCGAGGATCTGACGTGCCGTCACCCCCCGTTCGGTGGCGACGACGAGGACGCCCTCGGGCGTGAGCTCGGCGTCGCGGAACGGGGAGTCGGAGATCAGCGCGGTCACCACGTCGCCGCTGGCCCGGTCCCATACCCGGAGGTAGTCGGAGCCCCGGCTGAGGCCGTACGGGGCCGCGGCCCGCTCCTCGTCCGACGGGCGCAGCACCTGCGCGGGGTCGGCCTCGACGTATCCGGGGCTGAGGAGGTCGTGGAAGAGGAGGGCGGTGGCGGTGGACGGCTGCGCGGGGGAGGGCCCCTGATCCGCCGACGCCTCGGACTCCGGGCGGTCCGCGGCCGGCACCGCCCGGGAGCCGGGGGTGCCCGCGGGGACGACCAGCGCGACGACGGGACGGCGGCCGGCGCCGGGCGCCGCCGGGTCCGCCTCCTCCGCGGCCGGCAGGCTGCCGGCCGCCACCGAGGCCACGCCCGCCAGCGGCACGCTCCACAGGGTGCGCCACGGCAGGTCCAGGCCCAGCCCGTGCAGGGCCTCCGCGTACGGCTGGAGGTCGTCCTCGACGAACGCGGTCTCCAGGAGCGCGGCGCGCATGTCGGCCGGGGCCCCGGAACGGGTCAGCAGGGGCGCGGTGCGCAGGTACGTACGGGCCGGTGCGCCCAACTGGTCGAGGGGCACGGCCTCGATGGCGGTGCGCAGCGCGATCGGGTCGGCGTGCGTGAACAGGCCCGGATCGACGAGGAGTTGGGGGAGCAGGCCGGCGTCGAGGGTGTGTCCGGCGAGGTGGTCGCGGACGTAGTGGTCGGCGCGGGACCAGTCCTGTTGGGGCACCGCCTCCAGGAGCGCCATGGCGATCTTGGTCTGGGTGTCCCGGGGGTCCGGCAGGCCCGAGCGGATCTCGGCGGCGAGGGCCGGGTGCGTCAGGCGGACCAGGGTGCGGACCGCGGGCTCGGCGGGCGCCTCGGGCCCGGAAGCCTCGTCGTCCTCGTCCACGGGGGCTTCCACCGGCTCCACGAACGGCGCGGCCAGCAGCATCCCGTCGGCGAGGACGCGTCCCATGTCGCGGCCCGCGACGGCGTCCGCCAGCGGGCGCCACAGCTCGACCGGCAGCCCGTCGCCCTCGGCGAACGCCAGCGGCGCCAGCATCTGCCGCAGCGTCTGCGGATCGGCGCCCAGACGGCGGGCGTGCAGGTCGAGGACGTCGCCTACGGTGGCCGGCAGTTGCGCCTCGTCCTCGGGATCGAACCCCTCGGAGTGGGCGAAAAGCGACTGCACCGCCAACTGGACCGTCAGCCGGCTGCCGCCGGCGCGCCGGGCGAGGGCCTCGGCGAGCTCCCGGCGGGCGGCCGGGTCGGTGGTGTACGGCAGGTCGGGGGCGCCGGCCTCCGGGGCGAGCGCGGTCTCGGCGTGCAGGACCAGACCCTCGGGGTCGGCCCACTCGGGCGCGTCGAGGTCGATCACCTGCACCTGGCCGCTCGGCAGCGCGCCGGCCAACTCGGCGGCGAGCTCCCGGGGGACGTCGGCGAGCAGGTGGACCGTCGGCGTCGCGGCGAGCGGCGCGAGGACCTCGCGCACCAGGCGCGCCGGCTCGCCGGCGGCGCGCACCGGCCCGGCCCGGTCCACGTCCGGGACGACGATCGCCAACGGCTCCTCGCGGGCGCCGAGTTCGGCGAAGACGTCCGTCGCGCGCCCGGCGGCCAGCTCAAGGTGGTCGGCGAGCAGCCACAGCACCTGCGCTGACGTCAGGCCCCGGACGTCCGGCACGACCGGTGCCGGGAGGTCCGGGGGGACCGTCGCCGGGTCCAGGTCGTCCACCGGGAGCTGCTTGCGGTATTCGGGGTCGCACAGCATCAGGAAGCCCGCGACCACGCGGGAACGCCCGCTACCGGGGTTACCGGTGAGGGCGACGACCCGTGGTGCGCCCGGCCACCGCATACGCCAGGCGGCCAGCGCCCGGAGGGCGGCGCTGCGGCCGCCGATGTACGGGTGCGGCGCGTATCCGGCCCCCGCGCCGGCTGCTTCGCCTGAGGCGCTCATGACTTCCTCGTCCCCCATCTATCCCGCCACCACTTCCGCGGATCCGTGCGTGTACGGGATAGATCCTATGATCCGGGCCGGGCGGGTGCGACGTTCGAGGGGCGGCTGTTCCGGAACTGGCACACAGGAGCGTGCTGACCACGGGAGAAAAGGAGGCGCAGTGCGGGACGGACGAGGGCTCTGGGCTTCCCGGGGCCCGCGGTTCGAGGAACGACATATCCGCTCCAACTGATCGAACTCCCCTCTTCTTCCTCTCCGCCGCACCCTCCTTACCCGCTTATTTCCCTTTGGTGATTTCCGCGCGGTGTCGGGCTCTTGTCCGACCTGTTCTTTTACGGGGCGCCCTTTCCCGGGCTCTGGTCGTCGGGCCGGTTGATCTCACTGAACTCCGCAGATCTCCGCTGATCTCCGCTGATCTCCGCGGACCTTCGCACCGTTCTTGTCCGGACCGTTGTACTCCGACGCGTTCTTCTCCGGGGTGTCCGTGTCCCGCGGCGGCGCCGGGCGGAGGGGGAGGACCGGCACGTCCCGGACGGGGTGCGAACGCGACGATCCGCCCTCCCGGGCCGGCGCACCGGCCGGGGAGGGCGGATCGTCTTCCTGCCGCAGGACCTCCGGTCCCGGCCACCCGCTGCGCGCTCGCCGTGCGGGCAGGGTCCGGGCACGGGCCCTGGCCGGTGGGCTCGCCGCGTCGCGGCGGAGGGTCAGCGGTGGCCGCGGCCGTTGCCGCGGCGCGGGCCGGTGACGAGGTTGAGGCTCGGGCCGTCGCGCTCGGCGCGCTCGCGGTCGTCCTCCTCTTCCTGCTTCTTCTGCCACTCGGCGAACTTCGCGCGGGACTCCTCGCGCTCGGCCATGGTCTGCTCCTCGGCGGCCTGCCGGATCTTGGTCAGCCGGTCGCCCAGCGCGTCCATGTAACCGGGCGTCTCGATGGCCTCCTTCATGCCCATACGGCCGGAGAGCACTTCCTTGGCCATCTCCTGGAGCTTGCCACCCACATTCGGGTTGTCCGCGAGCACCTTCAGCGCCTTCCGCAGACGGTGCGCCTGCTCAGGATCCTGGGCGACGTCCATCAGGTCCTCGTCCTGGATCTGCCGCTCTTCGTTCATGTCTGCCCCCTCGTACGTGGTGGCACAGCAACCGCGCGTGCTGCACCGGCGTCCTGAGTGTAATGACGGAAGTGAACGGGTCGTCAAGGCGGGGTTGTCGGTATTGCCGCATATTGCTCCGCGTCCCTTACGCGCTGCACACAGAAGCCACTCCGCGAGGGGCTTCCGGGCTATTGCCGGTGTGCTAGACCTGGAGCGATGTTCAGCAGGTCGCTGTCATTCAATTCGGGGAGAAATGATGTCCGATGAAGTCCGGCTCAGTACCGAGGCGTTGCACAAGCTCGGTACGACCTTCGAGAATCGTGCGGAAGAACTGAGCCGGCAACTGAGCGCATTCAGACGGCGCGCGGACGCCGAAGCGCTCAGGGATGGTTTCGGCAGCGACGAGGAGGCCCGGCCCTACCGCGAACTGTTCGAGGAGGCCGAGCGCGCCCTGGCCCAGCTCCAGCAGCGGCTCGCCGCGGTCGGCGGCGGCATCAAGGAGACCGTCGCCAACACCCAGGCCGCCGAGGACGAGCTCGTCGAGATCATGCGGAGCACCAAGTGACCGAGCCACGACGCAATCCCCACGCGCTGCACGAGGCGGCCGCCGGTTGGCGCGACATGGGCAAGCACCTGGACGGACTCGTCCGCGACCTGGACCGGCACGTCGGCACCGCCGCCGCGGCCGACTGGCACGGCCCGGCGGGGGAGGCGTTCGCCGGCGAGTGGCACCAGCTGAAGCGGTCCGTCGACGACTCCCTGCCGGTGTTCGAGCTGGCCGCCGCCGACCTGGACGAGGCCGCCGCCGCGCACTCCACCGGCAGCGCCGGCGGGGACCACGCCGCCGCCCCCGCGGGCGGCGCGCAGAACGCCACCCAGTCGTCCGGCCGGGACATGGCCTACGGCTTCATGGCGCTGGGCCAGCTCGCCAACGGCCTCGGCGGCGCGTTCGGCAAGCAGGGCCGGGGCGGGGGCGGCCAGGGCCAGGCCCCGCAGCTGCGGCACCAGTGGGACTCCTCCACGGCCGCCCACGGGCCCGACCCGTTCGACACGCCCCGGGACGGCGCGGCCGCCACCCGAGGTGGTGAAGGCATCGCCAAGGGCGTCCGGACGAACCCGGCCGAGGCCCAGCGCGCGGCGGACGAGCAGGATGCCAAGGACGCCGCCCGGCAGAAGGACGCCGAGCAGAAGGCGGGGGCCGGCAAGGACGCCGAGAAGCCGGCGGACAAGGCCGCGGAGAAGGCGACGGGTGGCACCACTCCCGACGCCGGGTCCGCCGCCGGGTCCGCCGCCGGCCCGGCCGAGGGCGCGTCCGCCCCGCCCGGTCCGGACGTCACGCAGCACGGCGCCTTCGGCTGACCGCACCGTCCCCGGCCAGCACGGGGCGGCCGGGGACGGGACAACGGAAAACGGCGGTGGGGCGCCCCTCCTGAGAGGGACGCCCCACCGCCGTCGTCGCGGGTCGACCGCTACTGGCTCTTCAGCGGCAGCAAGCCCGTCTGGACCAGCTGCGCCCCACGCTTGCGCGTGATGAACATGCCTCGTCCCGGCGTCAGCTGCTGACCCTTCGTGTTGCCCATCAGCGGGCCCTCGGCCGGGTCGGCCGACAGGATCAGACCCTGCGCACCGAGCTCCTTGGCGCGCTGCATGACCGGCTCGAACGAGGACCGGCCGGCACCCGAGGAACTGCGTGCCAGGATCAGGCGCAGACCCAGGTCACGGGCGAACGGCAGGTACTCCAGCAACGGCTGCAGCGGGTTGCCGCTGCTGGTCGCCACCAGGTCGTAGTCGTCGACGATCACGAACGCGTCCGGCAGGTCGTACCAGCTGCGGTTGCGCAGCTGCTCCGGCGTGACGTCCGGACCCGGCATGCGCCGGCCCAGCGAACCGGCCAGTCCGCTGATGACCTCCTGGAGCTGCGGGCCCGCCGCACAGTACTTGTACACGTGCGAATCGGGGACCTCGCCGAGCAGCGCGCGCCGGTAGTCGGAGACCACCATCAGCGCCTTGTCCGCCGGGTACCGCTCCGCGAGCTGCTTGCACAGCAGGCGCAGCAGCGACGACTTGCCGGACTCGCTCTCGCCGTAGATGACCAGCAGCGGGTCGGTCTCGAAGTCGATGAACGCCGGGGACAGCGTGGTCTCGTCGACGCCGATCGCGATGCCGTGGTCCGGGTAGTCGCCGCCCCGGGGCAGCTCGCTGGCGTGCAGCAGCGTCGGCAGCATCCGGACCTTGGGGGCCGGCTCGCCCTGCCAGTGCTCGTTGACCGTCTGCACGAGGTTCGCGACGCCGTCGCTGAGCGTCTCGGGGTCGCTCATCCCGTCCAGGCGCGGCAGCGCCGCCAGGAAGTCGAGCTTGTCGGGGGACAGACCGCGGCCGGGCTTGCCCATCGGGACGTTCTCCGCGCGCTTGCGGTCGAACTCCGACTCCATCGGGTCGCCCAGGCGCAGCTCCACGCGGTTGAGGAGCTGGTCGCGCAGTGCGGGCCGCACCTCGGTGTAGCGCGAGCCGGCGATGATGAGGTGGATGCCGAAGCCGAGGCCGCGGCCGGCGATGTCCAGGACCACCGGGTCCATCTGCTCGTAGTCGGTCTTGAACGTGCCCCAGCCGTCGATGACCAGGAAGACGTCGCCCCACTTCTGGTCGGGGAAGGCCCCCGCGGCCCGCCGCTGGCGGTAGGTCGCGATCGAGTCGATGCTGTTCGCGCGGAAGAACTCCTCGCGCTCGTTGAGGATGCCGACGACCTCGGAGACCGTACGGCGCACCTTCTCGGCGTCCAGACGCGAGGCGACGCCGCCGACGTGCGGCAGCCCCTCCAGGCTGAGCATGCCGCCGCCACCGAAGTCGAGGCAGTAGAACTGCACTTCGGCCGGGGTGTGGGTGAGCGCGAACGAGGCGATCGCGGACCGGATCAGCGTCGACTTGCCGGACTGCGGACCACCCACGACCAGGCCGTGACCGGCACCGGCGGAGAAGTCCAGGTACATCACGTCACGCCGCTGCTCGAACGGCTTGTCCACCAGCGCGACGGGCACCACGAGCTTGCCCAGCGCGGTGTACTCCGGCGCGTGCACACCCCGTTCGGGGGTGACCGCGAGGGCCGGCAGCAGCTGGTTGACCGTGGGCGGCTCCTCCAGCGGCGGCAGCCACACCTGGTGGGCCGGCGGGCCCTGGCCCTGCATCCGCTGGACCATGACGTCCAGGACGGTGTCGGCGAGCGCGTCGTCGATCTCCGGCTCGGCCGCCTCGACGGCGACCGGCTCCTCGATGATCTGCTCGATGACCGGGGCCGCCGTGAACGGCACCGGCATCCGCATCGACCGGCCACCGCCGGTGCTGCGACCGCCGCCGCCCGGACCGCGGTAGGTGCCCGAGACGTACGCGGCCTTGAACTGGACCATCGTCTCGGTGTCGTACTTCAGGATGCCGGAGCCCGGGACGTTCGGCAGGTGGTAGGCGTCCGGCACGCCGATCGCGGTCCGCGACTCGGCGGCGGAGAAGGTCCGCAGACCCAGCCGGTAGGACAGGAAGGTGTCCAGACCGCGCAGCTTGCCCTCTTCCAGACGCTGCGAGGCGAGCAGCATGTGCACACCCATCGACCGGCCGATACGGCCGATCTGGATGAACATCTCGATGAAGTCGGGCTTGGCGGCGAGCAGCTCGGAGAACTCGTCGATGATCATCACCAGCGACGGCAGCGGGTCCAGCGGGGCGCCGGCGGCACGTGCCTTCTCGTAGTCGGTGATGTTGGCGTAGTTGCCCGCCGAACGCAGCAGCTCCTGACGGCGCTGGAGCTCACCGGTGATCGAGTCCCGCATGCGGTCGATCAGGGTGACGTCCTCACCGAGGTTGGTGATGACCGCCGCGACGTGCGGCATCTCCGACATGCCGGTGAAGGTGGCGCCACCCTTGAAGTCGGCGAGGATGAAGTTGAGGGTCTCCGAGGAGTGCGTCACCGCGAGCGCGAGCACCAGGGTGCGCAGCACCTCGGACTTGCCGGAACCGGTCGCACCGACGCACAGGCCGTGCGGGCCCATGCCCTGCTGCGAGGCTTCCTTGATGTCCAGCATGACCGGCTGGCCGTCGCGGTCGACGCCGATCGGCACCCGCAGCCGCTCGGACAGCGTCCGGGGCCGCCAGGTGCGCGAGACGTCCAGCGAGCCGGCGTCACCGATGTTGAGCAGGTCGGTGAAGTCCAGAGCGGACAGCAGCGGTTCCTCGCCGTCCGCGCCCGAACCGGCGCGCAGCGGGGCCAGCTGGCGGGCCAGCGCCTCCGCCTCGGGGATCGACAGGGTGTCGCACGCGCCGTGGTAGACGGCGCCGCTCGCCGACTCCAGCACCAGCTTGCCCGGCGACACCTGGACCGCCAACCCGCCGCGGATCTCGTCCAGGTCGCCCGGCACGATCTCCAGGATGGTGACGCCCTGCAGGCCCTCGGCCCCCGCGATCACCGAGTCCATCGGAACGTCGCCGCCGTCCAGCACCACGACGACGTGCGGGCTGTCGGTGACCGCCTGGCCCTGCGGGTTGAACCGCGGACGGCCGTCCAACTCGTCGGCGAGCAGCTCCTCGACCTCGCCGAGGTCGCCGACGACCAGCCGGCGGGTGCCGGCGCCGTCGGTGGACGTGTCCTGGACCTGCGGCAGCCACTTGGTCCACTCCCACTCGGCCTGCGCGCCCGGCGCGGCGACGACGGCCACCACCAGGTCCTCGGGCGAGTGCAGCGTGCACAGCTGGGCGACGAGGGCGCGCGAGGCGCCGTAGACGGTGTCCGGGTCACCGGAGACCGTCAGGTGGTAGAAGGCGCGCAGCGACACCGCCAGCGGGAGGTTCTCCAGGTGGCCGTGGTTGTCGAGGAACTCCTTCATCGCGTGCGCGGTCAGCGGCTCCAGCTCGTCGACCGGAGCGGTCTCCGGCGCCCGCAGCGGGGTGGCCAGCTGCTGCGGTCCCAACCCCAGGCGCACTTGCGCGAAGTCCGGGTCGTTCGCCCGGCGTTCCCACACCCGCTTGCCCTCGGCCACGACGGACCACAGTTGGCTCGGGTCGGGATGGGTGAACAGCTGCGCGTCCCGCTGCCGGCGCGCGGTGCGCCGCACCTCTTTCCGCTTCTGCGCAAGATACTTGAGGTAGTCCTGGCGCTCCTGGAGCATCTGCCCGGAAGGCCCCTGGCGGGACTTGACGATCTGCATGATCGCCATCGCCAGTGTGGAGGCCACCATGAATCCGCCCATGATCATCATGAACGGCTGCTTCCCCATGAACAGGAAGCCGGCCGAGGACGCCATGCCCATCATGGGCAGGAAGGTCATCAGCAGGTTTTCCGGCTCTCCCTCGCGGGGAAGCTCCGGAGGCGGCTCAAGTACCACCTCCTCCGAGGGAACTTCAGGTGGTAGCGCGCGAGGCGGGCGCTTGACGATGACAACGCTCACCGAGGCATCAGTCCTTCATGCATCTCGCAGTCTCGGACCGCCCCCGTTGGATTCGACGGTCCCCCGAGCCAAGTCCTTGGCCCGACGCAGGCGTTGATCCTACTGTTAGGCGTCAAGTCAAGGGGTGGGTGGGGCCGGGCCCCGATCGGACGGTACGCTGACGCCCCGCGAGCGCGCCACAGCCCCGTACGGGCGGCCCTATATATAGGGCGCGCGACGCGACAAAACGCCCAACGGATAGGGGGAACCGCCAGGTGAGCACGAGCACTGGCACCGGCTTTTGCCGGGTGACGGTCGCCGCGCCGGACGCACGGATCGACGTGGCACTGCCGGAGGACGTTGCCCTCGTCGATATCTATCCGGAGATCCTGCGGCTCTCCGGGCAGTCCCAGGCCGAGGGCGCCCCGACCGGCTACCACCTCGTACGCCGCGACGGCACGGTGCTCGACGCCGGTCAGTCGCTGGCCCAGCAGCAGATCCTCGACGGCGACCTGCTCCTGTTGAAGCCGTTCGCCGAGTCCCTGCCGCTGCCGGTGTTCGACGACGTCTCGGACGCCATCGCCTCGGCGGTCAAGCAGAACCGCAGCCGCTGGAGCGACGACCTGATGCGCGTCGTCGGCCTCAGCGCCGGCGTGCTGCTCCTGGTGATGATGGCGTTCGCCCTGTGGTTCTCCAACCCGGTCGACCGCGACATGCACCGGCTCCCCGGCATCATCGCCGGCGTGGTCGGCGTCGTCCTGGTGGCGCTGTCCGGCGTCCGCGCCCGCGTCTACGACGACCACGCCTCCTCGATCGCCCTGGGGCTGGCGTCGCTGCCGCACCTGCTCATCGCCGGCTCCGGCATCTTCCCCGTCGACGCCGGCCACGGCCCGGGTCGGCTGCACCTGCTCGTCGGCTGCGTGACCGTCCTGATCGCCTCGGTGCTCCTGGTGGTCATGCTGCCCCGCGGTGACGCGCCCTTCGTCGCGGCCGCCTTCCTCTCCGCCATCGGCACCCTCGCGGTCTTCGCGGCGATCCTCACCGACGCCGCCCCGCGCGAGGTCGCCGCGGTCACCGCCGTCGTCTCCATCGCCCTGGTCGCCTGGCTGCCGAGCCTCTCCGCACGGTTCGCCCGGCTGCCGATCGGCTACCGCTCGCCCGACCAGATCGCCAAGGGCGCCCTGGAGACCGGCTCCGAGACCGAGTCGGTCGACTTCGTGAAGATCGGCAATCAGGCCAAGCGCGGCCACGAACTCCTGCTCGGTCTGGTCGCCGGCTGCTCCGCCCTGGTCGTCGGCTCCGCCGGCGTCGTCCTCGGCTTCTCCGACAACGTCTGGGCCCAGGTCCTGGCCCTGGCCGCCGGCATCACGATCATGCTGCGCGCCCGGCTCTTCGACTACACCGCCCAGGTCGCCTGCCTGACCATCGCCGGCATCTTCACCATCGTGCTGCTCATCCTGGGCATCGCGCTGCACCCGCCGGTCGACATCTTCGTCAACCTGGAGCGCTTCCAGGACGCCGGCCCGCTGAACGTCCGCACCGTCTGGTTCTCCGCCAGTATCGCGGTGGGCGCGGCGCTCCTCGTCGGCGTCGGCCTGGTCGTCCCGAAGAAGGGCGTCACCCCCTTCTGGGGCCGGATCTTCGACGTCTTCGACGGCCTGGTCCTGCTGTCCCTGGTGCCGCTGTGCCTGGCGGTGCTCGACGTGTACAACACCGTGCGCGGCCTGACCAGCAGCTAGCCCGGTGCCTTCCGCACGCGCGACGGCCCCCCGACCACCCGGTCGGGGGGCCGTCCTGCTGCTGGTACGCTGTCCGACGGTCCACTCGAGTTATCCAAGATTCCCTGTGCTGCAAATCCAGGGGCGCTCGCGGACCGAAACCCCAAGGAGTACGCGTGTCGCTCGACGCCGCTACGAAGAAGCAGATCATGGCCGAGTTCGCCACCAAGGAGGGTGACACCGGCTCCCCCGAGGTCCAGGTCGCGATGCTGTCGCGCCGCATCTCGGACCTGACCGAGCACCTCAAGACGCACAAGCACGACCACCACTCCCGCCGTGGTCTGCTGCTGCTGGTCGGCCAGCGCCGCCGCCTGCTGCAGTACCTGGCGAAGAAGGACATCACGCGCTTCCGCGCGCTGGTCGAGCGCCTGGGCATCCGCCGCGGCGCGGCGGGCGCCAAGTAAGACGCCGTAAAGGGAGCGGTTCCCACCGGGGGCCGCTCCCTTTGCCGTACGCACCGGACGCCCGTACCACCGCATGGTGGGCGGAAGCTTTGTAGTCTGGTGGCATATCGCAATAGCGAACGCGGTGGAGCGCTCTCTGGCCGCCGGTCCTCGGTAGTGGCCCCCGGAGGCCCATGGGACACCCCATGCGGCAGGACTCCGGGTGCTTCGATCGAAGACCGGCCCGCACCGGCGCTCCACCGAAGACGGTCCCCTGCCACACGGGCAGCGGACGCAGACGAGGAGATATTCCTGGTGGAGAACGAGACCCACTACGCCGAGGCCGTGATCGACAACGGTTCCTTCGGCACCCGCACCATTCGCTTCGAGACGGGCCGCCTGGCCAAGCAGGCCGCCGGCTCCGCCGTGGCGTACCTGGACGACGACACCATGGTGCTGTCGGCCACCACCGCTTCCAAGAACCCGAAGGACCAGCTGGACTTCTTCCCGCTGACCGTCGACGTCGAGGAGCGGATGTACGCGGCCGGGAAGATCCCCGGCTCCTTCTTCCGTCGCGAGGGCCGCCCCAGCGAGGACGCGATCCTCACGTGCCGCCTCATCGACCGGCCGCTGCGCCCCTCCTTCAAGAAGGGCCTGCGCAACGAGATCCAGATCGTCGAGACGATCATGGCGCTCAACCCCGACCACCTCTACGACGTGGTCGCGATCAACGCCGCCTCCTGCTCCACGCAGCTGGCCGGCCTGCCGTTCTCCGGCCCGATCGGCGGCACCCGCGTCGCCCTGATCAACGGCCAGTGGGTCGCCTTCCCGACCCACTCCGAGCTTGAGAACGCCGTCTTCGACATGGTCGTGGCCGGCCGGGTGCTGCCCGACGGCGACGTCGCCATCATGATGGTCGAGGCCGAGGCCACCGAGAAGACCATCGAGCTGGTCAAGGGCGGTGCCGAGGCCCCGACCGAAGAGGTCGTCGCCGCCGGCCTGGAGGCCGCCAAGCCCTTCATCAAGGTCCTGTGCAAGGCCCAGGCGGACCTCGCCGCGAAGGCCGCCAAGCCGACCGGCGAGTTCCCGGTCTTCCTCGACTACCAGGACGACGTCCTGGAGGCGCTGACCAAGGCCGTCAAGGACGAGCTCAGCCGGGCGCTCACCATCGCCGGCAAGCAGGAGCGCGAGGCCGAGCTGGACCGCGTCAAGGGTCTGGCCGCCGACAAGCTGCTCCCCGAGTTCGAGGGCCGCGAGAAGGAGATCTCCGCCGCGTACCGTTCGCTGACCAAGACCCTGGTCCGCGAGCGCGTCATCAAGGAGAAGAAGCGCATCGACGGCCGTGGCGTGACGGACATCCGCACGCTCGCCGCCGAGGTCGAGGCGATCCCGCGGGTGCACGGTTCCGCGCTGTTCGAGCGTGGCGAGACCCAGATCCTGGGCGTCACCACCCTCAACATGCTCCGCATGGAGCAGCAGCTGGACACCCTCTCCCCGGTGACCCGCAAGCGCTACATGCACAACTACAACTTCCCGCCGTACTCCGTCGGTGAGACCGGCCGCGTGGGCTCGCCCAAGCGCCGCGAGATCGGCCACGGTGCGCTCGCCGAGCGCGCCATCGCGCCGGTGCTGCCGACGCGCGAGGAGTTCCCCTACGCGATCCGCCAGGTCTCCGAGGCGCTGGGCTCCAACGGCTCGACGTCCATGGGCTCGGTCTGCGCCTCCACGATGTCGCTGCTCAACGCCGGTGTGCCGCTCAAGGCCCCGGTCGCCGGCATCGCCATGGGCCTGATCTCCCAGGAGATCGACGGCCAGACCCACTACGTCGCCCTCACCGACATCCTCGGTGCGGAGGACGCCTTCGGCGACATGGACTTCAAGGTCGCCGGCACCAAGCAGTTCGTCACCGCGCTCCAGCTCGACACCAAGCTCGACGGCATCCCCGCCTCGGTCCTGGCCGCCGCGCTGAAGCAGGCCCGTGACGCGCGCCTGCACATCCTCGACGTGATGAACGAGGCCATCGACGTCCCGGACGAGATGTCCCCGAACGCGCCGCGGATCATCACCGTCAAGATCCCGGTGGACAAGATCGGTGAGGTCATCGGCCCCAAGGGCAAGATGATCAACCAGATCCAGGAGGACACCGGCGCCGACATCACGATCGAGGACGACGGCACCATCTACATCGGTGCCGCCGACGGCCCGGCCGCCGAGGCCGCCCGCGCCACGATCAACGGCATCGCCAACCCGACCATGCCGGAGGTCGGCGAGCGCTACCTGGGCACGGTCGTCAAGACGACCACCTTCGGTGCGTTCGTGTCCCTGCTCCCGGGCAAGGACGGCCTGCTGCACATCTCGCAGATCCGCAAGCTGGCCGGCGGCAAGCGCGTCGAGAACGTCGAGGACGTGCTCGGCGTGGGCGCCAAGGTCCAGGTCGAGATCGCCGAGATCGACCAGCGCGGCAAGCTCTCCCTGATCCCCGTGGTCGAGGACGAGGACGCCGCCAAGGACGACACGAAGGACGACGCCGCCAAGTGACGTCCCGCACGCACGCGACGACGGCCCGCACCTCCTCGGAGGGGCGGGCCGTCGCCCGTACCCAAACGCTTCTGAAGGGCGCCGCGGGCGCCGGCACGGTGCGCCGCACCACGCTCCCCGGCGGGCTGCGCGTGGTCACCGAGACGCTGCCCACCGTCCGTTCCGTCACCTTCGGGATCTGGGCGCACGTCGGCTCCCGCGACGAGACCCCGTCCCTGAACGGCGCCACCCACTACCTCGAACACCTGCTCTTCAAGGGCACCCAGCGGCGCTCCGCGCTGGACATCTCCGCGGCCGTCGACGCCGTCGGCGGCGAGATGAACGCCTTCACGGCCAAGGAGTACACCTGCTACTACGCGCGGGTGCTCGACACCGACCTGCCGCTCGCCATCGACGTGGTGTGCGACATGCTCACGGGCTCGCTGATCGACGGCGAGGACGTCGACGCCGAGCGCGGGGTGATCCTCGAAGAGATCGCGATGACCGAGGACGACCCGGGCGACTGCGTGCACGACCTGTTCGCGCACACCATGCTCGGCGACACCCCGTTGGGCCGCCCCGTCCTGGGCACCGTCGACACCGTCAACGCGCTCTCGGCCGACCGCATCCGCCGCTTCTACAAGAAGCACTACGACCCCACCCACCTGGTCGTCACCGCCGCGGGCAACGTCGACCACGCCAAGGTCGTCCGGCAGGTGCGCCGCGCCTTCGAGCAGGCCGGTGCGCTGGGCCGCACGGACGCCGCCCCGATCGCGCCGCGCGCCGGCCACCGCGCCATCCGCACCGCCGGCCAGGTCGAACTCCTCGGCCGCAAGACCGAGCAGGCCCACGTCGTCCTCGGCATGCCCGGCATGTCCCGCAACGACGACCGGCGTTGGGCGATGGGCGTGCTCAACACCGCCCTGGGCGGCGGGATGAGTTCGCGGCTGTTCCAGGAGGTCCGGGAGAAGCGCGGCCTGGCCTACAGCGTGTACTCCTTCACCTCGGGCTTCGCCGACTGCGGACTCTTCGGCGTCTACGCCGGCTGCCGGCCCAACCAGGTGCACGACGTCCTCAAGATCTGCCGCGACGAGCTCGACACGGTGGCGGCCGAGGGCCTCACCGACGACGAGATCCGGCGCGCGATCGGCCAGTTGCGCGGCTCCACGGTCCTCGGCCTGGAGGACACCGGCGCGCTGATGCACCGCCTCGGCAAGAGCGAACTGTGCTGGGGCGAGCACATGTCGGTCGACGAGGTGCTCGCCCGGATATCGGCCGTGACCCCGGACGAGGTCCGCGCGGTGGCCCGTGATGTCCTGGGCGCACGCCCCTCGCTGTCCGTCATCGGCCCCCTGAAGGACCGGCAGGCGGCCCGCCTGGAGGATGCCGTCGCCTAGGCGACGGCATCAGCGGGCGTCCCACCACGAGAGAGAGCGGAAAACGATGAGCAAGCTGCGCGTGGCCGTCCTGGGAGCCAAGGGGCGCATCGGCTCCGAGGCCGTCCGGGCCGTCGAGGCCGCCGACGACATGGAGCTGGTCGCGGCCCTCGGCCGCGGCGACGAGCTTTCGACGCTGGTCGAGGCCGGCGCCCAGGTCGCGGTGGAACTCACCACCCCCGACGCGGTGATGGACAACCTCGACTTCTGCCTGCGGCACGGCATCCACGGTGTGGTCGGCACGACCGGCTGGACCGACGAACGCCTCACGCAGCTGCGCAGCTGGCTCGACGCCGCCCCCGGCGCCGGCGTGCTGATCGCCCCGAACTTCTCCATCGGTGCGGTGCTGACCATGCGGTTCGCGCAGCAGGCGGCCCGTTTCTTCGAGTCCGCCGAGATCGTCGAGCTGCACCACCCCAACAAGGCGGACGCCCCGTCCGGGACCGCCGCCCGTACCGCCCGGCTGATCGCCGAGGCCCGCGCGCAGGCCGGCTGCCCGCCGCAGCCGGACGCCACCACGACCGCCCTGGACGGCGCCCGCGGCGCGGACGTGGACGGCGTCCCGGTGCACTCGGTGCGGCTGCGCGGCCTGCTGGCCCACCAGGAGGTGCTGCTCGGCGGGGTGGGCGAGACCCTCACCATCCGCCACGACTCGCTGCACCACAGCAGCTTCATGCCGGGCATCCTGCTCGGCGTGCGGCGCGTGGTGTCCGCCCCGGGCCTGACGGTGGGCCTGGAGAACTTCCTCGATCTGGACTGACGACCATGGGCGGAAAGATCACGTACTTCTTCCTCGCCACCGTGCTGGTGCTGGTCTTCGGCGTGGTGGCGATGGAGGGCGTACTGCTCCTGCTGACCGGGCAACCGGCGGCGATGGGCATGGGCGCGGTGGCCTTCGTCCTGCCGTTCCTGGGTGGCTGGTTCCTGTGGGCCAACACCCGCTTCGCCCGCGACGCGAACCGGCTGGCCGGCGAGCTGGCGGCGGAGGGCGGCCTGCCCGTCGACGACCTCGCGCGCACCCCCGGCGGCCGGATCGACCGGGAGGCGGCCGACGCCGTCTTCGCCCGGCGGCAGGAGGAGACCGAGGACGCGCCCGGCGACTGGCGCACCTGGTTCCGACTCGCCGTCGCCTACCGCGACGCCCGGGACACCCCGCGCGCCCGCAAGGCCATGCAGCGCGCCATCGCCCTGCACGACGGCAGGCCGGTCCCCGGCGAGCCGGCCCGCACCGGCTGACGACCCGCGAACGCCGAACGCCCGGTTCCGTACGGAAGCACCGTACGGAACCGGGCGTTCGGCGTTCTCAGGGGCGGTGGTACTCCGACGCCCAGGTCTCCAGCACGTCGGCGGCCCGCTCGAACGTCTCGGAGCGGCCCAGGAAGTCCCCGTTGCGATCGCTCAGCAGCGTCCGCAGCGGTTCGCCCTGTACCCGCTCGATGCGCAGCGCCTGGCCCTGCACCGTCCGCGGCAGCCCGAGCCAGCGCACCGGCTGCTGGACCGTGCGGACCACGGCGACCGCGGACCACGGCAGGGTGGTGGTGCGCAGCAGGTTCACCTGCCGCAGCCCCCGGGCGCTCACCCAGACCCCCACCCGCACCAGGCGCAGCGCCAGCGCGATCACCAGCACCGCCACCGCGGCGCAGATCCCGGCCCCGACCGGTGACCCGGCCAGCGCGATGATCAGCGCGGAGAGCAGGACGAACGAGGCGAGCAGCAGCAACACCGCCGCCGCTCCCACCCGCCACGGCCCCGGACGGTAAGGACGGCGCCAGTGCTCGGGGTCGTGGACCGGCGGGGGGAAGGGATCCGCGCGGCCGTCGGCCTGGAGGGCGCGGTCGGCCGTCAGGAAGGGCAGGGGCACGGCTGGTCCTCACTCGGGGCTGGTCAGCACGGAATCGCATGCCGACGGAAGCTGTGAGCGGTGAGGCTATCGGGACCGGCGGAGCGGAACCACCCGGTGGCCCGCTCCGCCGCCGAATCAGCGGTGCGCAGCCTCGGACTGGTGCACCCCGGTCGAACCGGAGGTGTCCTGCTGGAGGGCCGGCAGGCCGAACAGCAGGGCGCCCGTCAGGCCGCCCACCACAGTGAGTGTGATCAGGGACTGGCCGAGGAACTGGGCGCGCGAGCGGCGCGGGCGCGGCGGGGGAGTGATATTGCTGCGGAACCGGTCTGCCTCGGCAACGAAGGCGAACGGGACGGGCTCTCGCCGGCGGAACATGAGGGGGCTCTCCTAGGAACCTTGTAGTGGGCACTGTCACAGGTAGAGACGGCTGAGGCGTCCGTTTGGTGCCCGTTTTCCGTTACTTCTGTGAAAAATATCAACCGCCGCCCACTGGCGCGCAGGCGGGGGGTGCCTTTTTCCGCTTTGTCCGCTAACACAGCATCAGTTGGCATTTCCCTGGCTGTCAGTGGCGGGCCGTAGGCTGGACGCGCACGAGGAACGAACGGAAGGAACCGCCGGTGTCCCACACCCCCGACAGCGCCGAGAGCGCACCCGTCAGCTTTCGCAGCGAGGTGACGGTCGAGCTGGTCAAGCACAGCGCAGCGGACAGCGACGTGCTCTGGGCGGCCCGGGTCTCGACGGCCGGCGAGCAGTCCCTGGAGGAGCTCCAGAAGGACCCGGAGCGCTCCAAGGGCCTGATCAACTACCTGATGCGGGACCGGCACGGCAGCCCGTTCGAGCACAACTCCATGACGTTCTTCGTCAGCGCACCGATCTTCGTCTTCCGCGAGTTCATGCGGCACCGCGTCGGTTGGTCGTACAACGAGGAGTCCGGCCGCTACCGCCAGCTGGACCCGGTCTTCTATGTCCCCGGCGCGTCCCGCAAGCTCGTCCAGCAGGGCCGCCCCGGGAAGTACGAGTTCGTCGAGGGCACCTCCGCGCAGCACGAGCTCACCGGCCGCGTCATGGAGGACACCTACCGCCAGGCGTACACCGCCTACCAGGAGATGCTCGCCGCCGGCGTGGCCCGCGAGGTCGCCCGCTCGGTGCTCCCGGTCGGCCTCTTCTCCTCGATGTACGCCACCTGCAACGCCCGGTCCCTGATGCACTTCCTCGGCCTGCGCACGCAGCACGAGCAGGCGAAGGTCCCCTCCTTCCCGCAGCGCGAGATCGAGATGGTCGGCGAGCGGATGGAGGCCCACTGGGCCACGCTCATGCCCCTCACCTACGCCGCCTTCAACGCCAACGGCCGCATCGCCCCGTAGTGCCCCGACCGCGCACGGTGCGGCCCGTCCGACGGGCCGCACCCCCGGGCCCCGGAATACCCGTCCGAGGTGTCCGGATTGCGGCACTTTGAGAAGTTCATCTACGCTGAACGAACGGACCCGGCACTGCTTGAACCCCCGAGCAGGCAGTGCCGGAGTCCACATCCCTCCTCCCCAGAGGCACACCCGGCGGCGCCCTACGAGTAGCGTGGGACCCATGGCTCCGACTTCCACACCGCAGACCCCCTTCGGGCGGGTACTGACCGCCATGGTCACGCCGTTCACGGCGGATGGCGCTCTCGACCTCGACGGCGCGCAGCGGCTCGCCGCACACCTGGTGGACGCCGGCAACGACGGCCTTGTCGTCAACGGCACCACCGGCGAGTCCCCGACCACCAGCGATGCGGAGAAAGCCCAGCTGGTCCGCGCCGTGGTCGAAGCCGTCGGCGACCGCGCCTTCGTCGTCGCCGGAGCCGGCACCAACGACACCCGTCACAGCCTGGAACTGGCCCGCGCCGCGCAGGACGCCGGCGCGCACGGCCTGCTCGCGGTGACGCCGTACTACAGCAAGCCCCCGCAGGAGGGCCTGCTGCGCCACTTCACCGCCATCGCGGACGCCACCGACCTCCCGGTGATGCTCTACGACATCCCCGGTCGCAGCGGCGTCCCGATCAACACCGAGACCATGGTCCGGCTCGCCGAGCACCCGCGGATCGTGGCCAACAAGGACGCCAAGGGCGACCTCGGCCGCGCCAGCTGGGCCATCGCCCGCTCCGGCCTCGCCTGGTACAGCGGTGACGACATGCTCAACCTCCCGCTGCTCTCGGTCGGCGCGGTCGGCTTCGTCTCGGTCGTGGGCCACGTCGTCACCCCGGAGCTGCGCGCCCTCCTCGACGCCCACCTCACCGGTGACGTCGCCAAGGCGACGGAGATCCACCAGAAGCTGCTGCCCGTCTTCACCGGCATGTTCCGCACCCAGGGCGTGATCACGACCAAGGCCGCGCTCGACCTCCAGGGCCTGCCCAGCGGCCCGCTGCGGCTGCCCCTGGTCGACCTCTCGCCCGAGGAGACCGAACAGCTCAAGCGCGATCTCGCCGCCGGCGGGGTACAGCTGTAGAACACAGACTTCACAACTGCATATGGACCACACAACCGCCACATAGCAAGTGCACGAATGTCATGCGCGCCACGTGCCTCGACGGCAGCGTGGCGCGCGTGGTGAGGAGAGTCTTTTGAGTCATCCGCATCCTGAGCTCGGCGCCGCGCCGAAGCTGCCCAAGGGCGGCCTGCGTATCACCCCCCTCGGTGGCCTGGGTGAGATCGGCCGCAACATGACGGTCTTCGAGTACGGCGGCCGGTTGCTGATCGTCGACTGCGGAGTGCTCTTCCCCGAGGAGGAGCAGCCCGGAATCGACCTGATCCTGCCGGACTTCACGTCCATCAGGGATCGCCTCGACGACATCGACGGCATCGTGCTCACGCACGGCCACGAGGACCACATCGGCGGTGTCCCCTACCTCCTCCGGGAGAAGCCGGACATCCCGCTGATCGGCTCCAAGCTGACCCTGGCCCTCATCGAGGCCAAGCTCCAGGAGCACCGGATCCGCCCGTACACGCTGGAGGTCGCCGAGGGCGACCGCGAGCGCCTGGGCCCCTTCGAGTGCCAGTTCGTCGCCGTCAACCACTCCATCCCCGACGCCCTCGCGGTCGCCATCCGCACCCCGGCGGGCATGGTCGTGCACACCGGCGACTTCAAGATGGACCAGCTCCCGCTGGACCGCCGGCTGACCGACCTCCCGGCCTTCGCCAAGCTCGGCGAGGAGGGCATCGACCTCCTGCTGTCCGACTCCACGAACGCCGAGGTCCCGGGCTTCGTCCCGCCCGAGCGCGACATTTCCAACGTGCTGCGCCAGGTCTTCGCCAGCGCCGACAAGCGGATCATCGTCGCCAGCTTCGCCAGCCACGTGCACCGCATCCAGCAGATCCTCGACGCGGCCCACGAGTACGGCCGCCGGGTCGCCTTCGTCGGCCGCTCGATGGTCCGCAACATGGGCATCGCCCGTGAACTGGGCTACCTCAAGGTCCCCGCGGGCCTGGTCGTCGACGTCAAGACCCTCGACGACCTGCCGGACGACGAAGTGGTCCTGGTCTGCACGGGCTCCCAGGGCGAGCCGATGGCCGCCCTGTCCCGGATGGCCAACCGCGACCACCAGATCCGCATCGTCCAGGGCGACACGGTCATCCTGGCCTCGTCGCTCATCCCCGGTAACGAGAACGCGGTCTACCGGGTGATCAACGGCCTCAGCCGTTGGGGCGCGAACGTGGTCCACAAGGGCAACGCCAAGGTCCACGTCTCGGGCCACGCCTCGGCCGGCGAGCTGCTGTACTTCTACAACATCTGCAAGCCCAGGAACCTCATGCCGGTGCACGGCGAATGGCGCCACCTGCGCGCCAACGCCGAGCTGGGCGCACTGACGGGCATCCCCAAGGACCGCATCGTCATCGCCGAGGACGGCGTCGTCGTCGACCTGGTCAAGGGCATCGCCAGGATCGCCGGCAAGGTCCAGGCCGGCTACGTGTACGTCGACGGCCTCTCGGTCGGCGACGTCACCGAGACGCACCTCAAGGACCGCCGCATCCTGGGCGACGAGGGCATCATCTCGGTCTTCGTGGTCGTCGACAGCAGCACCGGCAAGACCGTCGGCGGACCCAACGTCCACGCCCGCGGCTCCGGCATCGACGACTCGGTGTTCGACGCCGTCATCCCCAAGATCGACGAGGCGCTGTCCAAGGCGGCCCAGGACGGCGTCGCCGAACCCCACCAGCTCCAGCAGCTGATCCGCCGTGCGGTCGGCAAGTGGGTGTCCGACAACTACCGTCGCCGCCCGATGATCCTCCCCGTGGTCGTCGAGGTCTGACGGACGGACCGTCCGACGGTCCTCAAGTAGGAGCGGGGCGCCAGGATTTGCATCCGGGCGCCCCGCTCCAGTACGTTTACGGCTCCGCCAGAACGGGAAGCACCGCGCGCTACGTGCGTGGCAGCCTCCCACGGGTTGCGGAATTCTGATTCAGATTATTCTGTTAAAGTCGGAACAGCCGAAAGGCAAATCATTCCGACAAGAATTCGGAGCCGAATTCGAGACGGTTGCGCCTCATCGAGGAGCGGGCCGGACACGAAAAAGGATCTGATAAAGTCGGAAAGGTCGAGAAGCGAAAGCGAATCGGCCGGACCCCGCTCCAGCAGGGGGCCAGAGACGGAAACGGATCTGGTAAGGTTGGAACCGCGAGAAAGCCGAAAGGCCGGATCGCACCGGCGAAAATCAGGGCCGAAAGGATCTGATAGAGTCGGAGACGCAAGACCGAAGGGAAGCGCCCGGAGAGCCTGGTGAAACAGGCACAAAGGAAGCGTCCGTTCCTTGAGAACTCAACAGTGTGCCAAAAGTCAACGCCAGATATGTTGATACCCCGTCTCCATCATGGAGATGAGGTTCCTTTGAAAAGTCCTCCCAAGCTTGGGAGGCGCACAGCGAGGACGCTGTGAACTGTGAGGATTATTCCTCCTCATGGTTCCGCTCAACGCGAGTGTTATTGCCGGATTACCGGTAAGCATTCACGGAGAGTTTGATCCTGGCT